>JAPOHV010000057.1 GCA_029979305.1 Mycobacteriaceae bacterium | reverse complement strand
CAAGGGGCCCACCCCCCGGCGCCCCGCCGCCGTTACCGCCCGCCAGCCACGAAAGCAAACCCCCGCCAACCCCCGACACGGCCCCGCGAGCCGCCGCCGTGGTCATCACCGGGCTCGACGCGGCGGCGGCACTGCGCGCGCCCGAGCGCCCGACCGAGGCCTGAGACACCGGCACCGCCAACGCCGAAGTCGACACTGCCTCAGAGGGTTTCACCGGCAGTGCGTCGGGGGCAGACGCCGACAGCGGTGCACCCACCGCAGGAGCTGCCGCCGGCCCGCTCGCCGTTGGCACCGCCGCAGCCGGTGCCGCCGCAGCCGGAGCTGCCGGGCCCGCGGGGGTCACCGAGGACCGCCGGTTGCTCTTCGGCTTGCGTGCGCTCGCTGCCGGCGCCGAAGCCGTCCGTTTGCCGCTCCGGACACTCGCCGAGGCTCCGGTGTCAGAGCCCGCCTCCCGGGCGGGACCGCGGGTCGTCCGAGGCGCCGAGCGCGCCGGCGCCGATGCGTCGGACGAGTCGTCCTGCGACCCCGTCGAGCCTGCCGACCCTGTGGTGTCGGCGAAGGCCACCGCGGGCATCGACGCCGCGGCAGCCCCGATACCCAGGGCGACCGCGAGCGCGCCGACCCGGCCGATATAGCGTCCGGACCCCGTCTCCGGGCGGCGGTGCCGCCCGCCTGACCGACTGGCTTCCCGCGTAGTCACTTCGATCGGGCGCACCCAATTCTCGTTCGCGGACGAAGCGTTGTTGGAAGCCGATGCGGTCATGGAAGTCCTTCCCCAGGGGTTTGCTCGGCACACCATGACACATCCGCAGGGGAATTTGCAGAGTTCCTCGCAAGTTTTTGAAAAAATTTTCCGGCGGCCCAACGGAGGCACTCGACGAAAGGCAGCCAGCGTCTTTCACGATGCAACATTTCAACGTCCGGCCTCCCCGTGCGAGACACCTCCAAGGCCGCCAGATCAGCTTTGCTCAAAACTGCCAATCGTGCCGAAATCCCAGCCCTGCAACGCGTCGAGCGATGGCTCGAGGGCGATGTTCGCAAAGGGCGCACAACGGAATTTTCCCTGGCTTAATCACTAGCGACGGGTGACTAGACCACCTCGGCCGCACGCTCGCATTGCGTGTTGACGCAACGACGGTTCAGCTGATCTCCAGTCGGTCGGAGTTTGCCCTAACCCGATCGGTCGACGATCGCCGACACAGTCTGCTTGGCGAACCGCGTTAGGAATCCGGGTGGATTAACCGAAATCCTGCTCGCGCCTGGCGACCGCGTTGATCGTTCGCAGCGCTGAAGATGTCGTTGTGTTGCTCATCGGGCGGCCTCCAACCAACCGGAGACTTGCAGGATGAACAAAATTCAAACCCCGACAGGACGCTGAACCCGCCCTTGCCGCAGTTGGTGTATTAGCCGGTCAGCGGATCTTAAGCCGCCAAAAAGTGCCCTAGGCCCTTGAATGTATCGCCAGCGGGTCACCCAATCCATCGTGCCCTAACGCCCCCGCCAGTTCACGTACACCATCCCCGCGCCGGCGATCGCGATGATCGGCCCGAGCACCGACCACGTCGTGGTGTTGCTCATCGTGCTGCCCTGCACCACCCCGATGCCCTGCAGCGTGAACAACAGCCCACCCAGCGTCATCAGGATGCCGAGGTACAGCGAGAACTGGCGCATGTCGCCCATCGTGCCGCATCACCGCCGTTACACCGACAGGCGCACCGGCAGCCGCTTGAGTGAGTTGTTCAGATTCGAACGGATCCGCACCGGCTCCCCGCTGAGCTCGATGCCGCTGAACGTCCCCAGCAGTTCGGCGAAGAATGACCTGATCTCCAGGCGGGCCAGGTGAGCGCCCAGGCAGAAGTGCACGCCTGTACCAAAAGACAAGTGCGGGTTGGGATCCCGGCGGATGTCGAAGGTCTGCGGGTCGGTGAACACCTCCTCGTCGCGGTTGGCCGAGGTGTAGTACATCGCCACTTTCTGCCCTGCCCGGATCACGGTTCCGGAAAGTTCGGTGTCGGCGACGGCGGTGCGGCGGAAGTAGTGCAGCGGGTTGTCGTAGCGCAGCATCTCCTCCACCGCCGCGGGCAGCAGGCCGGGGTTACGCCGAAGCTCGGCCAGCTGGCCGGGATGGCGCAGCAGGGTCAGCAGTCCCGACGACAGCACGCCGCGGGTGGTGTCGTTGCCCGCGGTGACCAGCTGGACGAAGAACCCACCGAAGTCGTCGTCGCCCATCGGGGCACCGGCGAACCGCGCACCCAGGATCGCGTCGGTGAGGTCGCCAGGCCCGGCGCCACCCCCTCGTCGGTGGCGCCGGGACCTGGCGAGTTCAACGGCGTAGCAGGCCATTTCGGCCGCTGCGCTCCCATCGCCACCAAGCTCGGGGTCCTGGCCGGCGGCGATCCGCTCGGCCAGTTTTCGCAGATGCTCCCAGTCGCCGCGCGGCAGGCCGAACACCTCGCCGATGACACGGGTGGGCAGTTGCGCGGCGACCTCGCCGACGAACTCCACCTCCCGGCGCTGACGCGCCTCGGCCATCACCTCCCGGCAGGTCCTTCGGACCCGCTCTTCGAGTTCGGCGATCGCGCGGGGCCGGAAGTGCCCCGCCAGCGGGCCCCGGTGCGCGCCGTGCCGCGGCGGGTCCATCGCCAGCAGCATGCTGCGCATCCGCTGCAGCCGGGCCGCGTCGGGGTCCTCGACGGTGATTCCCCCGGCGTGCGAGGAGAAGATCTCCGGATGGCGCGCGACGTGGATGACATCGGCATGGCGCAGCACCGCCCAGAACCCGGGTTCGCCGTCCATCGGCTGCCAGTGCACCGGGTCGGTGTGGCGCAGCACCGCCAGGGCGTCGTGCGGCACACCGTCGGCGAAGGTGTCCGGGTCGGCCAGGTCGATCGCACCGGCCAGGGTGCTGGTCATCGTTAGACCGTCAGCACCGCCGGCCGCGGCAGGCCGGCCTGCTCGCACAGGTTCAGGTACACCGCCAGCGTCGAGGACCCGTCAGAGACGCTTTCCACCTCGCCGTCGGCGTCGAGGTTGAGATTGGAGCCGTAGATCTGGAACCAGACGTGGGTGTCGTCCTCGACGACTTGCAGGGTGTGCACCGAGTTCGCCGGTTCGAACAGGAACGACCCCGCCCGGTTGACGTCGTCGTACTCCTTGTATTTCCACGCCCCCGAGGTGGTGTAGGCGTACACCGGGCCGGTGTGCTTGTGGCGTTGTACCTCGTAGCCGGCCTGGAAGACGTTCTCGATGATCCACAGCCGCCGGGCGGGGTCGACCATGATCACCTTCAGCTTGGAGCCGTCGCCGATGTCGACGAAGGGCAGCTCGGCGGCCCCGAGGTGGATCGCGGTGGGGATGGCGACGACGGTCACGGGGGTGGCTCCCTTCGCAGCGGCCAGCGTTGTACGAACTTTATACCGCGAACTACATTACATGTCTAGTAGTTCGTACTAGGGAGGCGCGGGGCGGGGCGTTCATGATGGCCGCATGGCTTCTCTTCGCACCCGGATGGCCGACGCGCTCGCCAAGTCCGCACCCCCGCCACTGGCCCCGCCGGACCACTACGACCCGGGCGAGGTGGCCGAGATGCTGCGAGAGATCGGCATCGGCCTGGTGGAGGTGTCCGCACCGGTGCAATTGATCGAGGACAGGCTGCAGCGCATCGCCGCGCAGTACACCACCGAACCGGTGCAGGTGGCGGTGCTGCCCACCATGCTGATCGTCCAGATCGGCGACAACGTGCATCAGATGGAGGCCTGGGCGCAGCCCTCGGGCCTGCTCGACACCGCCGGCCGCGTCGATGAGATCACCGAACTGGCCCTGGCCGGTGCCATCGCCCCGGCCGACGCGGTGGCCGCGGTGCGCGACGCCCGCCACCGCCCGCCGCGGTTCGGCCCGGTGCTCACCACGCTCGGCTACGCGGTCACCACCGTCGGGTTCGGCATGGTGATCGAGCCGTCCTGGAACTCGGTGCCGGCACATTTCTTCCTTGGTCTGGTGGTCGGCCTGATCGTCCAGATCAGCCGACCTTTTCCGAATCTGGCACCGATCCTGCCGACGCTGTCGGCTGTCGTGGTCACCGTGCTGGCGACCTGGTTCGTCTCCGACGTGGCCCACGACGGACTGCTGCGGGTGATCAGTCCCGCCCTGATCGCCACGCTGCCCGGTATGGCGCTGGTGGTGGGCGCCATCGAACTGGCCGGCGGGCGCATCGTCTCCGGCGCCAGCCGCACTGTCTATGGCCTGGCCCAGTTGGCGCTGCTGGTCTACGGCGTGGTCCTGGGCGTGCGGATCGCCGGAGTCGTTGTGCCACAGACGCCTTCGGCGACGATGGGATCCTGGTCGCTGTACGCCTCGATCCTGGTGATCGCCGTCGGGCTGTACTTCTATCTCTCGGCGCCGCGCTGGTCGCTGATCTGGCTGACGCTGACGGTTGCGGTCGCCATGCTCACCCAAACAGCGGCGGGCGCGGTGGCCAATAACGCCCATTCCGGTTTCATCGCCGCGGCGGTGGCTATTCCTTTCGCGGTGGGCGCCTCCCGGATCAAGTCGGCTCCGCCGTCCAGCGTGCTGACGCTGGCGGCGTTCTGGTCGCTGGTGCCCGGACAGTTGACGTTCATGTCGGTGAGCCGGACGGTCGCCGGCGACTACTCCAACACCGCCGGCCTGGGCGTGGCCGGGGCGGCCATCCTGTCGATCGCGCTGGGCACGCTGGTGGGCTGGAGCCTGGTGCGCACCTTCCTGCCGCGGCGGCAGCGGCCGTCGTCCCAACGGGGTTGATAACGCGGCGGTGAACCCCCCTCAGCCCCGCTGCACCATCCGCACATCCAGCCCGGCGTCGGATACCACCCCCAGGGCCCGCTCGATCGCCGCGTCGATCCACGCCGGGTCGTTGCCGAACACTCCCCCGCCGACCCGGGTCAGCAATACGGTGTTCGACCCGCCCTCACCAGCCTGTTCGGCCGCGGCCAGCAGGGTGGCCTCGTAGGTCGCCTCCAGCACCAGCCGCGCAAACGGCTCCCAGTCCCCTGACCGCACCCCGTACCCGACGGGCAGCGCCGAGCAGAACGCCTGCGACACCAACCGGCGCTCATCCCCGTCGAGGTCGGTCACCTGGACACTGCGGTGCAGACCGATGGCCAGCCGGCCCCGCAGGTCGTCGAGCATCTCCTCGGACGCACCCTCGAGCAGCCAGGCGATCGCCCGTAGCCCCTCGGTGGTGCACAGCGCATACCCGTTGCGCATCTCCCACAGCGCGGCCACCGCCAGGCCGGTGTGCTCCGACAACGCCGCGCCAACCCCGGCCAGGTTGTCGACCTGACGACGGGCGGTCTGCCCGACGCCGTCGGGGAACGGCACGAAGTAGTTGCGGTAGATGGTCGCCGCGCCGGCCGCGATCGCGCAGGCCGGACCCTGGGTGAGATCCCACGCGTAGCGGGTGACGCCCTGTTCGGGGGTGACGTCCTGCGATGTCATCTCCAGCACGTTGAACTGCGAGGCCACCTGGAACAACGCGCCGGCGAACTCCGGCTCGCGGTGCAGCGCGCGGGCTTCACCGACCACGGTTCCTACCGAAGTTCGCTGTCCCCGAGACGGATTCACCCGCATACGTAACTCGGACAGGGTCGGCAGCGTCAGCTCACCAATGCCGTAGCGCTTGCCGTTGACGTTCGACACCAGCTCGTCGCCCTCGACCCGCAGCCGGTCCCGCGTTGGCCCGTAGCCGTCCTCGGCGAACCCGGTCAGCCGCTGAAACCAATCGGTCATGCCTGCCTCCCTCGGGCCCGCCGGCGCAGCACGTCGTGCTGTTCGGGGGTGTCGGGAACGGGTTGCTCATCCTTGCGGGATCCGCGGCGCAGTTCCTGCATGCGGTCGATCACCGCCGGATAGCCCAGGCGCTCCCGGTCGATCAGCCAGGCGCCGACCACGGTTCCGGTGCGGCCCTTGCCGCCCCAGCAGTGCACGTACACCACCTCGCCGGCCTCGATCTCGGCGTCGATGTGGGCGAGGATCCGGTCGTATCCGGCGTCGTCGATGACGTCGGTGTCGCGGATCGGGCAGCGCAGGTACCGCGCGGCCAGGCCGTCGTCGTAGGGCACCATCGGCGCTCCGCCGCGGGTCCTCTCGCCGCGCTCGGTCAGGTCGACGAACGAGGTGATCCCGGCGTCGAGCAGCGTCGCGATCTTGCGGGCGGCCTTCGCCGGCTCCTTGGCGCCGGGGTACTCCCCGGCGAGCAGCTTGCCGGGCACGACCCAGTAGGCGTGGATCAGCTCGTCGTGCTCCCAGCTCGGGATGTTGTTGGTTGAAGTCATCGGGTAGCTCCTTTCAGTCGGTGGGTGAAGCGCGGGGCGGCCCCAGCGGTGCCTCCCGTGCGAAAAATCGAAAGATGTTGTGCCGGTGTGCAGACCGGCGTTAGCGCGACAGCCCGCGACCGGAGGCGCAGGCGCGGCGTGCGCTACCGGGCCGTGCGGGACAGCTCAGCCAGCACCCGCTCGCACTCCCGCCGGTTGATGATTCCGAGCCGGTGGCATGAGCGCGCCATATCCCGGATCATCGGCACGGTGAACCGCCGCCGCCGGCTCCGGCCGATCCGCAGCGGTTCAATGGGCACGCCGTCGGCGTCGGTGACGGCACCCTCGCGCAGCGCCCAGGACACCCAGCCCACGGACTGGCCGACGAATTCGGCCGCCTCCCTGGTGCTGAAGATCCGCTCGCCGCGTCAGGCCCGGGGCGCACCTCTTCGTAGCGCCGCCTCGATCTCGGCACCCAGGGTGCACAGCCCCGCCGACGCCAGGGCGGCGTTGTCGAGTTCGTCGACGGCTTTGACCTCCTCGCGCAGTGCGGCGTCGATGGCGCTGTAGCCGCCCTCGAGCGGGCACGGCGCCATGTCCCGGCCGATCAGCAGGTTCAGACCATGGCGTTGCAGGGCCAGGGCGAGCCGCCTCAGGTGCTGCTCACGGCACAGGTCCTCCAGCGGGAACGGGGTCCAGATCGCGGTGCGCGTCGCGACAGCCCGGCCCAGTGCCCCGACCACGGCCTCGATATCGGTGATGTCGTCATGGGCGGCCCCGGCGCCCGGCTCGAAGGAGAAGGTCTGCGTGATGTGCATGCCGTGCTCGGCCGCCCGCTCGGCCAGCATCTCCGCACGGTCGGCCGTCGCGGTGTCCCCGAGCACCAGCACCGAGTCGGCAACGTTGATTCCCGTCATGTCTCCCCCTGTCCCTGGATTCCGACTATACCGTATTTAGCGCGAATAATCAACTAATTCATGTAGCGTTAGCCCTATGGGCGACAACCACTTCCCCAACTCTGAGACGACGGTATCAACAGGGTCTGACAAAAAGCTCCGTGGATTCGCGCGCCCCATCGTCGCCGTGGACGTCGCGCTGCTGAGCCCCGACCTCGACGAGCGAACCCTGCTGGTCGCCCAGATGTGGCGCGAGGACACCCACACGTGGGCGTTGCCCGGAGCGTTTCTGCGCAAGGGTGAGACGCTGGCCGACGCCGTGAAGCGCTGCCTGCGCGACAAGCTCGGCGTGGAGGGCATCCGGCAGCGCCAACTGGCGGTGCTCGACGACCCCGACCGCGACGACCGCGACTGGGTGCTCTCCGTCGCCCATGTGGCGGCGGTGCGCCCCGACCGTCTTGACACGCTCGGCTCGGGCTCGGCGGCACGGGTCCGCATGGTCCCCGCCGTCCGGCCGGGCGAACTGGCCTGGGACCACGCCCAGATCGTCCGGTTGGCCCGGGAGGACATCCGCCGGCGCTACGAGACCGGCGCCGACCCCGATCACCTGCTGGGCCGGGGGTTCACCATGCCGCAGTTACTTGAGGTGCACGAGGCCGTCGCCGGTCATCACCTGGACCGCGACGCCTTCCGCCGGTTGATGAAAGACCACGTCGAGCGCACCGGGGACTTCCAGGACACCGGCGGCCGGGGCCGGCCGGCGGAGTGGCTGCGCAGGAAACGCTGAGGCGGGGTGCCCCCAGTCCGCCGTTACTCCACAGGTGGCATCCGCAAGAGATGGGCTGCAGGCGACCCGATGTTAGAAACTCTCCAACTGACCTGTATGAAATAACTTGGAAGTTATATTCGAGTGTGGAACTGGGACGTGATCCTGCTTGAGGAGGTCGAGGCTTGGTACTTCACGCTCGACGGCGATGCGATGGCGGCGGTCGCGGGTGCGCTGGATCTGCTGGCCTCCGAAGGACCGACGCTGGGCAGGCCGGTCGTGGACAAGGTTGCCGGCTCGGTTTTTCACAACATGAAAGAAGTGCGCCCCAGCGGCACGAGCATCAGGATTTTGTTCATGTTCGATCCGCAACGCAAAGCAATCCTGCTCGTCGGCGGGGATAAATCCGGGCACTGGCGAAGCTGGTACCGGAAGAACATCCCGATCGCCGAGGGTCGTTATCGACGGTGGCTCGAATCAGAAGGAGATTGACCGTGGCACGCAACTGGCGCGAGATTCGGGTGGACGCTGTCGCACAGGGCCGCCTCGATCCGACGTGCGCCGACAGGGTCCGCGCGCAGATGCATGACGAAGTCCGCGCCCATCGCCTCGCGGAAATCCGCAAATCGCTCGGGCACTCCCGGCAGTCCGACATCGCCGCCCTGATGGGTGTTTCGCAGGCGTGGGTTTCCAAACTGGAAAGTGGAGACCTGTCGCGTACCGAGATCGGCACGCTGCAGTCGTACGTGGCCGCGTTGGGCGGCAGCTTGCGGATCGTCGCCGACTTCGGCCAGAGCAGCGTCGAAATCACCGCCCACTGAGGCGGGGTGCTACTGCTTGGCCACCTTGAACGAGTTCAGCACCGCCGTGGCGGTCTCGAGGTCGTTGTTGCCCTCGGGGAAGACGGCCGCCCAGATCTCAGCCATCGACTTGGGCCCCAGCGCGATGATCGCCGAGAGGAACTCCACCGCGTTGCCGTCCTTGTCCTTGCCGGAGCCTGAGAGCTGGGCCCCCGGCTGACCGTCGACGGTCACATCCTTGGGGTCGTCGAGCTTGACGTCGGTGTAGTTGTCCTTGAGGAAGCCGTTGGTCGAATCGACGATGTCGTCGATCTCCTTGTTGGCGTCGACGTCGGTGTCGAAGGTCTGCGCCCGGAACTGCAGCACCGAGCCGTTCGGGCTCTCCAGCGATCCGAAGTCGCCGACTGCGTCGATCTTCTCGACCTTCCAGTCGGCGGGAGCCTCGATGGAGAACATCGCCCCCTGCTGCTCCGGGTAGAACAGCGTGGTCATACCGGCGGCACCGCTGACGGCCGACGACGCCGCGCCGGCGGCACTGGTCGCTGCGCTGCTGGCCGCACTGCCGGCCGACGACGCCACGCTTGAGGCACTGGAGGCGACGTCCTTGGTGGCTTCTTTGGTCTGGGAGCAGCTCACGGCAAAGGTCGCGGCGACGGCGAGGCTGACGGCGGTGGCGGTGATACGGCTGATTTCGTTGCGCATGGAAGGAGGCTAGTCCTCCGGCGGCCCTGCCGCAGTGCCAACGGGAAAGAAATTGACGACGCTGACGGCGGTGACGCGGGGCGGGTACGCCCCGGAAAAGTCTCCCCGGTGATGTGTTCTGTGCCCGGCTCTGAGCGACAAGCAACCGCGGGCAACCACCACGGTCGCCGCTGTCGCTCAGAGGTGGGCACAAAGCACATAGTCCAGCCCCCGGAGCCACTGTGGTCCAGCGCGACGCGCCCGTTTCACCAAATGAGGGCCACATCACCGGTTTTTCGCGCATGTGACGAAGCCAACATGCGGGCCTACGCCGGACTGCGCCCGCAAATGAGTGCTCTGAGCAGCGGAAACATGTTTATTCCCAATAATATTGACGAAATCAGATGAGACGGCCAGACACCCCGATTCAGCGCGATCGACGAAATCAGAAGCAGTAGTGGCTTTTTGGGGACAGCGTCAGCGCACTTACCCTTTTCACATGAACAAATTTGCACTGGCGACGACTACCGCGCTCCTGGTTGCAACTTCGTCTGCGACCGCAGCAGCCGTCCCCCAGGTTGGGATGGGCGGGCTGTGCCCCAACGCGCGGGCCCTCGCGTCATACATCACCGCCACCTATCCCGGTGTGCAGTCCATCGGCGGCGTGCGTCCGGACTCGCGTCCCGACCATCCCAGCGGCCATGCCCTGGACATCATGATCGGTTCGGACATGGGACTGGGTGACGCCATCAACGCCGACGTCCAGAGCCAGTCGGGCCGGTTCGGCGTGAAGTACACGATGTGGCGCGTGGCCGATCACTTCAACCACGTCCACGTCACGGTGGCATAAGCAAGCCGCCACAAACCAAGATTGGCCGGCCGGGCTGCTGACTCCTCAGCGGCTCGGCCGGTCTTTTGTCATCGTCAGCATGGCGTACTCCAGTTCAGATCCGTCGGCACCGGCCGGGCGCTCACCTGGTCGATGCAGGCCTGGTAGCAGTTGGAGAAGCCCAACGCTCCCTCGCAGTGCCAGAAACTGCCGTCGGCGGCCGGCGGGTTGTCGCAGAAGCCGCCCCACGGCGTACTCAGACACTGCCCCGGCACAGCCGCCGCGGGCGGCGCGAACACCCCCGTCGCCAGTCCCACGGCCGTCAGGACGGCGGCCCCGAATGCTGCTATTCGATTCATTTCACTCACCCCCCTCCCGCTCCCGCAAGAGGCAACCCCAACGTTATGCCCGCCCAACCACGCGCAGCTGCGAAACAACCGAATTGCCAACGCCCGCAGCGCTCGTCAACTCCGGCTTACACGCGCATTGTGCTGTTAGTGAATGCCGCCCATCAAGGTGTGGATCCGCCGCGCCTGGGTCAGGATGATCCCCGCCAGCACCACCGCCGCGCCGCCCATCAACGTGAAGTACCCGGCCTTGCCGAGGCTGTCCTGCAGCGGCGCGGTGGTACCGCCGATGGCATCCCCCACCGCCGAGGACAGGAACCACAAAGCCAGCACCTGGCTCTCGATCCGCTTGGGCGCCAGATGACTTGAGGCGGCCAGCCCGGTGGGGCTGAGTAGCAGCTCGCCGATGGTCTGCACCACCACCACCGTCACCAGCCAGATCCACAGCACCTTGGTGCCGTCGGCGGCGGAGCGGGCCAGCACCGCCATCGCCAGGAACGAGATGCCGATCAGCAGCAGCGCCAGCACAAACTTCTTCGGCAGCGTCGGGGCCCGCCGGCCCAGCCGCAACCACAGGAAGGCGAACACCGGCGAGAGCGCGATGATGGTGATCGGGTTGACCGCCTGCAGCCAGCTGGCCGGCAACTCCATGCCGCCGAAGTGTCGGTCGGTGTTCTCCGAGGCGAACAGGCTCAACGTCGAACCGGCCTGATCGCTGATGAGCCAGAACATCGCCGAGCCTGCGAAGATCCACATGTAGGCCTTCATCCGATCGCGCTCAAGGGGATTCAGCCCGGCACCGCGGAAGATCCGCACGAAGTACACGAACGGGGTGACGACGGTCACCGCGGCCAGAAACCAGATCAGATGCTCGGCCCGGTAACGGCCCAGCGCGTAGTCGATCGCGAACACGACGGCACTGAGCACCAGCACCACCACCGCGACCGCGCCCAGCCGGCGCAGCTGCGCGCCGGTCTCCGGGTTGGGCACCGCACGCCCGATCTCTCCCAGCGTGCGACGCCCGGCCACCAGGTAGACGATCACCGCCAGCGTCATACCGATGCCGGCGGCGCCGAACCCGACGTGCCAGCCGATCTTCTCGGCCAGATACCCGCACACCAGCGGTGCGACGAACGCCCCGATGTTGATGCCCATGTAGAACAGTGAGAACCCGGCATCGCGCCGCTCGCCCTCGTCGGGATCGTTGTCGTAGAGCGAGCCGACCATCGCCGAGATGTTCGGCTTGAGCAGTCCGGTGCCCAGCGCCACCAGCACCATGCCGGGCCACACCGAACGCTCCGAGGGCACCGCCAGCACGTAGTGCCCGGCGGCGATGGTGCACGCCCCGATCAGCACCGTGCGGTAGGGCCCCAGGATCCGGTCGGCGATCCACCCGCCCGGCACGGCCAGCAGATAGACCATCGCCGAGTACACCCCGAAGATCCCGATCGCGGTGGTGCCCGAGATCCCCAGCCCGCCCTCGGACGTGTCGGCCGCCAGATACAGCACCAGGATGGCCAGCATCCCGTAATAGCTGAACCGCTCCCACAGTTCGGTGGCGAACAGCGTTGCCAGCCCGATGGGGTGGCCGAAGAACCGCTTGTCCTGCTGCGGCGGGACAAATGCTGCGGTCATGACTGGCAACGTACGCCCGAAGCCCAGGTCGCGCGCGTTATCGCACACCCGAACCAATCCGCGGCCGGTGCGGCTCCGAATGCAGGGGTGAGTGCCGGTCACCCCGATCGGCCCCTGACGACCACCGGTCACATGCCGGGGGAAGGTCCAGATTCATGAATTCCATCAAGTGGCTCGGCTCGACCGTGGTGCTGGGCGGCCTGGGAGCGGCGATGCTGTGCGGGGCGGGTGCTGCCGGCGCCGACACCGGCGCCAGCGCCGCCGCCAACCGCGCCTCCCAGCGTGGCGCCGCCAAGCCCGCGCCGGCGGCCGTCACTCCGTCCAGCGTGCCCGTCGACCCCGCCAAGTACGCCGGCACCTACTACGAGCAGGGCAGCGTCAAGCAGTTCTTCTCCATCGGCCTGGTCAACACCAAGGCGGTCTACTCGGTGAAGCCCGACGGCTCGCTGGGGGTGCAGAATTCGGGCAACTATTTCGGCAAACGCGGCCCGAAATCGTCCATCGTCGGGGCGGCCGTTCCGGTCAACGCCAACAACACCGCACTCAACGTCGGCTTCGGCGGGAAACCCTCGGCCAACCCGCCGGGCAACTACCTGATCCTCGAGCGCGCTCCGGACTACAGCTGGGCCATCGTCAGCGACCCCAGCGGTCGCAGCGGCTACATCCTGACCCGGGACCAGCGCATCGAGCCGCAGGCCTACGCCGAACTCGTCGCGAAAGCGCAGGCGTTGGGGGTGCGCGGGCGGATCACCCAGACCACCCAGTTCCCCTCCTGAGACGCTCACACGGGGCGCACAATGGCGGAGTGACTGCGCACCGACCGTCCTGCGGGTCGCGGTAGGCGAGGAGACTGACATGGGACGCAAACCCAGCGACGACTACGACTACGGCGAGCCGGGAAAGTACGGCGAGCCCTACGAGTTGATCGACGACGTCGAGGCCGGCGAGGACGATGACGACGCCGACTAACGCCGCCAACCCTGCGACAACGCGGGGAGAACCATGAAGCGTGTCACCACGACCGGAGTCGCCCTGGTGTCGCTGTGCGCCCTGGTGCTCGCGCAAGGCTGCACGAAACCCGGCCAGACCGGTCAGCCGGGTTCGCCGAGTGAGACCCAGGGTGCGGCAGCACTGCCGACGCTGGCACCGCAGGCGCAACAGCCCGGACCGCGCATCACACTGAGCCCGGCCGAACGCGCGGGCGCCGATGCCACCAAGCACATCGTCGTGGTGTTCATGCAGAACAACAGCTTCAACAAGCTGTTCGGCAAGTGGGACCAGGTCAACGGCGACCCGATCGACAACATCGCAAAAGCCCTCCCGCAGAACACGATTCAGGTCGGCCAGGACGGCACGCCGCTGGGCTGCCTGCTGCTCAACGACGTCAACCTCCAGCCGGGCGGGGTCGCGGGCCGTCCGGCGTGCACCGGCGACGCCGCGGGTGTCACCTACCAGTCGGTGTTCCCCAATGCCCCGTTCCCGCTCGACGCCGCGCTGCCGCCGGGGGCGGTGACCTGCCCGCCGCCGGGCACCGACGCGGTGCTGGCCCGGTTCGCCCAGGTGCCCGCCAATAACGGCGTCGGCGCCAACTCCCCCGGCGCCCAGCCCGGCGGCTGCACCCGCGATCTGGTGCACCGGTTCTACCAGGAGCAGTACCAGCTGAACGGCGGTGCGATGAACCGCTACGCCGTCGGCAGCGACGCCGCGGGACTGGTGATGGGCTACTACGACACCACCAAGCTCACCACCTACCAGTACCTGACCGGTGCGGGCGCCCCGAAGTTCGCGGTCGCCGACAAGTTCTTCGCCGGCGCCTTCGGCGGGTCGTTCGCCAACGGCCAGTGGCTGATCAGCGCCACCCTGCCGCAGTGGCCCGGCGCGCCGGACTCGGTGCGTTCGGTGCTCGACGAGAACGGGATGCCCACCAGCCGCCACAAGGACAGCACCAAGGTGCCGTTCGGCGAGTACAACTACTACGTCTCCCCCACCCCCGACGGCCTCAAGGACGGCCAGCTCACCCAGGCCTGCGGCACACCGCGCACCAATCCCAAAGCGCTGTGCGGTGATTGGGTGGTCAACACCAGCTTCCCGGTGCAGTGGCCGTATCCGCCGGGCGCGGTCAAAGAGCGCCTGGTGCCGCTGCTCACCTACCCCAACGTCGGGGACCGACTCAACGACGCCGGCGTCGACTGGGCGTGGTACTCCGGCGGCTGGTCCAACGCCAACGGACTGCGCGACCAACCCGGTTGGACCAACGGCGACGGCGCCGTCCCGCGCGACTACACCGATCCCGACGGCAAGCCGGCGAACAACCCGCAGGGCTGCCCGGACCCGACCGCCGACCCGACGACGACGTGGCCGCTGTGCCCGGACATGGATTTCCAGTACCACCACCAGTCGTTCAACTACTTCTACAACTGGTCGGAACAGACCGAGAAGACCAGGGCGAACCGGGCACGCAACCTGCAGGACCTCGCGGCGTGGTACCCCCTGGTCACCGGCGAGAACTGCGGGCTCAAGCCGGTGTCGTTCGTGCAGGAGATCGGGCCGCGCAATCAGCATCCCGGCTACGGCAGCGCCTACGTCGGCGACGAGGCGATCGCCGGCATGCTCAAGTCGGTCTACGAAGGTCCCTGCGCCAGTGACACTCTCACGATCGTCACCTACGACGAGTTCGGAGGCGCCTGGGACCACGTCCCACCCCCCGGCCCCGGCTCACCCACCAAGGGCGCGCATGACGAGCTGGGCCCGGGCACCCGGCTGCCGACGCTGTTCGTCTCCAACGGCCTGCCCCGCAGCGGGGTCGACTCCACCACCTACGACCTGGCGTCGGTGATCGGAACGATCACCGCGAAGTTCAACCTGGAGCCGCTGGACCGTCGCGACTCCGAACAGGCGACCATCTGGTCGGCGTGGAGCGCACTGCCGAGGTGATCCGCGGCCATCGCCCCGCGGTGGTCGGGCCCGTAGCCGAAGTCCTGCTGCTCGTGGTTCGGCGAGTTGGCCACTGCCACCCAGCCGTCATCGGCACCGGCATCCGGTGCCGCCATCACCGCGACCAGCACGACGGCTCCGACGCCGAATGTTCCGAACGGCCACCCCATCGCATTCCCCCCGTAACCTCTCCCCGGTTTCAAGGCT
>JAPOHV010000228.1 GCA_029979305.1 Mycobacteriaceae bacterium | reverse complement strand
GTAGCTGCCGGCGTCGAACCGGCGCAGCAGTTTGGCGCCCTGGTACTCCAGGTAGCTCTGCACGGCGTAGCGCCCGCCGGCCAGCGGGTCCTCCCGGTCGTCGCCACTGCCCTGGCCTTCATTGCCGAACCTGGTGTCCAGTTCGGTCTCGCCCCGATAGGTCAGGTGGGCGAACCGGCGGGCCAGTTGCAGGCCCGAGTCCGGGGAGCGGCCGGTGCCGTAGTAGTCGCCGCCCTGCCAGTCCGGGTCGGATTTGATGGCGGCGATCTGGGTGCTCTGGGTGCCGATCTGATCGGCGGTGGCCCGGGCGCCGACGGCCAGCACCAGTGCGGCGCGCACCCGGTCGGGGTAGCCGATCATCCACTCCAGTGCCCGCGCTCCGCCCATCGACCCGCCGACCACCGCGGCGACCTCGGTGATGCCGAGCGCTGCGAGTGCCGCCACGTCGGCGTTGACCTGGTCGCGCACCGTGATCAGCGGGAAACGCGACCCCCAGGGCCGGCCGTCGCGGGCCAGCGAGCTGGGTCCGGTGGAGCCGCGGCAGCCGCCGAGCACATTGGTGGCGACCGCGCACCAGCGGTTGGTGTCGATCGGAGCCCCGGGTCCGGCGACACCGTCCCACCAGCCGGGCGTGGGATGCCCGGGCCCGGCCGGGCCGGTGATGTGCGAGTCGCCGGTCAGCGCGTGCAGCACGACCACGACGTTGTCCCGGTTGGGGGACAACTCGCCCCAGCGCTGCACGGCGATCGAGACGTCGTCGATGACCGCGCCGCTCTCCAGCGTCAGCGGGCCGATATCGACGACGCCGGTCTCCCCCTCGGCCGGGAGGGTTTCGATGCGCTCGAACGAGAGTGTCATGTCAGCGTCACTCAATGGGCCGCCACGGAAGCGGCGGACGCCGATCTGGCGGCGGCGAACCCCCGCTCGAGATCGGCGAGGATGTCATCGATCCCCTCCAGGCCGACGGCCAGCCGCACCAGTCCCGGGGTTACGCCGGTGGCCAGCTGCTCCTCAGCGGAGAGCTGCTGGTGGGTGGTGGAGGCCGGGTGGATCACCAGCGACCGCACATCGCCGATGTTGGCCACGTGGCTGTGCAGTTGCAGCGCGTCCACGAAGGCCTTCCCCTTCTCGACGCCGGCCCGGCCCCCGCCGGCCAGTTCGAAGGACAGCACCGCGCCGGTTCCCCTCGGCGCCAGCGTCCTTCCCCGTTGGTACCACGGCGACGTGGGCAGCCCGGCGTAGTTGACGCTCACCACGTCCGGGTGGCCGGCCAGGAACTCGGCGACGCGCTGCGCGTTGGCCACATGCCGTTCGATCCGCAGGCTCAGCGTCTCCAGTCCCTGGGCGATGAGGAACGCGTTGAACGGCGCGGCCGCCGAACCCAGGTCGCGAAGCAACTGCACCCGGGCCTTGAGAGCGAACGCCGGCGCGCCCAGATCGGCGAACACCACGCCGTGGTAGCTCGGATCCGGTGTGGTGAAGCCGGGGAACTTTCCGCCGGTCCAGTCGAATTTGCCGGAGTCGACGATCACCCCGGCAATCGCCGTGCCGTGCCCGCCGAGGTACTTGGTGGCGGAGTGCACGACGATGTCGGCGCCGTGAGCGATCGGCTGGATCAGGTACGGCGTGGCGATGGTGTTGTCGACGATCAGCGGAACGCCGTTGGCGTGCGCCACGCCGGCCACCCCGGGAATGTCGAGGACGTCGATTTTCGGGTTGGAGATCGTCTCGGCGAAGAACGCCTTGGTGTTGGGCCGTACGGCGGCCTGCCAGGAGTCCAGGTCGTCGGGATCGGCGACGAAGGTGGTTTCGATTCCCAGCTTCGGCAGGGTGTGGTGGAACAGGTTGTAGGTGCCGCCGTAGAGCCGCGGACTGGACACGATGTGGTCCCCCGCGCCGGCGAGGTTGAGAATCGCGAAGGTCTCCGCGGCCTGGCCCGAGGACAGCAGCAGGGCTGCGACCCCGCCTTCGAGGGCGGCGATGCGCTGCTCGACGACGTCGGTGGTCGGGTTCATGATCCGGGTGTAGATGTTGCCCGGCTCGGCCAGACCGAACAGCGCGGCAGCGTGGTCGGTGCTGTCGAAGGTGTACGACGTGGTCTGGTAGATCGGCAGTGCGCGGGCGTGGCTGGCGGCGTCGGGGGACTGGCCGGCGTGGATCTGCTTGGTCTCGAATGACCAGTTATCGGGGGTGGTCATGGGGGTAAGGCTCCTTGAGTGTGTCGTCCGGGCTGGATTGCGGTGGGGGTTCGTCGGGGACGAACGCGGCGCGGTTCAGCGACAGCGACACATTTGAGGGCTCCGCATCAGGTTTCCCTGTCTACTCGGGGGGCCCGTCATGGCGGACCCGCGCTTGCCGTGCAGCCGGTCGGGGCTGCTCAACCTGGTCATCACCCGGGGCACCCCACCGCGGTTGGAGGGTTGCCGGCCAGCAAGCCGGGGCTTGATGCTGGCGCTCATGACCGATTCGGAGCCTATCGCACAGTCGCGGGGGGTGGCTAGCCACGGCTGACGAACGACGTGAGTGCCAAGCTATGCATACGGCCCGGCGCGGACCCCCCGCCCCTTGTAATGTTGGGCCCACGAGCGATGGCTCGCCGGGCCTAGGAGGATGCGGACAGACATGTCGGGCGGACAGAAGATCAAGGTCAAGGGCACCGTCGTCGAACTCGATGGCGACGAGATGACCCGCATCATCTGGAAGCTCATCAAGGAGACCCTGATCCTGCCGCACCTCGATGTGAACCTCGAGTACTACGACCTCGGCATGGAGAACCGCGACGCCACCGACGACCAGGTCACCATCGATTCCGCCCACGCCATCCTCAAACACGGTGTCGGCGTCAAGTGCGCCACGATCACTCCCGACGAGGCCCGGGTCAAGGAGTTCGGCCTCAAGAAGATGTGGCTGTCGCCCAACGGCACCATCCGCAACATCCTGGGCGGCACCATCTTCCGTG
>JAPOHV010000246.1 GCA_029979305.1 Mycobacteriaceae bacterium | reverse complement strand
GGTCGGCGCCGGTCTCATCGGCGCCGGTCTTATCGGCACCGCCGGCGCTGGCCCGGCGGGCACCGGTGTTGTCGGCACTGTCGGTGTCGGCACCGCCGTTGCGTCCGCCGCCGTTGCGGGTCTCCCGGATGGCGGCTATGAGTTCGTTCTTGCGCATACCCGACGTGCCCTTCACGCCGACGCTGGTGGCCAGCGCTCGCAGTTCGGGCAGGACCATGGTGTTCAGCGATCCGGTCTTGGATGCACTGTCCTCGGCCGCGATGGTGTCCGTATCGGTCACGGATTTCCTTTCTCGCCTCGCGCCGGTGTGTCTGTCGCGCGGGGTTTCTCATGTGTTCAGCTACATCGCTGAACCCGAAGTCTCACCGTCCAGGTGTCAGGCCTGACGAACGCAGGCCGACGGCCAGCGGTCAGTCCACTGCTGTAAACACACGAAGATGTGGTGATCGTCCTTGTGTCGGCGCGACCATATGTGCCGCGGTTGCCGGACTGCCTACAACGATAGCCCCCGGCGCTGGCCGAAGCAAGAAAGCCCCTACCCGGCCGCGGCGGCCCCGCCGGGGTGCCAGCGCACCGCCTCACCCACCGGCAGCGCAGTCACAGCAAACCCACGGTCTGCGGCGCAGGCCAGCGCCCTGGTGGGCAGCTCGTGATCGGTGGTCAGGGCCAGCACGGCGGGGCCGGCGCCGGAGAGCACGGCAGCGGCGCCGCAAGCTCTGAGAATCTCCAGGAACTCGGCGGAGGCCGGCATCGCCGCCGCACGGTGCGGCTGGTGGAGCAGATCCTCGGTGGCGGGCATCAGCAAATCCGGGCGCTCAGTCAGCGCCACCACCAGCAACGCCGCGCGGCTGACGTTGAACCGGGCGTGCTGGTGCCCGACGTGGTCCGGCAGCAGCACCCTCGTCTCGGCTGTCGATGAGCGCATCTCGGGGATCGCCGCGAACAATCGGATGTCCGGATGCAGGCGGACCCGGACCGCCCGGTACCGCGACGCGCCGGTCACCGACTCCATCCACGAGACCACCGCGCCGCCGAGCACTGACGCCGACGCGTTGTCGGGGTGGCCCTCGAACTCGGAGGACAACTGGATCAGCTGCGCGTCGTCGAACGGTTCGCGATCAGTCTGAGCGACAAGGGAATTGGCAGCGGCGAGCCCGCCCACCACGGCCGCCGCCGACGAGCCAAGACCACGCGAGTGTGGAATGGCGTTGCGGCAGCGCACGATCAGACCCGAAACCCGGCACCCCGCTTCGGCGAGACCGCGCTGGATCGCGGTCACCACCAGGTGATCGGCGCCGCTCGGCAGCTGCCCGGCGCCCTCGCCGGACACCTCCACGACCACGCCCGGGCCCTCGGTGGTCTGGACCTCGATCTCGTCATAGAGACCCAGTGCGAGGCCGAGGCTGTCGAAACCGGGGCCGAGGTTGGCACTCGACGCGGCCACCGACGCGCGGCCGCGCAGCCCGGGCGCCAGCACGAGGGTCACTAGGCGAGTCCCAGCGCGGCGACCACCGCTCCGGCGTCGACCGGAACGGGTGTCACCGCCGGCATGTCACGCAGTGCGGTGTCCGGGTCCTTCAGACCGTGTCCGGTCACGGTGCAGACCACCGTCGAACCGGGGGCGACCCAGCCGTCCTCGACCGCCTTGAGCAGCCCGGCCACGCTGGCCGCCGAGGCCGGCTCGACGAAGACCCCCTCCTCGTGCGCGACGAGGCGATAGGCGGCCAGCAGTTCGTCGTCGGTGGCGGCCAGAAACCTGCCGCCGGACTCCTCCTTGGCCGCCACTGCCCCGTCCCAGGACGCCGGTGATCCGATCCGTATCGCCGTCGCGAGCGTCTCCGGCTTGCTCACCGG
>JAPOHV010000114.1 GCA_029979305.1 Mycobacteriaceae bacterium | reverse complement strand
GAGAGCCGGTGGTAGGCCTCGACCATCCGGACGGTGCCGGACTTCGAGCGCATCACGATCGATTGGGTGGTGCAGCCGCCGCCGAAGTAGCGCACCCCCTTGAGCAGGTCGCCGTCGGTGACGCCGGTGGCGCAGAAGAACACGTTCTCCCCGGAGACCAGGTCCTCGGTGCCCAGCACCCGGCCCAGGTCGTGGCCGCGGTCGATGGCCTTCTGGCGTTCCTCGTCGTCCTTGGGCGCGAGTTGGCCCTGGATTTCCCCGCCCATGCACCGCATCGCGGCCGCGGTGATGATGCCCTCCGGGGTGCCGCCGATACCGACCAGGACGTCGGTCCCCGAATCCGGCCGGCAGGCCGAGATCGCCCCTGCCACATCGCCGTCGGTGATCAGCCTGATCCGCGCGCCGGCGTCACGCACATCGGCGATTAGCTTCTCGTGGCGCGGCCGGTCCAGGATGCACACCGTGAGGTCGGCCACCGAGGATTTCTTGGTCTTGGCGATCCGGCGCAGGTTCTCGCCGATCGGGGCGGTGATGTCGACGACGCCGACGAGGTCGGGGCCGACGGCGATCTTGTTCATGTAGAACACCGCCGACGGGTCGAACATCGCGCCGCGTTCGGCGACGGCCAGCACCGAGATCGCGTTCGGCATGCCCTTGGCCATCAGCGTGGTGCCGTCGATCGGGTCGACGGCGAAGTCGCAGGCGGGCCCGTCCCCGTTGCCCACCTCCTCGCCGTTGTAGAGCATCGGGGCGTTGTCCTTCTCGCCCTCGCCGATCACCACCACGCCGCGCATCGACACCGAGTTCACCAGTTGCCGCATGGCGTCCACGGCGGCGCCGTCGCCGCCCTCCTTGTCGCCGCGGCCCACCCAGCGCCCGGCGGCCATGGCGCCGGCCTCGGTCACGCGAACCAGTTCCAGCGCCAGGTTGCGGTCAGGGGCTTCGCGGCGGCGGCGATCAGAGCCAGGCATGGGCAAGATTGTCCCAGAACCGGTGTCCGGGTCCAGACCTGGGATACTGGCGGCTGTGACGAGCCCAGATCCCCCCGCCGGCCCTCCGGGTCCGAAACCGCCCAAACCACGGGTGCTTCAGGACGGCCGCGACATGTTCTGGTCGCTGATGCCCTTGATCCTGGGCTGCATCGTGCTGGCCGGTCTGGTCGGGATGTGCTCGTTCAGCCCGAGCGGGCCGGGATCGGAGGGGGCCATCCCGACCTATGACGCCGCGGGGGCGTTGCAGGCCGACGCCGACGCGGTCGGGTTCCCGGTGCGGCTACCCAACCTGCCCGAGGGCTGGCGGGCCAACTCCGGCGCCCGCGACGGCATCGAGGCCGGACGGACGACCGCCGCGGGAAAGCAGAACGCCGTCGCCAGCCGGGTGGGCTATATCGCGCCGTCGAAGATGTACGTCAGCCTCACCCAGAGCAACGCCGACGAGACCGCACTGGTGCAGTCGATCCAGAATGCGGTCTACCCCGCCGGGACCCAGGACGTCGACGGCGTCCCCTGGGTGGTCTACCAGGGCGGTGAGGGCACCGAGCCGGTATGGACCACCCGCCTCAAGAGCCCGGGCGGCGACACCCAGCTGGCGATCAGCGGCGCGGGAAGCGCCGAGGATTTCCGCACCCTGGCCGCCGCGACGCAGAGCCAGCCGCCACTGACCCCGCAACGTTAGGACGCGTGATGAAATCTCCGGAAGCCGACCTGTCCGGCTGGGTTCGCGAGCCGTTCACCGCCGAGGGGTTCACCTACGACGTCTATCGCAAGGGCGAGGGCCCCGGCGTGATTTTGATTCCGGAGATTCCCGGCGCTCACCCCGGCGTGCTGGCGCTGGGAAACTATTTGGTGGACAACGGATTCACCGTCGCCATCCCGTCGCTGTTCGGCACCCCGGGTGCCCCGGCCCGCGGTATGAACCTGGTCCCGACGGTGGTGCGCGCCTGCGTAGCCAAGGAGTTCGCCGCCTTCGCCCTCAACAAGGAACGGCCGGTGACGAGGTACCTGCGGGCGCTGGCGCGTGATCTGAAGGCCAAGACCCCGGGCAAGGGTGTGGGTGTCATCGGACAGTGCTTCACCGGCGGCTTCGCCCTGGCCGCCGCGGTGGACGACAGCGTACTGGCCTCGGTGCTCAGCCAACCGTCGGTGCCGATCGGGCTGACCGCGGCGCACAAGCGCGACCCCGGGTTCTCCGAGGGTGAGATGAAGGTCATCGAGCAGCGGGCCGCCGACGACGGCCCGTGCGCGCCGGGGCTGCGGGTCAGCGGTGACCCGGCCGCGCCGGCGGAGCGGTTCAAGACCCTCAAGGACCGGCTCGGCGACAACTTCGAGGTCATCGAGATCGACTCCTCGCCGGGCAATCCCGACGGGTTCGGCCGGATGGCGCACTCGGTGCTGACCCTGGAGGTCCGGGAGGTCGACGGCCAGCCCGCCTACGAGGCCCGCAAGCGGGTGGTGGAGTTCCTCAAACAGCGTCTGACGTAGAGGTCCTGCCGGGCGGCAACTCCTTCTGCTCCTTGTGCCGCTTGCTGAAGATCTTTTTACGCTCCTCGGGTTCGTCCGAGGAGTCCTGCATCTCGACGCCCTTGTAGACCGCGAGGTACACCGAGATCGTGGTGACGATGACGATCATCAGCACCGGGCCCAGCACGATCCCGAAGAAACCGAACATCGCGATGCCGGAGAACACCGACAGCAGCATCAGCGCCGGGTCCAGCCGCGCCTCCTTGGGCACCAGGATCGGACGCAGGAAGTTGTCGACGTTGGTGATCCCGAAGATGTGGAACAGCACGATGAACAGCCCGCCCGCGACGTTGCCGAAGAACATCATCCCGATGCCGAACGGGATCGTCACGATGCCGCTGCCCAGTGGGATCACCGACAGCGCGGTCAGGAAGATCGCGAAGATGAAGAAGCCGTCGTGGAAGCCCGCGATGTAGATCGAGCAGGCGCCGAGGAAGCCCTGGATCACCGCAATGATGAACTGGCCCTTGACAGTTCCCTTCACCATGGCGCCCATCTTCGCCAGGTAGATGTCGGTGACCTCCTCGCCCAGCGGATTGAGCCGGCGGATGAGGGTGACCACCTTGGTCTTGTTGACCAGCAGGGAGATCAGCACGTACAGGAAGATGATCGCCGAGGTGATCAAGCCGATCGCGCCGCCTGCGGCGCCGCTCAACGTCCGCAGCAGCCACTCGCCGATGGTCTGGGCCACCTTGCCCAGATTGTCGCGCAGCGACTCCAGCGTGATCGTCGGCGCCTGGAACGGCAGCTTGGCCAGCAGGTTGTTGGCCGCAGCGATGGCTTTGTCCCCGAGGGCGTTGAGGTCGGCGGTCTTGGCCCATTCGGCGGCGCCGGTGAGCATGTGCGAGATCTGGACTGTGGCCAGCGAGATCACCCCGATGAGCGGGACGACGACGATCCCGAGCGCCGCGAGCACCGTCAGGGTGGTCGCCAGGCCGCCGTTGAGCTTGCCGCGCAACCGGTTGTACATCGGCGTGAACAGGTAGGCCACGATGGCGGCGATCACGATCAGCATGAAGTAGCGGCGCAGGAAGTAGGCGCCGAACAGCAGCGCCAACCCGGTGGTGATGGCCAGCGCTCGCTTCTGGGTGAGCGTGAATTCGGTCTTCACGGCCTTGCGTGTCCTTTCAACGTCCCGGCCCCATCAACTTCGTCAGGTGGCGGTGAATGTCGGGGTAGCGCTTCAGGTGCGCGCCGCCGTTGAGGTCAAGCACCTCACCGGTCATCCAGGAGGCCTGCGGCGAGCACAGGAACGCCACTGCCGCGGCGACGTCCTCCGGGGTGCCGGCCCGCCCCAGCGCGGTGTTCTCGACATACTCCTCGACGACCCCGGGGATGGCCGCGGCGCCCTCGGTCAGCGGGGTGTGGACGAATCCGGGTGCGACGGCGTTGACCCGGATGCCGCGCGGACCCAACTCGAGGGCGGCGACTTCGGTGAGCATGGACAGTCCGGCCTTGGCCGCGCAGTACGCGCTCATCCCGATCGCCGGCTGGCGGGCGTTCAGTGAGGTCAGCGACACCACCGCCCCGCCCTCGCGCAGCTGGCGCCCGGCGTGCTTGAGCACCAGGAACGCACCGGTCAGGCAGACGTCGACCACCGAGCGGAACTGCTCGGCGGGCAGGTCGGTGATCATCCCGAACCCGCTGAAGCCGGCGCAGTTGACCACCACGTCCAGGCGGCCCTCCCGGGCGGCGACGCCGTCGAACAGTGCCGCGACGCTGTCCTCGTCGGTGACCTCGACCTCGGCCCAGGTGTGCGGCTCACCGAGTTCGGCGGCGCGGTCCCGGGCGGCGTCGGCGTTGCGGTCGGCGACGGTAACCCGGGCGCCCTCGGCGGCCAGCGCACGGGCGGTGGCCCACCCGATGCCGGAGGCACCGCCGACGATGACGGCGACGCGGTTGTTCATGCGGACCTGTCTTCCTGGTAGGCGCCCCATTTGCGGCGCATCGCTTCCCACGGGCTGGCGTATCGGCCCGGTTGGCCGTAGTACGGGGATCTTCGTTTGAGGAGCTCCCGGGCGACCGGCGCGATCACCCGCAACGGATAACGCTTCCAGCCCGTCTTCTCGGCGGTCTCGACGAGTATCTGTGGCCAGGAGTGGTGCTGGTGGCCCAGCAGTGCCTGCGCGGGCGCGGTGTCCATCCAGTCGGTGGCGAACCACCCGTCGTCGTCGTCGGGATCCCCCGGGCGGCCGGTCGGTATGCCGCCCGCCAGGCCGAGGGCTGCCGCGGTCGCGGAGGCGATCTCACCCTGAATCAGACGGTGGGTGTCGTCACCACCGATGAGCAGAGTGCGCCCGACGACGTCGGCGGTGGTGGCGGCGGCGAAGGCGTGCGCGACGTCGCGCACGTCGACGGTCTGCAGTCGCCCGTCGGCGGGCAGCAGGCCCTCGAAATACAGCAAGTCCGGGTTGATGCCGAGTCCGAGATCGACGGTCAGCACGCCCCCCAGACGCAGGATCACCCACGGCACAGGGCACTCGCGAACCAGCACCTCGGCCTCGGCCTTATGGCCGCCGTATACGTCGAAAGGGCGAACCGGGGTCTCGGCGGTGAGTACCTCGCTGATCCGGTGGGGGTTGCGGGGACCATAGACGGCGATGCTGGAAGCCTGAATGAAACGCGGCCGATCCGGCTGCGCCGCAGCGGCTTTGAGCAGATTGCTGGTGGCATCGACGTTGACCCGGCGAGCCAAAGTCGGGTTGGCGTAGCACAGCGGCGGGATGATCGCGGCCAGGTGGATGATGGCGTCCGGGTCGACCGCCGACACCAGCGCCTCGACTTGTCCGGGGTCGGTGAGGTCGGCCCACCGCACGGTCACCCCCGCGGGTAGCGTGGCCGCGGACTTGCGGTTGGCGGCGGTGTCGAGGTCGGTGGCCACCACCCGGCGCCCGAGAGCGGCCAGGTGTCGGACGGTCGCTCCGCCCACCAGCCCGAAGGCTCCGGTCACCAGCACCGAGTCGGACATCAGTCCTCGTCGGACTCGGATGCCGACAGTGCGGATTCGATCCTCGCGCGGGCGCCGGCGAGGTGTTCCTCGCAGCGCTTGGCCAGCGCCTCGCCGCGCTCCCACAGCGTCAGCGAGGTGTCGAGGTCCAGGCCGCCCTGCTCGAGTCGGCGCACCACTTCGACGAGTTCGTCACGGCAGGCCTCGTAGCCCAATTCGCCCACCGGGGTCAGGTCACCGCTCATGCCGCTCCGTCCTCCCGGCCCGTGCTCACCGCGCCCACCGCGCCGTCGGAAAGCCTGATCCGCAGTTCGGTTCCGGCGGGCGCGTCGACGGTAGTCCGCAGCACCTCTCCGGACCCGCCGACGCGCTGTATCACCGCGTAACCGCGCGCCAGAGTGGCCGCCGGCCCGAGCGTCGACAGCCTGGCGGCCAGATGCCCGATGCGGTCGGATTCCGCGTCGACCAGTCGGGTGATGTCGCGCCGGGCCGCCGCGCGGGCCCGCTCCACCTCGTCGGCGCGCACGGCGATCATCCGCATCGGCTCGGCGAGCACCGGTCTGCTGCGCAACTGCGCCAGTCCCTGGTGCTCACGGCTCACCCAGTTGCGCAGCGCCCGGCCGCAACGCAGCCGCAGCTCGGCCACCAGCCGCAGTTCGGCCGCGGTGTCCGGCACCACCCGCTTGGCCGCGTCGGTGGGTGTCGCGGCGCGCACGTCGGCCACCAGGTCGCACAGCGGGTTGTCGGGCTCGTGCCCCACCGCGCTGATCACCGGCGTGCGGCAGGCGGCGATCGCCCGGCACAGCGTCTCGTCGGAGAACGGCAGCAGGCCCCCCCCGCTGCCGCCGCCCCGGGCGATCACGATGACGTCGACCTCCGGGTCGCCGTCGAGATCGCGCAGCGCCTCCACGATCTGCACCACCGCAGTGGGACCCTGGACTGCGGTGTTGCGGATGGCGAACCGCACCGCCGGCCAGCGCGCGGCGGCCACCGTCGTCACGTCGTGCTCGGCCGCACCGCCCCGGCCGGTGATCAGGCCGACCAGGTTCGGCAGGAACGGCAGCGGCCGCTTCAGCCGCGGGTCGAACAGGCCCTCGGCGTGCAGAACCTGCCGCAGCATCTCGATGCGGGCGAGCAGCTCACCCAGGCCGACGGCTCGAATCTCGCTGAGCCGCAACGCAAATGAGCCACGTCGGGGATCGAACTGCGGCTTCGCGCAGACAACCACCTGCACGCCCTCGGTGAGTTTGACCGGGGCGGCCCGCACCAGATCGGTGCGGCAGTTCACCCGCAGCGACATGTCGGCGGCCGGGTCGCGCAGCACCATGAACGTCGTCGGTCCGCGAACGGCGATCTCGGTGAGCTGGCCTTCCACCCAGACCACCCCCAGCCGGTCGATCCACCCCTGTACCCGGGTGGCCACCGAGCGCACCGGGTACGGATTGTCCGCGGTGCCGAGCTCAGCGCTCACTTGGCGGTCGCGCGGGTGATCCTGTTGGCCAGCAGGGTCTGGAACGGCGCCCGCGCCCGGGCCGCCTCCTCATAGGCCAGCAGCGCCCGCAGGTCGGCGACGTTCAGCGACTGGATCCGGGCGCGCAGCTGGGCCAGCGTCAGCGATTCGTAGTCCAGTTCCACCGCGATCGGCGGCGGTGTGACCGGCGGCCTGGCCGGGGCCGCGTCGGCGGTCTTGCGTTTGGTGGCGGATTTGGGCTTGGCGGCGCGCCCGGTGCCACGGGCGCCGACGCTCTCGGTCACCGAGTACAGCGCGAAGCGGCCCTCGGTCTGACGTTCGCCGTTGGCCGACGGCGTATCGGGTTCGTCGGGCAGGTCCTCGTCGAAGGTGGCCCAGTCCGGCTTCTCCGCCTTGGGCGGGAAGATCGTCTCCAGGGCGGCGTCGCCCTTGATGGCGAAACCGGCCAGATCCTGCTGGACCTTCATCACCATCTGGGCGAACGTGCTGGCCACCGTCATCGGGTACATCACGATGGTCTGTGGCAGCTTGCGGGTCTCCTCCAGGGCGGTCACGGCGACACCGACGATGAGCCGGATCCCATAGGGTGCTGTTGCCATGCGCACAGCGTACGGCGGCCCGCCCACCCCGGTGAGAACGTAGGCTGATTCCATGCCGCCAACCGTCGACATGGGGATTCCCGGAGCCACCGCCTCGGCCGCGTACCGCGGCGGCAAGCGGGTACTGCTGGCCGAACCGCGCGGATACTGCGCCGGTGTGGACCGCGCCGTCGAGACTGTCGAGCGTGCGCTGGAGAAGCACGGGGCGCCGGTCTACGTGCGCCATGAGATCGTGCACAACCGCCACGTCGTGGACACCCTCGCCCAGCGTGGGGCGGTGTTCGTCGAGGACACCGCGGAGGTGCCCGAGGGGGCGATCGTGGTGTTCTCCGCCCACGGCGTCGCGCCCACCGTCCACGAGTCTGCCGCGGCCCGCAGCCTGCAGGTGATCGACGCCACCTGCCCGCTGGTGACCAAGGTGCACAACGAGGCCAAACGCTTCGCCCGGGAGGACTACGACATCCTGCTGATCGGTCACGAGGGCCACGAGGAGGTGATCGGCACCGCCGGCGAGGCGCCCGATCACGTGCAACTGGTCGACGGCCCCGACGGGGTCGAGGCAGTCACGGTCCGGGACCCGGACAAGGTGGTCTGGCTGTCGCAGACCACGCTGAGCGTCGACGAGACCATGGAGACCGTCGCGCGGCTGCGGGAGCGGTTCCCCACCCTGCAGGATCCGCCCAGTGACGACATCTGTTACGCCACCCAGAACCGGCAGGGCGCGGTCAAGGCGATGGCACCGGAATGCGACCTCGTCGTCGTCGTCGGCTCGCGCAACTCGTCGAACTCGGTGCGGCTGGTCGAGGTCGCGCTGGGAGCCGGCGCCGCGGCGGCGCACCTGGTCGACTACGCCGAGGACATCGACCCGGCCTGGCTCGACGGCGTGACCACCGTGGGGGTGACGTCGGGAGCCTCGGTTCCTGAGATCCTGGTCCGCGGCGTTCTCGACCGGCTGGCCGAATTCGGCTACGGCACAGTGCAAACCGTCACCACGGCGAACGAGACGCTGGTGTTCGCGCTGCCGCGCGAGATCCGCCCGGCCCGCTCGTCGGGTTAGCGGCGGGGCCGGTTCCGCCTGCCGTCATCGGTGGTCGCGTAGGGATCGGAGTCCCGGTAACGCACCCGTGAGACCGGGTGGTGGGAGGGTTCTCGATCCTCCGGCCGACGGCGTGACTCGTATGCCGGATATGACCCGTACCGCGGATCGGGCCGATAGCCCCAGTCTGGCTCGTAGGGCTCATAGCGTCCCGAGCGTGCCGGCTGGCTGCGGCGACCGCGCGGATCGTAGGAGTCCCGGCGCTCGCGGGGGTCCCGGGCCGCCGGGGATTCGCGGCGCGGGTCGCGGCCGCGGCGGCGGGGGTCCGGCGCCCGGTCGTAGTCGCGGG
>JAPOHV010000135.1 GCA_029979305.1 Mycobacteriaceae bacterium | reverse complement strand
GGCGGGCATCTGGGGTCGTTGGCGGCGCTGACCGCAGGGGACCGCAGCCTGCAGCCGGGATTCGAGGACGCCGACACCAGCGTGCAGGCCGCCGCACCGTTCTACGGCGTGTACGACCTCACCGACCACGGCTCCATGCACAAGCTGACCATGCCGCTGCTGGAGCGGCTGGTGATGCAGCGCCGGCTGGCCGACGACCGCGCTGTCTACGAGGCGGCCTCGCCGACGCTGCGGGCGCACCGCGGTGCGCCGCCGTTCTTCATCCTGCACGGCGAGAACGACACCGTGGTTCCCCGCTCGCAGGCCCAGGGGTTCGACCGCGCGCTGCGCGAGGCCGGCGCGGCCACCGTCGCCTACGCCGAGATCCCCAACGCCCACCACGCCTTCGACACCATCGCCACGCTGCGCTGCCAGCTGGCCGCCGAGGCGGTGGCGGCGTTCCTCGGTGTGGTCTACGGCCGGCACCGGACGGCACGCAGCCGCCGCCGCAGGGCCGCCGTCCGCTCCGCCGGCTGAGCAATCGACCTCGCCGTCGCCGGGGTCTCCACTAGCGTGAACCTGCTGGGTCAGACCTGCCCAACCACGCCCGGGAGGAGGATCCGATGAGCGGCCCCGTCGACGCCTCCGGGCTGCCGTCCGAGCTAGGCGCGTTCGATCTGCTGATGCACCGCGGCGAGGCCAGCCCGCGGACGCGGTCGGGAATCATGGCCCTGGAGATCCTCGACCGGACACCGGACTGGGAGCGGTTCCGCACCCTCTTCGAGAACGCCTCCCGCAAGGTGCTGCGGCTGCGCCAGAAGGTCGTCATGCCGACGCTGCCGACCGCACCGGCCCGCTGGGTGGTCGATCCGGACTTCAACCTCGACTTCCATGTCCGCCGGGTGCGGGCGCCCCACCCCGGCTCGGTGCGCGACGTCCTCGATCTGGCCGAGGTCATGCTGCAGTCGCCGCTGGACATCTCCCGGCCGTTGTGGACAGCCACCCTGGTCGAGGGGCTCAAAGGCGGTCGGGCGGCAACCCTGCTGCACCTCAGCCACGCCGTCACCGACGGGGTGGGCGCCACCGCGATGTTCGCCGAGATCTACGACCTCGAACGCAATGCGCCGCCCCGGCCGGTGCCGCCACTGCCGGTGCCCGAGGACGTCACCGGCAACGACCTGATGCGCGAGGGTATCGGCCAGCTGCCTGGTGCGGTGGTCGGCGGGATCGCCGGCGCGCTCGCCGGCGGGCTGGGGCTGGCCGGCCAGCTGATCCGCAGCCCCGGCACCGCGGTGTTCGGCACCATCGAGTACCTGCGCTCCGGGCGGCGGATGATGCGCCGTGCCGCCGAACCCTCACCGTTGCTGCGCCGGCGCAGTCTGTCCACCCGTACCGAGGCCATCGAGATGAAGCTGGGCGACCTGCACCGCGCGGCCCACGCCGCCGAGGGCTCCATCAACGACGCCTACCTCGCCGGACTGTGCGGCGCGCTGCGGATCTACCACGAGGAACTCGGGGTGCCGATCGCCGCGCTGCCGATGGCCGTGCCGGTGAACCTGCGCGCCGAGGCCGATCCCGCCGGCGGCAACCGGTTCGCCGGTGTGAACCTCGCCGCACCGGTCGGCGTGGCCGACCCGGTGCTGCGCATCGCCAAGATCCGCAAGCAGATGATCTCCCGGCGCGAAGAGGCCGCCATCGACGTGATCGGGGCCGTCGCCGGAGTGCTGACCCTGCTGCCTGACGCGGTGCTGCAGGCGCTCAGCGGCTCGGTGATCGCCTCCGACGTCCAGGCCAGTAACGTCCCCATCTACCCCGGTGACACCTACATCGCCGGCGCGAAAGTGCTGCGCCAGTACGGCATCGGCCCGCTGCCCGGCGTCGCCGCGATGGTGGTGCTGGTGTCCCGCGGCGGGTACGCGACCATCACATGCCGCTATGACCGGGCCGCGATCGCCCACCCCGATCTGTGGGCACGCTGCCTGCGCCAGGGGTTCGACGAGGTGCTGGCCCTGGCCGGGGATCCGCGCCCGCAGGTCGTCCCGGTGTCCTTCCATGACGAGGCACACGACCAAGCAGATCAACACCCGAGTTACAAGAACGGATCGGTGGCGTACTCATGAGCGATAAATCCGCCCGCGGCGCAAAGGGATCGCGGATTCCAGGCTCGGTCGCCGAGGTGATGGCGAGCCCGCCCGGCCCCAAGGTCGGCGCCTTCTTCGACCTCGACGGCACACTGGTCGCCGGCTTCACCGGCGTGATCCTCACCAAGGAGCGATTCCGCAGCCGGGACATGGGGATCGGCGACCTGATCAGCATGGTCGCCGCCGGCCTGAACCACCAGTTCGGCCGGCTGGAGTTCGAGGGGCTCATCAACAAGGCCAGCGAGGTGCTCACCGGCCGCTCGTTGTCGGACCTGCAGCAGATCGGCGAGCGGCTGTTCGCCGAGAAGATCGAGAAGCGCATCTACCCGGAGATGCGCGACCTGGTGCAGGCGCACCTGGACCGCGGGCACACCGTCGTGCTCAGTTCCTCGGCGCTGACCATCCAGGTGGAACCGGTGGCCCGTTTCCTGGGCATCCCCAACGTGCTGAGCAACCGCTTCGAGGTCGACCTCAACGGGGTGCTAACCGGCAAGGTGCTCAAACCGATCCTGTGGGGCCCGGGCAAGGCCAACGTGGTGCAGAAGTTCGCCGCCGACAACGACATCGACCTCTCGCAGAGCTACTTCTACGCCGACGGCGACGAGGACGTCGCCCTGATGCACCTGGTGGGCAACCCGCGTCCCACCAACCCGGGGGAGAAGATGGCCGAGGTGGCCCGCAAACGAGGCTGGCCCATCCTGCGGTTCAGCAGCCGGGGCCGCGGCGGTCTGGTGGGCCAGGTACGCACCCTGCTGGGCGTGGGCTCGATCGTGCCGGCCGCCTACGGCGCCGTCGGCTGGGGGCTGCTGACCTTCAACCGGCGTCGCGGCGTCAACTTCTTCACCACCGCCTTCCCGCAGATGCTGCTGGCGCTCAACGGCGTTCACCTTCACATCCTCGGCGAGGACAATCTGAAGAAACAGCGCCCCGCGGTGTTCATCTTCAACCACCGCAACAATTTCGACCCGGTGATCGTCGCCTCGATGGTCAAGGACAACTGGACCGGCGTGGGCAAGAAGGAACTCGAGAAGGACCCGGTGGTGGGCACCCTGGGCAAGCTCGTCGACACCATCTTCATCGACCGAGAGGACCCGAAGAAGGCCGTCGAATCGCTCAAGCAGGCCGAGGAACTCACCAGGAAGGGCCTGTCGGTGGTGATCGCCCCGGAGGGCACCCGGCTGGACACCAGGTCAGTCGGCTCCTTCAAGAAGGGTCCGTTCCGGCTCGCGATGTCCGCCGGGGTCCCGATCGTGCCGATCGTCATCCGCAACGCGGAGGTCATCTCCGCCCGCGACTCCTCGACGCTGCATCCCGGCACCGTCGACGTGGTCGTCTACCCGCCGATTCCGCTGGACGACTGGAACCTCGACAATCTCTCCGAGCGGATCGCCGAGGTCCGCCAGCTCTACATCGACACCCTCAAGGACTGGCCGACCGAAGCCGTGCCCGACGCCGCGCTCTACCGCTCGGGGCGGGCGAAGAAGGCGAAGGCGGCGGGCAAGACCGCGGCCAAGAAGGCGCCGGCGAAAAAGGTTGCCGCCAAGAAGGTTCCGGCCAAGAAGGTTTCGGGCCAAAAGTCCGGATCCGCAACTCCGGAGACCAAAGTGAGGGGACGCCGATGAGTGCCGCCGACTACCTGACCGACTTCAGCACCACCGATGACGCCCTCGTGCTGGCTTCGGTGTCGTCGCAGGCCGAGTCCGATCTGCTGGACGACTGGCTGCAGTCGCAGCGCCGCGCTCATCCCGACACCAAGGTCGAGGTGATGCGACTGCCGCACAGCGACGCGTCGCCGGAGGTGGTCAACGAACTCGCCGACAAGCTCGGCGCCGCCGGGGACCGCACGGTGGTGCCGGTGCGGGTGTTCTGGGTGCCGGGCGGTCTGCCCACCCGGGTCAAGGTGGTGGGCCTGATCTCCGGGCGGGACACCTACCGGCCTCCCGAGCGCCTGCAGCGGGCGATCCTCAAGAAGGACCCGTCCCGGGCCAGGATCGTCGCCGGTGAGCCGGCCACCGTTTCGGAGTTGCGTCAGCAGTGGCAGGAAAAGACCGTCGGCGCGAGTTCCACCGACTTCGCACGCTTCGTGCTGCGCCGGGCGAAGCTGGCGGTGGAGCGCATCGAATTGCGGCTGCTGGGGCCGGAATACAAGTCGCCGCACATGATCACCGACGAGCTGATGGCCTCCAACCGCTTCATGGACGGCCTTGAGTGCATCCCCGGCGCCAGCCCGGAAAAGGCCGAGGAGATGCTCAACGAGCTGGCCACCGGCTGGAGCAGGTTCTCGGTCGACCTGATCCCCAACCTGGGCCGCGCCATTTTCAGCCGGGGCTTCGACCCCCGCATCGACTACGACCAGGCCCAGATCGAGGCGATGCGCCGGGCGCTGGAAGACCATCCGGCGGTGCTGCTGTGGTCGCACCGGTCCTACCTCGACGGTGTGATCGTGCCGGTGGCGTTGCAGGAGAACAAACTGCCGCCCGCCCACACCTTCGCCGGCATCAACCTGTCCTTCGGCTTCATGGGCCCGCTGATGCGCCGCGCCGGCGTCATATTCCTGCGCCGCAAGCTCGACGACCCGCTGTACAAGTACGTGCTGCGGCAGTTCGTCGGCTACATCGTGCAGAAGCGCTTCAACCTCAGCTGGTCGATCGAGGGCACCCGGTCACGGACCGGAAAGATGTTGCCGCCCAAGCTCGGTCTGCTCAGCTACGTCGCCGACGCCTACCTGGACGGCCGTAGTGAGGACATCCTGCTGCAGCCCACGTCGATCAGCTTCGACCAGCTGCACGAGACCACCGAGTACGCGGCCTACGCCCGCGGCGGCGAGAAGGTGGCCGAGAGCGCCGAGTGGCTCTACAAGTTCATCAAGGCCCAGGGTGAACGCAACTACGGCAAGATATACGTCCGGTTCCCCGAGGCGGTGTCGATGCGCCAGTACCTGGGCGACCCGGCCGGCCCGATCGCGACCGACGAGGCAGCCAAGCGGCTGGCCATGCAGAAGATGGCGATCGAGGTGTGCTGGCGGATCCAAAGAGCCACCCCGATCAGCGCCAGCAGCCTGGTCTCGGCGGTGCTGCTGGCCACCCGGGGCCGCGCGCTGACCCTGCAGCAACTGCACCACACGCTGCAGGACTCGCTGGACTACCTGGAACGCAAGCGGACGCCGATGACCAACAGCGCGTTGCGACTTCACTCCACCGACGGCGTGCGCGCCGCCGTCGACGCGCTGTCCAACGGGCATCCGGTGACCCGGGTCGACGGCGGTCACGAGCCGGTCTGGCGGATCGCGCCGGAGCACGAACACGAGGCCGCTTTCTACCGCAACTCGCTGATCCACGCCTTCCTGGAGACCTCGATCGTGGAACTGGCGCTGGTGCACGCCGCCCGCGCCGCCGAGGGTGAGCGGGTCGACGCATTCTGGGCGCAGGCCATGCGGTTGCGTTCGCTGCTGAAGTTCGACTTCTACTTCGCCGACTCGGCCACTTTCCGCGACAACATCGCCGAGGAACTGGAGTGGAACCACGACTGGGCGGCCCAGCTCGCCGCCGGCCCCGACGCCGTCGACGAACTGTTGCGAGCCAAGCGGCCGCTGATGGCCAACGCGATGCTGCGGCCGTTCTTCGAGGCCTATGAGATCGTCGCCGACGTGCTGTGCGACGCACCCGCGGAGATCGACGACAAGGAACTCAACAAGCTCGCCCTCGGTGTCGGGAGCCAGTACGCGGCGCAGGGACTCATCAGCAGCAACGAGGCGGTCTCCGCGCTGCTGTTCCCGACCGCCCGCAAGGTTGCCGCCGACCAGAAACTGATGGGGTCCTCGCCCGATCTGCGCCAGCGCCGTCGGGCCTTCCTCGACGAGCTTCGCCGGATCATCGCCGACATGGAACGCATCCATCAGTTGCAGCGCGAACAGTTCTACGAACGCGAGGCGCTGCTGCATCCGCCGGACGGGGTCTGAATCAGACTGCCCCTGACAGGGTTTTCGCCTGATATCGTCCGTGCCGATATAAGCGGGCCGGGCCGTGAGGGCGGCGCTCAGCGGCCGAAGTACGGAGGACATGTGGTGAACAACAGGATTGCGGCGTGCTGCGGTGTGGTCGCGGCGGCCGCACTGCTCGGCGCGGGGCTGTCGGGGTGCTCGGCGAAGCTGGAGACGTCCAAGTCGGTCAGTGCCGCCGATCTCCAGAAGGATCTGACCGATCGCATCTCCAAGGCCGGTATGACGGCCAAGTCGGTCACCTGTAAGGACGACCTCGCCGGCGAGGTCGGCAAGACCGCCCGCTGCGACGTGTCGTTCAGCGACACCAACACCATCGAGGCGGTGTTCACCGCCACCAAGGTCGACGGCTCGACGGTGAGCTTCGACATCACCCCGGCGATGACCAAGGAACAGGTCGAGAAGGCCGTCGCCGGAATGGCGTCGGCTCCTTCGGCGACCTGCGCGGCAGGCCTGGACGGGAAGGTGGGGGAGTCGACCAAATGCGAGATCAAACTCGCCGGCACCACCTCCAAGCGGATCGTCGAGGTCACCCAGGTCGACCCCGCCAAGCTGGGCATGGAGTTGTCGGCGATCGAGCTGGTGCCCAAGCAGCAGGTCGGCGAGGTGCTGATGCAGCAGCTGGGGGCTGACGGTCAGCCGGTGGAAACCGTCGAATGCGTCGACGACGTCGCCAAGAAGGTCGGTGCCACCGTTGAGTGCGTGACGGTCACCGGCAACGACAAGCAGGGCTACGACGTGACCGTCACCGAGGCCACCGACGACAACGTCGACTTCGACTACAAAGCCAAGCCCTGAGCGCCGGAAGCGGGACAGTGATCGCGGGTCGTTCACTTGCCGTGGCGGCGTTGGTCGGGGTAGCCCTGACCGGATGCGCCGGCCGGGCACACACCGCACCGCCGATCAGCCAGGCGGACCTGCAGTCCAGCCTGGCCGGCGAGCTGGCCGCCGGCGGCACACCGGCCCGGTCGGTCAGCTGCCCGCGGGATCTGCAGGGCGCCATCGGCAGCACCGCCCGCTGCGAGGTGGCGTTCAACGACACCGACGCGGTGACGGCCCTGCTGACCACGCTGGGGTCCGAAAACGGAACGGCCAGTTACGAAATCACCCGGGCTGAGTTGACCCGGGAGCAACTGGCCAAACGGGTCGCGGCGATGTCCGGAGCGGCCTCGGCGACATGCGAGTTCGGGCTCGACGGCCAGGCCGGGGACTTCTCGCAGTGCGACGTCAACCGCAACGGCCTGACCTATCCGGTGACCGCGGAGGTCAAGTCCGTCAAGGGTTTGGTCATCGATCTGTCCGTCACCCAGGTGATGCCCCGCCAGGCGGTCGAGGACGCGCTGTCGGCCAGGCTGACATCGCTGCTGGGACGACGCCCGGACAGCGTCAACTGTCCGGAAGCGCTGGTGGGCAACCCCGGTACCACGATGGACTGCGTGGT
>JAPOHV010000164.1 GCA_029979305.1 Mycobacteriaceae bacterium | reverse complement strand
TTCCACGGCAACCTGCTGGGCACCGCCAAGCCGAACGACATCCTGCAGGAGGTGCTGCCGAATGTCGTTGCCGCCCATGTGATGCAGTCCTATGTCGGCGGCTACGGCGCGATGGTCCATCCGGTCGGCGCCTGCGCCACCGCGGCGGTCTCCGTGGAGGAGGGTGTCGACAAGATCCGCCTGGGCAAGGCCGACCTGGTGGTCGCCGGTGGCTTCGACGACATGACCGAGGACGCCATCACCGGCTTCGGCGACATGGCCGCCACCGCCGACACCGAGATGATGCGGGCCCGCGGTATCAGCGACTCGAAGATCTCCCGCGCTAACGACCGTCGCCGGCTGGGCTTCCTGGAGGCCCAGGGCGGCGGCACCATCCTGCTGGCCCGCGGCGATCTTGCGCTGAAGATGGGACTGCCGGTGCTGGCCGTGGTGGGCTACGCGCAGAGTTTCGCCGACGGTGTGCACACCTCGATCCCGGCGCCCGGACTGGGCGCACTGGGCGCCGGCCGCGGTGGCACTGATTCGGTGCTGGCCCGTTCGCTGCGCCGACTCGGTGTCGGCGCCGACGACATCGCGGTGATCTCCAAGCACGACACCTCGACGCTGGCCAACGACCCCAACGAGACCGAACTGCATGAGCGTCTCGCCGGGGCGCTGGGACGCACGCCGGGTGCGCCGCTGTTCGTGGTGTCACAGAAGAGCCTGACCGGCCATGCCAAGGGCGGCGCGGCGGTGTTCCAGATGATGGGGCTGACCCAGGTGCTGCGCGACGGCGTCATCCCGCCCAACCGCAGCCTGGACTGCGTCGACGACGAACTCGCCGGTGCGGGCCACCTGGTCTGGCCGCGACAGACCCTCGATCTCGGCGATCACTTCCCGCTGAAGGCCGGCCTGGTCACCAGCCTCGGCTTCGGCCACGTGTCCGGTCTGATCGCCCTGGTGCACCCGGCGGCCTTCCTGGCCGCACTCGACCCCGCGGACCGCGATGACTACCGGCGCCGGGCGCAGCAACGGGTGCTGGCCGGCCAGCGGCGGCTGGCCTCGGCGATGGCCGGCGGGCGGCCGCTCTACGAGCGGCCCGCCGACCGCCGCTTCGATCACGACGTCCCGGAGAAGCAGCAGGAGGCCGCCATGCTGCTGGATCCCGCCGCCCGGCTCGGCGACGACGGCATCTACGCGTCCTAGTTCCGTCGCGGCGTGAGAGAAGTTAAGGTCGCTCCTCGTGGCGATTGTGGGCGTGGGCATCGACTTGGTGTTCATCCCCGACTTCGCCGAGCAGGTCGACCAGCCGGGCACGGTGTTCGCCGAGACGTTCACCCCCGGCGAGCGGCGAGACGCCGCCGACAAGAGTTCGATGGCCGCCCGGCACCTGGCCGCCCGGTGGGCCGCCAAGGAGGCCGTCGTCAAAGCGTGGTCCGGCTCGCGGTTCGCGCAGCGCCCGGTGCTGCCCGAAGGCATCCACCGCGACATCGAGGTGATCACCGACATGTGGGGCCGGCCCAAGGTGCGGCTGACCGGCGCGATCGCCGAGCACCTCGCCGACGTGGTCATCCATGTGTCGCTGACCCACGAAGGCGACACCGCCGCCGCCGTCGCGATCCTCGAGACGCCCTGACCGCCGGCCCATGGAAGCTCTGATTCAGCGGGTGCGCGCGGTCCTGCCCGCCGTCCGCTGTGACCTAGAGGACCTGGTGCGCATCCCGTCGGTCTGGTCGGACGATTCCCGCCGCGACGATGTGCACCGCAGCGCGCGCAAAGTCGCCGCGCTGCTGGGTGACGCCGGGTTCGCCTCGGTGGAGATCGTCAGCGAGGGTGGTGCTCCCGCCGTCATCGCCCATCATCCCGCCCCGCCCGGCGCCCCCACCGTGCTGCTCTACGCCCACCACGATGTGCAGCCGGAAGGCGATGCGGCGCAGTGGGATTCGCCGCCCTTCGAACCCACCGAGCGCAACGGCCGGCTCTACGGCCGCGGCACCGCCGACGACAAAGCCGGCATCGCAACCCATCTCGCGGCGTTTCGCGCCCACGACGGCCGTCCGCCGGTCGGCGTCACCGTGTTCGTGGAAGGCGAGGAGGAGTGCGGGTCACCGTCGCTGAGCCGACTGCTGGCCGCGCATCGGCACAAACTGGCCGCCGACGTCATCGTCATCGCCGACTCGGACAACTGGACCGTCGACATCCCCGCGCTGACGGTGTCACTGCGCGGTCTCGCCGACTGCGTGGTGGAGGTGGCCACCCTCGACCACGGCCTGCACTCCGGGCTGTGGGGCGGGGTGGTGCCCGACGCGCTCACCGCCCTGGTGCGGCTGCTGGCCACCCTGCACGACGATGACGGCAACGTCGCCGTGGCCGGCCTGCACGAGGGTTCCGCGGCGCCGGTCGACCGCGACGCCGACTGGGTCCGGGCGGAATCCGGCATGCTCGCGGGCGTACGCGAAATCGGTTCCGGCACAGTGGCGCAACGGCTGTGGGCCAAGCCGGCGATCACCGTCATCGGCATCGACACCACCCCGATCGGCAAAGCGTCCAACACGCTGATCCCGCGGGCCCGCGCCAAGGTGAGTCTGCGCGTCGCCCCCGGCGCCGACGCGGCCGCCCACCTGGCGGCGCTGCGCCGGCACCTCGAAGAGCACGCACCATGGGGTGCGCAGGTCACCGTGATTCCCGGCGACGTGGCGCAGCCCTACGCGATCGACGCCTCCGGTGCGGTCTACGCCGCCGCCCGCGCCGCGTTCCGCGAGGCCTGGGGCGTCGACGCGATCGACATGGGGATGGGCGGCTCGATTCCGTTCATCGCCGAGTTCGCCGAGGCCTTCCCGGATGCCACCATCCTGGTGACCGGGGTGGAGGATCCGGGCACCCAGGCGCACAGCGTCAACGAGAGCCTGCATCTCGGGGTGCTGGAACGCGCCGCCGTCGCCGAGGCGTTGCTGTTCGAGAAACTCGGCTCCCGCTAGGTTTCGTCGGCCAGCAGGTAGGTCTCGTCGCCCTTGGGGTAGCCGCCGCCGTAGCTGGAGATGTGGACGTGGGTGTAGTGGTTGGCGTCGGGGCTGCCGTAGTCGGGCATCCGGTGGGGGGTTCCCTGGGCGGGCCGGTAGGTCTGCTGCCAGATCACGTACTCCAGGCCGAATTCCTTCGCGTGCTTGAAGGTGAACTCGACCACGCGGTCGCCCAGCACCCGGCCGGCCGGGGTGTCCCAGTGCGGGATGATGACGTCGATGGCCAGCCCGTTGGGGTGCCATTTCATGCTGTCCGGCCGGACCCCGCCGATCTCGCGGATCTCCGGGAACGCCGCACTGATGGCGCGCTCGGCCAGCAGTGTCTGGAGTTGCAGCCCGCGCTCGTTGCCGACTCCGGGGGGCAGGCCGCGACGGACCGGACGGGCGGCGCCCAGCGCCGGTTCGGGTGCCATGACCGGCTGGCCGACGGCCACCACCTGGGGCTCCCATCGCAGCGCCTCGGGCGGGTGGACCGGAGCGAAGGCCACGGTGGCCGGGACCGCCGTCAGCGCCGCGGCCCACGCCACCACGTGCCACAGACGTGCCATGGGTCTGCCCTCCGGTCTGCCCGACCCGCGCGGTGCGCGTGGTCGTTACTTGACCGTGATGTCGGCGAACGCGGTGCCGGTGTTACAGATGGTGCTGTTGATTTCTCCAGCCGAGATACCCGAACACCAACCCGGCCAGCAGGTACACCGCCGCCCCGACCCACAGCGAGGTGGCGCTCCAGCTGCGACCTAGGTAGTACGGCTCGTCGAAGTACCCGGCGGCTATCCCGATACCCATGTTCGCGTGCACGACGCCGGCCCCCACCAGGAATCCGGACAGGAACTTGAAGATCTCGCGCCGTCTCACCGGGCGCCCGGTGCGGTGGTGGACTGCGGCAGTGGGCGGGGTCGCCATGCGAGATAGCCCAGGCCGATGCCGGCCGCGCCGTACACCACCGCCTCGGCGAGCATCTTTCCGACGCCCCATTCCCGGCCCTTCCAGACCGGCGCGGAGATCTTGCCCCGGGCCACCCAGGCGGCGTAGGCCACATGCCCGTAGCACGCGGCGGCCGCCGCGCCGGACAGGAATTTCAAGATGTCCCTCGTCATTGCATCCCTCCGTTCGATCCCGCCTCCGATCTCAGCGTCCTCGCCGGGTCGGCCGCGGGGGTAGGGGCGAAGGTCATCGCCCTCAGCCGGCGAGGAATTTCTCGATCAGCGACCCGGTGGCCGCGGCCTTGACGTTGTAGCCGGCGGCGGCGATCTTGCCCTTCTCGTCGACCAGGAACGTCGAGCGGATCACGCCCTGCACGGTCTTGCCGTACATCTTCTTCTCGCCGAAGGTGCCCCAGGCGGTCAATACCTTCTTGTCCGGGTCGGACAACAGCGGGAAGTTCAGCGATTCGGCGTCGCGGAACTTCGCCAGCTTCTCGGGTTTGTCGGGGGAGATGCCGACGACGTCGATACCCGCGTCGTTCAGCTCGGCCAGGCCGTCGCGGAAACTGCAGGCCTCCTTGGTGCAGCCCGGCGTGGACGCGGCGGGGTAGAAGTAGACGATCACCTTGCGGCCCTTGAAATCTGAGAGCTTGACGGTCTTGCCGTCGGCGTCGGGCAGGCTGAACGCCGGAGCCTTGTCGCCAACCTCGAGCCGCACTGCTTCGGTCACGTGTGAATCCTTCCTCTGCCTGTGGGGCGGCCCCTTTCGCGATCTCGGAGCCCGCGCTGCTCTAGGGTAGAACTCTTCTAAGCCTGGAAGCGAGGACGGACGTGGCGGAGCGGGATCCCGAGGTCATCAAGCAGGAGATCGCCGTTGCGCTGGATCGGCTGGCCTCGACGGTCGACATCCTGGCCGAGCGGGCCAACCCGCAGCGCGTGGCCGACGACCTCAAGGCCAAGGCGCTGAGCTTCCTCAAGCAGCCCGCAGTGGCCGCGGCGCTCGCCGGCTTCGGAGTCGTGACGTTGGTTGTCGTGGTGAAGGCGATTCGCCGCTGAGTCAGCGGCGGCGCAGCCAATCGCCGAAGCGTGCCCGGGGTGGGTTCGCCGACAGTCCGACACGGCTGCAACTGCGGATCCGGATCGGCTGGTCATCGCCGTCGCGGCGGTCTGCCGACCCCTGCGATTCCGTCGCCATTGTTCCTCCGCTGATTTCCTGAGCTAACGTCGCGCGCAAGGGTATCGCGGGAAATAACTGCACGTCAAATCGCCTGATAACGGGATTGCGCAGCAGTTCCAGTTACCGGGTCGGGTTTGCCCGATCAGCCGAAGTAGCTCTCCGTGCCGGTCGGATAGCCGCCGCCCACGGTGGCGATGTGCACATGGGTGAGGTGGTTGGCGTCGGGGTTGCCCAGGTCGGGCATGTAGGACGCGGTTCCCGACCGGGGGTAGAACACCCGCTGCCAGATCACGTTGTCGATCCCGAACAGATCGGCGTTCTCGAACGCGAACCGGACGATGCGATCGCCCAGTTCCTTGCCGGCGGGGGTGCCCCAGTTGGGGATCATCACGTCGATGGCCAGGCCGTTGGGATGCCATTTCAGTGGGTCCGCGCGCACGCCGCCGATATCGCTGATCTCCGGGAAGTGCGCGCTGATGGCCCGCTCGGCGAGGATGGTCCGCACCTGCAGGCCCCGCTCGTTGCCGACCCCCGGCGGCAGCGCGAACTTCACCGACCGGTCGGCGGCCAGCCGGGCCGCGATGGCGGCTTCGATGTCGGCCTGTCCCGGGGTCACGATGTAGTGGTTGTAGCCGACCGGGAAGCCCGGGCCGCTGACGGCGACGATCTGCGGATCCCAGGAAGCGGCCCTAGGGGCGTCGGCGGCCTTCGCGGCGGCCGGCGGGCTCTGCCCGGCGCCGGCGCCGGCTGCGAACAGCGCCGCCGCCGGAACGATCAGCGCCGCCGCCGTCATTGCGACGCGCCGAGCCCTCGCCTGATCCCAGGACATGGAAGGAATTTACCGCGCTGCGGCGGCCGTTGTGGGAGCGATGCGACATTTCGAACCCCGGACCCGCTTCTCCAGCCGCGGGGAAACGAAATTCAATGGGCTAGGAATGAGTTGGAGCACTAGCCTGATGTCCAGCCGGAAGTTACTCGACCGG
>JAPOHV010000196.1 GCA_029979305.1 Mycobacteriaceae bacterium | reverse complement strand
CGCAACTCCGACTACACCCGGGCGCTGGCGGCCACCATGAACCGGCCCGCACTGCTGCCGGTGCCCTCGTTCGGACCCCGGTTGCTGCTCGGCAAGCAGGGCGCGGTCGAGCTGGCCGAGGCCAACCAGCGGGTTGAACCGGCGGTGCTGGAGGCGCTCGGCCACCGGTTCCGTCAGCCGGCCGTCGCCGATGTGCTGGCTCACCAACTCGGCCACGATCCGGCCCCGGGTGTGCTCTAGCCCGTCGAACCGGTGACTTTCGTCCTCGCGCGCGGCGGGACCGATTCGGGCACGATGGGGTCATGGCTTCCGCGGTGATCGACGGCCCCGGTCTGCATCACCTCATCGCGGAGTTGCGCCGTCGCGGCCTACAGGTGGTCGGCCCGACGCTGCGTGACAACGCCATCGTGCTTGCCGAGATCGACGGCGCGCAGGACCTGCCCGCCGGCTGGGGGGTTGACGTGGCCCCCGGCACCTACCGGCTGCGGGCCCGCGCCGACCGCGCGGCGTTCGGCCATTCGGCCGGCCCGCAGTCCTGGAAGCAGTTCCTGCACCCGCCGCGTCAGCGGGTGTGGTCCTCGGCCGGCGACCCCGCGGCCAGCGACGATCACCCCGAAGATCCGCCCCGCTACGCGTTCCTCGGCGTCCGCGGCTGCGACCTGGCCGCCATGGGGGTGCTGGACCGGGTGCTGGTCGGCGGCCCCCACCCCGACGGCTCGTATGCGCGCCGCCGGGGCGCCTTCATCGTCGCGGTCAACTGCACCGAACCCGGCGGGCTGTGCTTCTGCGCCTCGATGGGAACCGGGCCGGGCTGTGGTGCGCCTCGCTGTGGTGATGGCTCGGCTTCCGCGCCTCGCTGTGGTGATGGCTCGGCTTCCGCGCCTCGCTACGACCTCGCGCTGACCGAGCGTGCCGACGGGGATTCGGTGAGCTATCTGGTCGAGGTCGGCACCCCCGAGGGGGCCGAGGTGCTCGCCGCCGTACCGCACCGGCCGGCGCATCCGCAGGAACAGGAGGCCGCAGCCGCCGCCATCGCCGCCGCGGCGACCCGGATGGGCCGGACGATGCCCGACACCGATCTGCGCGGTCTGCTGATCGACTCCCGGGAATCCCCGCACTGGGACGAAGTGGCCAGCCGGTGTCTGACCTGCGGCAACTGCACGATGGTGTGTCCGACCTGCTTCTGCACCTCGACCTCCGACGTCACCGACCTCAGCGGCGAGCACGCCGAGCGCTGGACCGATTGGGCGTCGTGTTTCGAGCTGGACTTCACTTTCATTCACGAGGGCCCGGTGCGCCGCTCAGGCTCGTCGCGATACCGGCACTGGCTGACCCACAAGCTGAGTTCATGGCACGACCAGTTCGGCAGCTCCGGCTGCGTGGGCTGCGGCCGGTGCATCGCCTGGTGTCCCACCGGGATCGACATCACCGAGGAGATGACGGCTTTCGAGAACCAGCGCGCGGAGCGCGCCGATGACTGAGATGACCCCGGTACCGTACCGGGTTCGGTCGAAGGCGGTGGAGAACGCCGACTCGGTGACGCTGTGCCTGGAACCGGTGGCGGCGGCCCTCCCGCCGCCGCAGCCGGGAGAGTTCATGATGATGTACGCCCACGGCGTCGGCGAGGTCGCCATCTCGGTCAGCGGCGACCCGTCGGCCACCGACGGCAGTATCACTCACACCATCCGCTCGGTCGGGGCGGTGAGCGCAGCGCTGTGCGCCGCCGAGCCTGGGTCGACGCTGGGTATGCGTGGTCCGTTCGGCACCACCTGGGGGCTGGCCGAGGCCGCCGGGCGTGACCTCGTCATCGTCGCGGGCGGGGTCGGGCTGGCCCCGCTGCGGCCGGTGGTGCTCGGTGCGCTGGCCGCCCGCGACCGCTACGGGCGGGTGATCGTCATCGCCGGGGCCCGGGCCCAGCGCGACTTCCTGTACGCGGCGCAACTGGCCCAGTGGCAACGGGATGCGCGGCTGGAGGTGCACCTGACCGTCGACGTCCCACTGCAGGGCTGGCCGGGGGAGACCGGATTCGTCACCGAACCGCTGCGCCGGCTGGATCTGCAACCCGGGAGTACTACCGCCTTCCTGTGCGGACCCGAACCGATGATGAGGTTCGGCGCGCAGGCGCTGCTCGACAAAGGCATCCCGCCGCAGGACATCCGGGTCTCGCTCGAACGAAACATGCAGTGCGGGATCGGCTGGGGCGGACACTGCCAACTCGGGCCGCTGCTGCTGTGCCGCGACGGACCGGTCGTCGGCTACGACGTGGCCAGGCCGCTACTGGAAGTGGGGCAGCTATGACGAACCGGCCCAGCCTGGCGGTGTGGAAGTTCGCCTCCTGCGACGGCTGCCAGCTGACCCTGCTCGACTGCGAGGACGAGTTGCTGACGCTGGCCGAGCAGGTGCAGATCGCGACGTTCGCCGAGGCCTCCAGTGCGATGGTCGGCGGACCGTACGACGTCTCCCTGGTCGAGGGTTCGATCACCACGGCGCACGACGAGCAGCGCATCCGTGAAATCCGTTCGCAGTCAACGATTCTGGTTGCCATCGGGGCCTGTGCGACGGCCGGTGGAATCCAGGCGCTGCGCAACTTCGCCGATGCCGCCGAGTTCACCTCGGTGGTCTACGCGCACCCCGAGTACATCGACACTCTGGCCACGTCCACCGCCGCGTCGGATCATGTGACCGTCGACTACGAGTTGCGGGGCTGCCCGATCGACCGTGGTCAACTGCTCGACACGCTGGCCGCCCTGCTGGTCGGTCGCAAGCCGAAGTTGCCCGCGGCGACGGTGTGCACCGAATGCAAGCGCTCCGGAGTGAGCTGTGTGACCGTCGCCGAGGGCATTCCCTGTCTGGGGCCGGTCACCCACGCCGGCTGCGGTGCGCTCTGCCCGCGCCACCACCGCGGCTGCTACGGCTGCTTCGGTCCGATGGCCACCCCGAACATGGGCGCGATGATCCCGCTGCTGCGCCGTGACGGCATGTCCGGCGGCGATGTCGACCGGGCGTTCTCCACCTTCAACGTCACCGACTTCGACGCGCAACGGGATCGCTCATGAGGGTCCGGCCATGACCCGGCGCACCATCCGCGTCGGCGCGCTGACCCGCGTCGAGGGTGAGGGCGCTCTGCACGTCGAACTTCGCGACGGCCACCCCGAACGAGTGGAACTCAACATCTACGAACCACCCCGGTTCTTCGAGGCGTTCCTGCGCGGACGGGCCCACACCGAACCGCCCGACCTGACCGCCCGGATCTGCGGCATCTGCCCGGTGGCCTATCAGACCAGCGCCTGCAACGCGATCGAGGACGCCTGCGCAGCGGTGCTGGACCCCGAACTGGTCGCGCTGCGGCGGCTGTTGTACTGCGGGGAGTGGATCCACAGCCACGCGCTGCACATCTACATGCTGCACGCCCCGGATTACCTCGGCCCCACCGACGCCACCACGCTCGCCAACAACCCCCCCGCGCCCCCCGAGCGCGGGCTGGCGCTGAAGAAGGCCGGCAACCGGCTCCAGGAACTCGTGGGCGGCCGGGCCATCCACCCGGTCAACGTGCGGGTCGGCGGCTCCTACTCGGTGCCCACCCGCGCCGACCTCAAACCGATGGCCGAGCAGTTGCGCGTGGCCCTGGACCACGCGCTGGCCACCGTCGAGTGGGTGGCCGGCTTCGACTTTCCCGACCTCAGCGTGGACCACGAACTGCTGGCGCTGACCGGCGATCGCTATCCGATGGAGGGCGGTGAGATCATCCGTAGCGCGGGCCCGGCCTTCGGCGTCGCCGAATTCAGCGAGCACGTCCGCGAGACCCAGGTGCCGCATTCCACCGCATTGCACGCCACCCTCGACGGACGGCGTCACCTCACCGGACCGCTGGCCCGCTATGCGCTCAACCACGACAAGCTCTCCCCGCTGGCCCGCGAGGCCGCTCGCTCGGCGGGGCTGGGCGAGGAGTGCCGAAACCCGTTCCGCAGCATCATCGTCCGGGCCGTCGAGGTGGTGTACGCCGTCGAGGAGGCGTTGCGGATCATCGACGAATACCAGCGGCCCGCACGGCCGGCCGTCGACGTCGAACCGCGTGTCGCGGTGGGCCACGGGGTCAGTGAGGCCCCGCGGGGTCTGCTGTACCACCGCTACGAGATCGACGCCGCCGGGCGGATCGCCGCCGCGCTGATCGTTCCGCCGACCTCCCAGAACCAGGGGGCGATCGAAGCCGACCTTACCGAAGTCGTGGTGGCCGGGGCCGGCCTCGACGACGCCGCGCTGACAGCGATGTGCGAACGGGCCATCCGCAACTACGATCCGTGCATCTCGTGCGCCACCCACTTCCTCACGGTGACGGTCGAGCGCAGGTGAGCGGCGACTGCGTCGTGATCGGGATCGGCAACGGCCACCGCCGCGACGACGGAGTGGGACCGGCCGTCGCAGCCGTCCTGGCCGGTCAGGATCTGCCCGGCGTGCGGGTGCTGACCTGCCCGGCCGAGCAGACCGCCGTCCTG
>JAPOHV010000079.1 GCA_029979305.1 Mycobacteriaceae bacterium | reverse complement strand
TGGCCGAGGTGACCGCCGCCGCGGAGGCTTTCGACGCCGACCCCGGCATCGGCGCGATCATCATCACCGGCTCGGCCAAAGCGTTCGCCGCCGGCGCCGACATCAAGGAGATGTCCACGATGACGTTCTCCGAGGTGTTCGACGCCGACCTGTTCGGCCCCTGGGAACGGCTGACCCGGGTGCGCACCCCGCTGATCGCGGCGGTGGCCGGCTACGCGCTGGGCGGCGGCTGCGAGTTGGCGATGATCTGCGACGTGCTGATCGCCGCCGACACAGCGAAGTTCGGCCAGCCGGAGATCAAACTCGGCGTGCTGCCCGGCATGGGCGGCTCGCAGCGGCTGACCCGGGCGATCGGCAAGGCCAAGGCCATGGACATGATCCTCACCGGGCGCACCATCGACGCCGCCGAGGCCGACCGCAGCGGCCTGGTGTCCAGGGTTGTGCCCGCCGAGACGCTGCTCGACGAGGCCAACGCGGTGGCGACCACCATCTCGCAGATGTCGCGGTCGGCGGCGCGGATGGCCAAGGAGGCGGTCAACCGCGCGTTCGAGTCCTCGCTGGCCGAGGGACTGCTCTACGAGCGCAGGCTGTTCCACTCGGCGTTCGCCACCGAGGATCAGACCGAGGGCATGGCGGCCTTCACCGAGAAGCGCTCCCCGAACTTCACCCACCGATAGGGTCGTGCCCGTGACTGTCACCGAGGCCGCCGCCGAGCCGACGAAAACCCCGCTACCCGAACGGGACTGGTGGCAACGCCGGTACACCTACGTCGGCACCGCCGTCGGCCTGCTGTTCCTGCTGCTGTCGATGACGCCATCGCTGCTGCCCCGCGGCCCGATGTTCCAGGGCATCGTCAGCGGCGCCGCCGGCGCGATCGGCTACGGCCTCGGCGTTCTCGGGGTCTGGCTGGTGCGCTTCATGCAGTCCCGTCCCAGCAGCCCGCCCGCCCCGCGCTGGGCGTGGTGGGTGCTGATCGCGCTCGGGACGGTCGCACTGGTCGCCGGCATCTTCTACTTCCACTACTGGCAGGACCACGTCCGCGACCTGATGGGCGTTCCCCGACTGAAATGGTTCAACTACATCCAGGCCGCGGCGCTGGCAGTGGTCCTGCTGTTCGTCTTCGTCGAGATCGGCCAGTTGATCGGCAGGCTGGTTCGCTTCCTGGTCCGGCAACTGGGCCGCATTGCGCCGCCGAGGGTTTCGTTCGTCGCCGTGGTGGGTGTGCTGCTCGCGCTGTCCATCGCCGTTCTCAACGGTGTGGTGGTGCGCGGCGCCATGAGCCTGCTCAACAAGACGTTCTCGTCGGTCAACGACGAGATGGACCCGAACCACCCGGCGCCGACCACCGCGCTGCGGTCCGGCGGCCCCGGCTCACTGGTCACCTGGGCGTCGATGGGCAATCAGGGCCGGATCTTCATCCGCGGCGGGCCCACCGTCGCCCAGCTCACCGAATTCAACAAGGCGCCCGCCACCGAGCCGATCCGCGCCTACGCGGGCCTGCACTCCGCCAACGGGATTCGCGCCACCGCCGAGTTGGCCGCGCGGGAACTCGAGCGTGCCGGCGGGCTGAAGCGCAAGGTGATCGCGGTGGCCACCACCACCGGCACCGGCTGGATCAACGCCGCCGAGGCCGACTCGCTGGAGTACATGTACAACGGCGACACCGCGATCGTCAGCATGCAGTACTCGTTCCTGCCCAGCTGGCTGTCGTTCCTGGTGGACAAGGAGAACGCCCGCCAAGCCGGCCAGGCGCTGTTCGAGGCGGTCGACGCGAAGGTACGCGCGCTGCCCGAGGCGCAACGGCCCAAGATCGTGGTGTTCGGCGAAAGCCTCGGTTCCTTCGGCGGCGAGGCACCGTTCCTGAGCCCCAACAACATCATCGCCCGCACTGACGGGGCGTTGTTCTCGGGGCCGACGTTCAACAACACCATGCGCGACGACATCACCGACAATCGCGACCCCGGCTCACCGGAGTGGCTGCCGATCTTCGACGACGGAGCGAACGTCCGGTTCGCCGCCCGCGCCGAGAACCTCGGCCGGCCGGACGGGCCGTGGGGTAAGCCACGGATCGCCTACCTGCAGCACGCCTCCGACCCGATCGCCTGGTGGAACCCGGATCTGCTGTTCGCCGAACCTGATTGGCTGCGCGAGCCCCGCGGCTACGACGTCTCCGGCGACATGCGCTGGATACCGATGGTCACCTTCCTGCAGGTCGCGGCCGACATGGCGGTGGCGGTGAACGTCCCCGACGGCCACGGCCACCGCTACGTCAAGGACGTCGTCAACGCCTGGTCGGCCGTGATGCAGCCACCGGGCTGGACACCGGAGAAGACCGAGCGGCTGCGCGGGATGGTCACGCAGGACTACGCGCAGTAGCCACCGCCCGCACCCCGGCGCGGACCAGCGCCTGGTAGCCGCCGATCACGTCGGTGGCGCGGGAGAGGCCCAACTGCTGCAACGCCGCGGCGGCCAGACTCGAGGTGTAGCCCTGGGAGCACAGCAGCACCCACTCGACGTCGTCGCCGGTCGCCTGGGGTAATCGCGCATCGCTGGTCGGGTCGCAGCGCCACTCCAGGACATTGCGCTCGATCACCAGGGCACCGGGCAGTTCCCCCTCGGTGGCGCGTTGCGGGGCGGGCCGGATGTCCACCAGCACAGCGCCGCGGGCCAACGCGGTCGGCACGTCGGCGGCGGGAAGGCGCCGCAGCCCGGCTCGGGCCTGCTCCAGCAGCTGTTCGACTCGGCTCATATCAGATCTTCTCCGGTCCATCGGTGAGCTCGGTGCGGCTGCGACGCAGCGTCCGCCGATCCGTCACCTCGTAGTAGGACATCACGGTCAGGGGCGGCGAGTAGGCGTGCACACTGAGGCACGGGTCATCGGTATCGGGGGTTCCTACGTCGTGGACCCAGCCCAGCGGGAACGCCGCCTGATCGCCGGCAGCGAGCCTGCGCAGGCGCAAATCCCCACCTGCCCAACGGTATTCGTGCAGGACACCGGACAGTACGGTTAGGGCACCCAGCGATCCGCCGTGGTCATGCAACTCCGTCGTGTGGCCGCCCGCCCAGCTGATCAGCCAGACGTCCAGTTCGTCGTCGGCGTGCAGCCGGGTGAACCAGCGGGAGTCGCCGGGCAGCCCACCGGCCGGGAGGCGCTGGTCGAACCGGCCGTCGAGCACGTCCTGGGCGTAGCGGTCGGCGGTGTGCAGCAGATCGGGCAGTCGCAGCCGGGTCGGGCCGGATGACGCGGGCAGGGACAGTGGCGGCGCAACGGCCAGGGATGACGAGGCCATGGGGACACTCCGGTAGGAAGAGGGGATGGTCAGGGCACGCTCAGGCCCGACAACACTCCGCAATCCAGGGATAGTCCGTCACGGCCGCCAGTGTTGCATAGATTGGCTGCCATGCTGAGCTCCCGAGATTCCGCCCGGTTCGCCGTCGCCGCGGCCGCGCTATTGCTGGCCGGCTGCTCCCAGGGCGGCGGCGACAAGGCCGAGAAGGCTGAGAAAGCCGAGAAGGCCGCACCGCCGGCGGCCTCCGGGCAACCCGCGGCCGTGCCCGCCGACGGCCCGATCGGGATCTCCGCCGCGGGTGTGACAACCCGCATCGACGAGCCGGCACAGTCCACCGAGGAGCAGTACGCGCAGGCCTGCGTCACCGCCAAGGACTGGATGGCCGCCAAGGGCGGCGATCCGCACGACCTGGTCGAGCCCTACCTCAAGGAGGTGCAGGGCTCCAAGGACACCGGCCCGGCAACGTTCCAGAAGACGTGGGCTGAACTCAGCACCGCCCAGCAGGCCGCAGTGATCGTCGCGGTGCGCGCCGCCGCCGACGGTGGCTGCTGACGGGCTGCTGAACGGCTTCGAATCAGGCCGACCGAAACGCCGCCGCGCCCGACCACGACAATGGGCTCATGGCCAAACGGGTAGCGCTGGCACTCGGCAGCGGCGGTGCGCGCGGATACGCCCACATCGGCGTCATCAACGAACTGCGCGACCGCGGCTACGAGGTGGTCGGGATTGCCGGCTCGTCGATGGGAGCGCTGGTCGGCGGGCTGTTCGCGGCCGGGTCACTCGACGATTTCACCCAGTGGGCCACCACCCTGACCGGACCGGCCATGCTGCGGCTGCTGGACCCGTCCATCTCCGCGCCCGGGGTTTTCCGGGCGGGCAAGATCCTCGACGCGGTCCGCGACATCCTCGGCGAGGTCACCATCGGGGAACTGCCCATCCCCTACACCGCGGTGACGACCGACCTGATCGCCGGCAGGTCGGTGTGGCTGCAGCGCGGACCGCTCGACGAGGCGATCCGGGCCTCGATCGCCATCCCGGGGGTCATCGCACCGCATGTTCTCGACGGGCGGATACTGGCCGACGGCGGCATCCTCGATCCGCTGCCCATAGCCCCGATCGCCGCGGCGAACGCCGACCTCACCATCGCGGTCAGCGTGTCGGGGATGGAGGCCGACGTCGCCGACGAGGCCGGTGTGGAAGCGAGGCCGACCCGGGAGCGGCTGAACCGCTTGTGGCGCAGCACTTCTGCTCTGCTGGACCGGTTCGGCACCGGAACACCACCGTTCGAGATCGCCGATATCGACACCGATGAGGCCGGGGCCGTCGACGAGTTCGACGCAACCGAGCGCGGGGCGCAGATGCCCAAGCTGCGCAGCTTCGCAGTGATGATGCGCAGCATCGACATCGCCCAGGCCGCGCTGGCGCGCCACCAGATGGCGGCCTATCCCCCCGACGTCCTCATCGAGGTGCCGCGCACCGCCTGCCGCAGCCTCGATTTCCACCGGGCCGCCGAGGTGATCGACCTGGGCCACGAGCTCGCCGCCCGGGCACTGGACCGAATCGAGGGAGCCTGCTAGGGGCAGTGTCGGGTGACGATCGCCCCACCACCGGCCTTTTCGCCGGACGCCGAAACTGAGAGAATCCGGTCATGACCATCACAGCCCCGCCGCCGAAGAAGACCGTCTACTCCCCGCTGGAGCTGTTCGACATCGACCGGCTGCTCGATGACGACGAACGCGACATCGCCGCAACGGTGCGAAAGTTCGTCGACACCCGGCTGCGGCCAAACGTCGCGGACTGGTTCGAATCCGGCAGCCTGCCGAAGGAATTGGCACGTGAGTTCGGTCAGCTCGGTGTGATGGGCATGCATCTGGAGGGCTACGGCTGCTCGGGCACCAACGCGGTGTCCTACGGACTGGCGTGCATGGAATTGGAGGCCGGCGACAGCGGATTCCGCAGCTTCGTCTCGGTCCAGGGCTCGCTGTCGATGTTCTCCATCTACCGCTACGGCTCCGAGGAACAGAAGCGGGAGTGGCTTCCCCGGCTGGCCGCCGGCGAGGCCATCGGGTGCTTCGGCCTCACCGAGGCCGACTTCGGCTCCAACCCGGCCGGGATGCGGACCCGGGCCCGCCGCGACGGGACGGACTGGGTGATCAACGGCACCAAGATGTGGATCACCAACGGCAACCTCGCCGATGTCGCCACCGTCTGGGCGCAGACCGACGACGGAATCCGCGGCTTCCTGGTGCCCACCGGAACACCGGGCTTCTCGGCCAACGTCATCCACAAGAAGCTGTCGCTGCGCGCGTCGGTGACCTCCGAACTGGTCCTCGACAACGTGCGGGTGCCCGCGTCGGCGCAACTGCCCGAAGCGCGCGGACTCGGCGCTCCGCTGTCGTGCCTCAACGAAGCCCGTTTCGGCATCGTCTTCGGCGCCATGGGCGCCGCCCGCGACGCGCTGGAGACCACAATCGCCTACACCCAGAGCCGCGACGTGTTCGACCGGCCGCTGTCGAGTTACCAACTCAGCCAGGAGAAGCTGGCCAACATGACCCTGGAACTGGGCAAGGGTGTGCTGCTGGCCATCCACCTCGGCCGGATCAAGGACTCCGACGGGCTCCGGCCCGAGCAGGTGAGCCTGGGCAAGCTCAACAACGTCCGCGAAGCACTGGCGATCGCACGTGAGTGCCGGACCCTGCTCGGCGGCAGCGGAATCACCCTGGAGTACTCGCCGCTGCGGCACGCCAACAACCTCGAGTCGGTCCTCACCTACGAGGGCACCTCGGAGATGCACCTGCTGTCGGTCGGCAAAGCGCTCACCGGCCACGCCGCGTTCCGCTGAGATGACGGCGATCGCGCACCTGGTCGCCGGGCAGTGGCGCGACGGCCGGGGGGAGCGGATACGAAGCGTCAATCCGGCCCGGCCGAACGAGGTTGTAGCCGAGGGCAACTCGGCGACCGGCTCCGACGTCGACGACGCCATGTCCGCGGCATCCGACGCGCTGCCCGGCTGGGCAGCCACGCCGATGCACTCTCGCGGCGCGGTGCTGGCGGCCGCGGCCGCCATCGTCGACCTCAACGCCGAGCAGTGGGGCCTGGAGCTCGCCACCGAGGAGGGCAAGACCCGGCTCGAAGGCGTCGGCGAGGTGCGCCGGGCGGCGCAGATCCTGCGCTACTACGCCGCCGAAGGTGACCGGGTCGCCGGCGAGATCTTCGCCTCGCCGCGCGCCGGCGAGCAGATCCTGGTGACCCGCAAACCGGTGGGCGTGGTGGCGGTGATCACCCCATTCAACTTCCCGATCGCCATCCCGGCGTGGAAGGTCGTGCCGGCCCTGGTCTACGGCAACACAGTGGTGTGGAAGCCCGCCAGTTCGGTTCCGTTGCTGGCGATGCGACTGGCCCAGGCTCTCACCGAGGCGGGCCTGCCCGCCGGGGTGCTCAACCTGCTGATCGGCGACTCGGCGGTCGGCGACGCACTCGTCGGGCACGACGGCGTCGCGGCGATCACCTTCACCGGAAGCACCGGGGTGGGTCGGCGGATCGCGGCCGCGGCGGCCGCCCGCGGGATACCGGTGCAGGCCGAGATGGGCGGCAAGAACGCCGCCGTGGTGCTCGATGACGCTGATTTCGAGACCGCGCTCGAGCAGGTCATGCTGGGCGCATTCCGCAGCAGCGGCCAGAAATGCACCGCCACATCACGATTGATCCTCACCGACGGCGTCGCCGACAGGTTCATGGCGGCCCTGGTACAGCGCGCCGAATCACTGGTAGTGGGAGACCCCACCGATGACCGGACCCAGATGGGACCGGTCATCGCCGGGTCGGCCCGGTCATCCATCACCGCCGGCATCGACACCGCCAGGTCGCAGGGCGCCGCGGTGCTCACCGGCGGCGGCGCGTACAGCGACGGCCCGCTGTCGGAGGGCTACTTCGTCGCGCCGACCGTCATCGAACTGAACGGAACCGCCGACGTGTGGGCCGAGGAACTGTTCGGCCCGGTGCTTGCGGTACGGCGCGCCCATGACGCCGAGGATGCGTTCAACTTAGCCAACGACAGCGAATTCGGCCTGAGCGCAGCGGTATTCACCCAGGATCTCACCCGGGTGATGCAGGCGATGGAGAGCATCGACGTCGGGGTACTGCACGTCAACTCCGAGTCCGCGGGCGCCGATCCCCATGTGCCGTTCGGGGGCGCGAAGAAGAGCGGGTTGGGCCCCAAGGAGCAGGGCGCCGCGGCCCGGGAGTTCTTCACCCACACCACGACGGTCTACCTGCGCGGGGGCAACGCCGGCGTGTGAGCTACCGGCGGGCGAACATCGGCGCCGCCCGCCCGGTCAGCGGCGGCAGGTCGAAGAACCCCTTGATCCCGGGTTCGGCCGCGCAGATGGCGGGGATGGCGTTGACGCAGTGCGCCGCCGTGGCGACCACACCGGGGTTGCTGATCAGACCTTCTTCGACGGTCTCGGGCTGCCAGCCCTTCACCGTGACGAACGTGTTGGGGTGGCCGCGCACCTCGATCTCGTAACGCTCGCCGGCAGGACCGAACGACCACGCCGGCTCCAGGCTCTGCTCGCCCATCAGCCAGTTGACCGCGACCCGCACGACGATGACGTTGGTCACCACGGCGTCCCAGACGAACCGTCGACCGGCCACCTCGCCGGGCGCGATCACCCCGATCGGGGACTCGATGGGTGCGGTCGCCACCGCCACCTGCTGGCTGGTGCGGATGACAGGTTCGGCGGCGAACCCGAGGCGGTCGACGATGAGCCGGACCGACTGGAAGAAGCCACCGTTGAGCAGTTTCTGCATCGGTCCGCGCAGCGCCGTCTCCGGCGTCCCACCGAACCCCATCACGTGGCGCAGCACGTCGGGGGCACCGTAGGTGCGCAGGTCGGAGAACTCTTCGGCGCGCACGTGGGTGATGCCGGTGGACATCACCGAGAGCAGCAGCGGGAACAGTTCGGTGGCCGCTCCGGGCCCGATGCCGGCCCCGTGCAGTGTGGCGTTGCCGGCCAGCGCCGCGGCCCGCAGCGGCGCCGCCTCGTTCTCACCGGGGTAGAACCAGCCCAGCGGGCTGACGACGTTCTTGCCGGAGCGCAACAGCGCGCCCACCTCGTCGGCGTTGGGAAGCAGCGGGGCGTAGACCACGGCGTCGGCGTCGACCGCGAGGATCTCGTCGATGCTGTCGGTAGCGGTGACGCCCAGCGGAGCGGTGCCGATGATGTCGCCGACGTCTCTGCCCGCCTTGGCTTTCGAGTGCACCCAGCAGCCGGCGAGTTCGAGTTCGGGATGTTCCAGCACGGCCCGGACGGCGGCCGTGCCGACCGAACCGGTGGCCCACTGCACCACGCGAAGCGCCATCCCGGCAGACTATGCCGTCCGCAGACCCGGCAGCGGGTAGTTTCGGGCGGTGAGCAGCGCACCGCTCCCCGATCTTGAGCAGTTGGTCTGCTACGACGACTTCCACCGGGCGGCGAAGGCCCGGCTGGACCCGATGGCCTACGACTACTACCGCTCGGGGGCGCTGCGGGAGTGGACGCTCGCCGAGAACGAGCAGGCCTGGAACCACTGGGTGTTCCGTCGCCGCAGCCTGGCCGGCGTCGCCGATATCGACATCAGCGCGGACGTGCTCGGCCATCGGCTGAGCTTCCCGGTGATGGTGGGACCGACCGCCTTCCACCGGCTGGCGGACCCGGCGGGTGAGGTCGCCACGGCGCGCGCGGCGGCGGCGGTCGGCACGATGATGGTCGCCTCGACGTTGGCCACGCTGCCACTGGAGGACGTCGCGGCGACTGGCGTGCCGCGGTGGTTCCAGCTCTACGTGTTCACCGACCGTGGCCTGACCCGGGAACTGGTGGACCGGGCGGTGGCGGCCGGTTACACCGCGCTGGTGCCGACGGTGGACACCCCGACCGTGGGAATCCGGTACGCCGACCAGCGCAACCGGTTCGTCCTGCCGCCCGGCCTGGAGATGGCGAATGTCATGCACACACTCGATCCGGAACTGGCCGAATCGGGCTCGGCGCTGCGGGCGTTCAGCGCGCAGTTCGACCAGTCGCTCAGCTGGCGCGACATCGAATGGCTGGCCGGCCTGAGCGATCTGCCGGTCGTCCCCAAGGGGGTCACCCATCCCGACGACGCGCGCGCCGCGCTGGCGGTCGGGGCCGCCGGGGTGATCGTGTCCAACCACGGCGGACGCCAACTCGACGGCGACCCGGGCACCGCCGATGTGCTCGCCGGTGTGGTCGACGCGGTCGGCGACGCCGGGGTGGTGCTGGTGGACGGCGGCATCCGCAGCGGCACCGATGCGGTCAAGGCGAAGGCCCTGGGAGCGGCCGCGGTCCTGATCGGACGCCCCGTGCTGTGGGCGCTGGCCGCCGGTGGACAGGCCGGTGTCGAGCGTATGCTCAGCCTGCTCCGCGATGAGGTGGCCGACACACTGCGGCAACTCGGTGTGCCGCGCTGGGCCGACGTCGGGCCCGAGGCCGTGATGCGACGGCCATGACGAGAGGAATCGCCGTGGGAAACCGAGTGTTCGTCGTCGGTGTCGGGATGACGAAGTTCGAGAAACCCGGCCGTCGCGAGGGCTGGGACTACCCGGACATGGCCCGAGAATCGGGGACCAAGGCGCTGGCCGACGCCGGCGTGGACTACAGCCGGATCGAGCAGGGCTTCGTCGGGTACTGCTCGGGGGATTCCACGTCAGGCCAGCGCGCTCTCTACGAACTCGGCATGACCGGGATCCCGATCGTCAACGTCAACAACAACTGCTCCACCGGGTCCACCGCGCTGTACCTCGGCGCACAGGCCATCCGCGGCGGGCTCGCCGACTGCGTACTGGCGCTGGGTTTCGAGAAGATGCAACCCGGTTCGCTCGGTGGCGGCGCCGATGACCGCGAGTCACCGTTGCGCCGGCACATCAAGGCGCTGGCCGAGATCGACGAGTTGGCCTTCCCGGTGGCGCCCTGGATGTTCGCCGCTGCCGGCCGGGAGTACATGAGGACCTACGGCGCCACCGCCGAACATTTCGCCAAGATCGGTTACAAGAACCACAAGCATTCGGTCAACAACCCGTACGCGCAGTTCCAGACCGAGTACTCGCTCGCCGACATCATGAACGCGCCGATGATCTCCGATCCGGTGACGAAGCTGCAGTGCTCGCCGACATCCGACGGGTCGGCCGCCGCGGTGCTGGTGTCCGAGCGCTTCCTCGACGAGAACGACCTGGCCGGCCAGGCGGTCGAGATCGTCGGCCAGGCGATGACCACCGACTTCGCCTCTACCTTCGACGGGTCGGCGAAAAACATCATCGGCTACGACATGAATGTCCAAGCGGCACATAAGGTTTACGACCAAAGCGGCCTGGGTCCGCAAGACTTCCAGGTGATCGAGTTGCACGACTGCTTCTCCGCCAACGAGTTGCTCCTGTATGAGGCCCTCGGGCTGTGCGGCGAGGGTGAGGCTCCCAAGCTGATCGACGCCGGTGAGACCACCTACGGTGGCCGCTGGGTGGTGAACCCCTCCGGCGGGCTGATCTCCAAGGGCCATCCGCTCGGCGCGACCGGCCTGGCGCAGTGCGCCGAGCTGACCTGGCAGTTGCGCGGGACAGCCGATGCGCGCCAGGTGGACAACGTCACCGCGGCACTGCAGCACAACATCGGCCTGGGCGGGGCGGCGGTGGTCACCGCCTATCAGCGCGCCGATCGGTAGCCTGCGGCGGCCTTCTCCACCGCCCGGGCCGGAAAAACCCTGTAGGAATCAGCGGTTCGACTGCCGCAGCGCCAGCACGAGAACCAGCGAATCCTCGATTGCGTGCAGGGTTTCGGGGTTCACCGCGCCGAGGCGGTGCAACAACCGGCCCCGAGAAACCGCGCGCAGGCCCCGGCACACCGCGACGCTGGCGGCATCGACTCCTTCATCTGGTGAAATGACCGGCCGCAGCGGAGTCCGGGCGCGAGAACTCGACACCGGGACAACGACGATCAACTCGTCCTCGACGCCGGCGAGCATCTCGTCGGCGGACACAACGACGGCGGGTCGGTGCTTCCCGGGTTCACCCGGCCGGCCGGCGCCGAGGGCGACCAACCACAGTTCTCCGCGCCGCGGCTCAGTCAATGCCGTCGGCCGCCGCGGCTGTCCAGTCCCCGTCTTCCTCGCGCAAGGCCCGATTGCCCGCTTCGGCACGGGTGGCCTTGCGCTCGGCTCGGAAGATCGCCTCACGATCGGCGCCGGCGGCCAACTCCTCCAGGAGTGCGGAAAGCGATACACCGCGTTCGCGGGCCTGGGCGGCCAAACGGTCACGCGTCCGCCGCGAGATGCGAACTGTAGTAGATTCTGTAGACATACTTGTAGCGTACCGCGATACCTTGTGGAGAGACACGACAGTCGAGAGAGTCCCCGTTTGGGCGCTACAGGGTGACCACCTGGTAGACACCTCCCGCGTAGCGGGCCCGGATGGTCTTCTTGTCGTACTTGCCGACACTGGTGCGGGGGATCTCCTCGACGAACGTCCAGCGCTCCGGCAGCCACCACCGAACGACCTTGTCCGCCAGGAACTCCCGCAATTCGGAGGCGCTCACCTCGGCACCCTCCTGGAGCACCACAGCCGCCAGCGGCCGCTCCTGCCAGCGCTCGTCGGGAACGCCGACCACCGCCGCCTCGCGGACCAGCGGATGGGCGATCAGGGTGTTCTCCAGTTCCACCGAGGAGATCCACTCGCCACCTGACTTGATGACGTCCTTGGCACGGTCGGTCAGGGTGATGTATCCCTGCGGGTCGATGCGGCCGACGTCACCGGTGCGCAGCCAGCCCGAGGCGAACTTCGAGGGGTCGGTGTCGCGGTAGTAGGAGCCGGTGATCCACGGTCCGCGCACCTCCAGCTCGCCGACCGCCACTCCGTCGTCGGGCAGCACCGCGCCGTGGTCGTCGACGATGCGGGCCTCCACCCCGCACAGCGGCCGGCCCTGGGTGGCGCGCACCTCCCACTCGCGCTCGGGCGGCGTGCCCGGCACCGGGCGGGCGACCGTCGCCATCGGCGAGGTCTCGGTCATCCCCCACAGCTGACAGATCTGCACGCGGTAGCGCTGCTCGAAGGTCTGCATCAGCGACACCGGCACCGCCGATCCGCCGCACGCCACCAGCCGCAGCGACGAGATGTCGTGTCCCGGTTCGCGGTCCAGGTAGCTCATCAGGTCGTTCCAGATCGTGGGCACCGCACCGGCCACCGTGGGGCGTTGCGTCTCGATCAGCGTCGCCAGCGACGCGGCGTCCATGAAGCGGTCCGGCAGCACCAGGTCCGCCCCGGCCATCAGCGCGGCATACGGCAGGCCCCACGCGTTGGCGTGGAACATCGGCACCACCGGCAGCACCTTGTCGGTGAAGCTGATACCCAGTCCGTTGCCCGCACACGCTGCCATCGAGTGCAGGTAGCTCGACCGGTGCGCGTACACCACACCCTTGGGGTGACCGGTGGTGCCGCTGGTGTAACACATCGCCGCGGCGGAGTTCTCGTCGATGTCGGGCCAGTCGAAGGTGTCCGGTTCGCCAGCGGTGATCTCGTGGTAGCG
>JAPOHV010000191.1 GCA_029979305.1 Mycobacteriaceae bacterium | reverse complement strand
GATGACAACACCTTCACCGCCGCGGTGCTGGCAGCGGCCGCCCCCCGCTACGCCGCCGAAGTTGAGCGCCAACTAGCCACCGGGCGGGCGCGGGTATTCGTCCCGGCCGCCGAACCGCTCGACCGCGTGTGGGTGCCCGACGCCGACCTGCGTGGTGTCCTCGATCTTCCGGTGCTGATCGTCGCCGGCGACGGGGCGGTCGACGCGCTCGTCCGCGACCTCGACGGGGCCGAAATCACCGTCGCCCAGGATGTTCCGGCCGGTTGCGGCGACTTCGACCCGCACACGGTGGCCCTGGTCAACCGGGGGGTGCCCGGTTTCGCCGTCGAGCATAACGGCACCTTGCACGCCTCGCTGATGCGTTCCTGCACCGGCTGGCCTTCCGGGGTGTGGATTGACCCGCCGGCGCGTAAAGCCCCGGACGGCTCCAACTTCCAGTTACAACACTGGAGTCACACCTTCGACTTCGCCCTGGTCTCCGGTCGCGGGGACTGGCGCGACATCGGGATGCCCTCCCGCAGCGCGGAATTCAACCACCCGATGCTCGCCGTGCAAGTCGACGGGGGCAGCAGCGGACTGCCCGCCGACGGCTCACTGCTCGCCGTGGAACCCGCCGGATCGGTGGCGGTGGCCGCTGTGAAGGCGGCAGGCAACGCCACCGCCACGGGTAGTGCGGCCGCACCCGATGCGGCGAACGTCACCATTCGGCTCGTCGAGACGCTGGGCAGAGCAGCCGAGATCCGGCTCACCAGCGCAGTCGGCGCCATCAACCGGATTCGTCCGACCGATCTGCTGGAGCAACCCACTGCGGGAAGGTCGCAACCGGAACGACTGCATGGCTATGAAATCGCCACGCTGGCAACGCAATTCGATGTCCAACCAGTCGTCGACGCCGCCGGTGAGAGACTGGCTGCCGACACCGAGCCCGCCCAGCCGCTCTACGCCCGGTATTGGCTGCACAATCGCGGCCCGGCACCACTGGGCGGACTGCCCGCCGTGGCCCACCTACACCCGGAGACGGTGGCTGCAGCGCCCGGCGAGACGGTACGGCTACGCCTCAGCGTGGCCAGCGACTGCAGTGACACCCGCCTGCGAGCGGGGGTCCGCATCCGGCATCCGCACGGCTGGGACGACGACCCCGCGGCCAGGATGTTCGCCGGCCGGTCCTTCGAACTGCCGCCCCGCGGCTACCGGGAAACGACGATCACCGTGCGGGTCCCCGCGGACGCCGAACCCGGCCACTACCCGGTGCGGGCCGAACTGACGCTCACCGGCGACGTGCCGCCGGCCTGGCGGCAGACCGTTGAAGACATCGCCGTGATCACGGTCGGCGGCGTGGACGACGAGTTGATCAGCCTCGCCGCCGATCCGCAGGAGATCGTCGTCGACCGCGGCGGAAACGCCCGACTGACCACCGCGGTCACCAGTGGCGCGCAGGCTGACCTCGACCTCGAGGCTCATCTGATCAGCCCATGGGGAACCTGGGAGTGGATGGGCCCGGCATCGCAGGGCATCCACCTGCCGGCCCGCTCGACCGTCGAGGTCGGCTTCGACGTCGCCCCGCCGCCATGGGCCAACCCGGGCCGGTGGTGGGCGCTGATCCGCATCGGGTGCGCAGGCCGACTGCTCTACACCCCGGCGGTGGCGGTGACGGTCCGATGACCATCGCCGCGACCGTCGGCGGTTCGCCGGTGCCGGTGACCGAGGTCGATGCCCGCGAGCGAATCCTGCGGTCGTCGCCGCAGACCGCCGCGTTGCCCCGCCCGGGCACCAGTGAGGGACGCCAACTGCGACGCTGGCTCACCCAACTGCTGGTCACCGAACGTGTGGTGGCCGTCGAAGCCGAGAGCCTGGGTGTGACGGTCACCGACGCCACGCCGACCGAACAGGATCTGCTACCCGATCTGACCGCACGCCTCGAGATCGGCAGCATCGCGGCCGGCGCCCTGGCCGACCCACTGGCCAGGGCGGTGTACGCCCACGTCACCGCAGAAGTGGATACCGACGCCGACGCCATCGCCGGCTACCGACGCCGCAACCCCGGCCGGTTCGCCGGAGTGGCTGATGCCGACGCCGCGGTGCGGGCCATGTTGCGCGGCGCCGCCCGGCGCCGCGCCTTCCGGATCTGGTTGGAGCAGCGCCGTGCCGCGCTGGTGTGGCTGGCTCCCGGCTACGAACATCCGGGCGATCCCCGCCAGCCCGACAACACCCATAGGCACTAGGGCCGCGGAGATGACGTATCTGGCAATCGATATCGGCGGCACCAAGATCGCCGCCGGTCTTGTCGACGCGAACGGTCAACTGCTGCATGAGAATCGGCAACCGACTCCGGCCAGTGACGATCCAGCCGAGGTGTTCGCCGCGGTCGAGCGCACCATTGCGGACGCCCTCGCGGCCGCCGAAACACCAGTAGCGGGGGTGGGGATCTCATCGGCCGGGCCGATCCAGGTGCTGGAAGGCACCATCAGCCCGGTCAACATCGCCGCCTGGCGGCGTTTTCCCGTCCGTGACCGGGTTGCCGAACTGGTGTCGGGAGTGCCGGTCGTGCTGGCCGGCGACGGTCTGTGTATGGCGTTGGGCGAGCACTGGCGCGGCGCGGGGCGAGGCGCCGGATTCATGCTCGGGATGGTGATCTCCACCGGTATCGGCGGCGGCCTCATCCTCGACGGCCTGCCGTATACGGGGCGAACGGGCAATGCCGGGCACGTCGGCCATGTGGTCGTCGAGTCCGACGGTGATCGGTGTCCCTGCGGCGGGCGCGGGTGCGTGGAGTTGATCGCCAGCGGTCCGCACCTGGTGTCCTGGGCACGCGGGCAGGGCTGGACAGGCTCCACCGCCCGCGACCTGGCCGCGGCCGCCGCCGCAGGAGAGGACGTTGCGGTGCGGGCGTTCGCCCGCGGCGGGCGGGCCGTCGCGGCGATGATCGCCTCCGTCGCGGCCACCTGCGACCTCGATCTGGTGGTCATCGGCGGGGGAGTGGCCAACGCCGGCCCGGTGCTGTTCGACCCGGTGCGCGAGGCCCTGGCCGACTACGCCGCCCTGGACTTCATCCGCGATCTGCGGGTGGTGCCCGCCGAACTGGGCGGCGAAGCCGGACTCGTCGGCGCCGCAGCGTTGCTGCGGCGGTAGCCGGCACCGTTTTGGCCGCCGGTCGCACCCCGGGATATGCTCACCGGGTTCCACCGAAGACCGTCGGTCACCGAGTAATCGGTTGAAGGTCCCGGATCTCCCGGGCGGCCCACGCAGGAGGACGAGGTTACCGTACGTTTTCGTGCGCGCCCCGGCCCGTCTGCGCCGGGGCGTTCGTCGTTTCCGGGCCGGCGCGGATTACCGGGTCCGGGGGTCGCCAACCACCGAGGAGGCAGTGCATGGCCAAGCCTGAGAAGGCCACCGCAGTCGCCGAGATCACCGAGCAGTTCAAGGCGTCGACGGCCACCGTGGTCACCGAGTACCGCGGCCTGACCGTCGCCAACCTGGCTGAACTGCGTCGCTCGCTGAGCGGCACCGCCACCTACACCGTCGCCAAGAACACTCTGGTCAAGCGCGCGGCGGCGGAGGCGGGCATCGAGGGTCTCGATGATCTGTTCGCCGGCCCGACGGCGATCGCGTTCGTCAGCGGCGAGGCCGTCGACGCGGCGAAGGCGATCAAGAAGTTCGCCAAGGATCACAAGGCGCTCGTCATCAAGGGCGGCTACATGGACGGTCACCCGTTGACCGTCGCCGAGGTCGAGCGCATCGCCGACCTGGAGTCGCGCGAGGTGCTGCTGGCCAAGCTGGCCGGCGCCATGAAAGGCAACCTGGCCAAAGCGGCCGGGCTGTTCAACGCTCCCGCATCGCAGGTCGCCCGGCTGGCTGCCGCGCTGCAGGAGAAGAAGTCCGGCGAAGCCGCGTAACCAACCACCCCAAACCCCAGTAAGTACGGAAGGACCACAACCATGGCAAAGATGTCCACTGACGACCTGCTCGAGGCGTTCAAGGAGATGACCCTCCTGGAGCTCTCGGAGTTCGTGAAGAAGTTCGAAGAGGTCTTCGAGGTCACCGCGGCCGCCCCGGTCGCCGTCGCCGCCGTCGGCGGTGCCGCTGCCCCGGCCGAGGCTGCCGAGGAGCAGGACGAGTTCGACGTGATCCTGGAGAGCACCGGCGACAAGAAGATCGGCGTCATCAAGGTCGTTCGCGAGATCGTCTCCGGCCTGGGCCTCAAGGAGGCCAAGGACCTCGTCGACGGCGCCCCGAAGCCCGTCCTGGAGAAGGCCAAGAAGGAGGCCGCCGAGGACGCCAAGGCCAAGCTGGAGGCCGCCGGCGCGAAGGTCACCGTCAAGTAGTCATCCGACTTGAGCAAATCCCCCGCGCTTCGCCCTGCGAGCGCGGGGGATTTCTTTTGCCCGCCCCGCTCCGACAAAGCCGGATACAGGCCGTAAACCGTGCGCTACAGTGAGCCGAACCACAGGCGTGACTTGCCGTGGGCGGATGTGGCGGAAGGAATCGCGTGGGTACAGCTATCCAGGTCGAGGGGCTGACAAAGTCGTTCGGATCGCAACGGATCTGGGAAGACGTCACCCTCGACATCCCCGCCGGCGAGGTGAGCGTTCTGCTGGGCCCGTCGGGCACCGGCAAGTCGGTGTTCCTCAAGTCGCTGATCGGCCTGCTGCGCCCCGAGCGCGGCAAGATCATGATCGACGGCACGGACATCATCCAGTGCTCGGCCAAGGAGCTCTACGAGATCCGCACCCTGTTCGGCGTGCTGTTCCAGGACGGCGCGCTGTTCGGCT
>JAPOHV010000144.1 GCA_029979305.1 Mycobacteriaceae bacterium | reverse complement strand
CATCTCGTCGGGGGCATCGATGGCCTCGGCCATCACCTCCAGGATGGTCAGCCGGGCTTCCTTGGCCTGTGCCAGCGCCCCGGCCAGCACCTGCGACGGAATGCCGTCGAGCTTGGTGTCCAGCTGCAGTGCGGTGACGAACTCCTTGGTGCCGGCGACCTTGAAGTCCATGTCGCCGAAGGCGTCCTCGGCGCCGAGGATGTCGGTCAGTGCGACATAACGGGTCTCACCGTTGACCTCGTCGGACACCAGGCCCATGGCGATGCCGGCGACCGGAGCCTTCAGCGGCACGCCGGCGTTAAGCAGCGACAGCGTGGAGGCGCACACCGAACCCATCGAGGTGGATCCGTTGGAGCCCAGGGCTTCGGAGACCTGACGGATGGCGTAGGGGAACTCCTCGACGCTGGGCAGCACCGGCATCAGGGCACGCTCGGCGAGCGCGCCGTGGCCGATCTCGCGGCGCTTGGGCGAGCCCACCCGGCCGGTTTCACCGGTCGAGTACGGCGGGAAGTTGTAGTGGTGCATGTAGCGCTTGGACTTCTCCGGGCCGAGCGAGTCGATCTGCTGGGCCATCTTGACCATGTCGAGGGTGGTGACACCCATGATCTGGGTCTCGCCGCGCTCGAACAGCGCGCTGCCGTGCGCCCGCGGGATCACGGCGACCTCAGCGGACAGTGCCCGGATGTCGGTGATGCCACGGCCGTCGATACGGAAGTTGTCGGTCAGGATGCGCTGGCGGACAAGCTTTTTGGTCAGCGAACGATAGGCAGCGCCGATTTCCTTCTCGCGGCCGGCGAAGTTCTCGCCCAGCTTGAGCAGCACCTCACCCTTGATCTCGTCGGTGCGGTCGTTGCGCTCGTTCTTGCCGGCGATGGTCAGCGCCTCCGAGAGCGGACCGGTCGCGACGTCGGCCACCGCGGCGTAGACGTCGTCGGCGTAGTCGGGGAACCGCGGATAGCCGGCGCTCTCCTTGGCGGCCCGCTCGGCCAGTTCCTTCTGCGCGGCGCACAGCGCGGCGATGAACGGCTTGGCGGCCTCCAGCCCCTCGGCCACGACGGCCTCGGTGGGCGCCTTGGCGCCGCCGGCGATCAGCTCGATCACCTTGTCGGTGGCCTCGGCCTCGACCATCATGATGGCGACGTCACCGTCATGCACGACACGACCGGCGACGACCATGTCGAACACCGCGTCCTCGAGTTGCTCGACGGTGGGGAACGCCACCCACTGATTCCCGATCAGGGCCACGCGCACGCCGCCGACCGGGCCGGAGAACGGCAGGCCGGCGAGTTGGGTGGACGCCGAGGCGGCGTTGATGGCTACCACGTCGTACATCTCGTTGGGGTCCAGGCTCATCACGGTGACGACGACCTGGATCTCGTTGCGCAGGCCGTCGACGAACGACGGACGCAGCGGACGGTCGATGAGGCGACAGGTCAGGATGGCGTCGGTGGACGGGCGTCCCTCGCGCCGGAAGAACGAGCCGGGGATGCGCCCGGCGGCGTACATGCGCTCCTCGACGTCGACCGTCAGCGGGAAGAAGTCGAAGTGCTCCTTGGGAGCCTTGCTGGCGGTGGTCGCCGACAGCAGCATGGTCTCGTCATCGAGGTAGGCGACCACGGCGCCGGCGGCCTGCTGGGCGAGCCGGCCGGTCTCGAACCGGATGGTGCGGGTGCCGAAGCTCCCGTTGTCGATGGTGGCGGTTGCTTCGAACACGCCTTCGTCGATTTCAGCGACAGACATAAAGGTCCGTGCAGCCTTTCTTGATTCACTGTTGTTTAGCGCCGCCACAGTGACTCGACGATTGGCTACGGCCGTCGATCGAAGCTGCCGGGGGAAGTCCTCCCGGCAGCCACTACCGAAGACCGCCCGATCGGGACAAGTCTCGCTGGGAGACGCAGGTCACACGCCGCGGCGCGGCGCGTAACGACCTGATCCTACACCGAGCCGGGATCCGCCCCGGCCACACTCAGCGGCGCAGGCCGAGCCGCTCGATCAGCGAGCGGTAGCGCTCGACGTCGACCTGGGCGACGTACTTGAGCAGCCGGCGACGCCGGCCGACCAGCAGCAGCAGCCCGCGGCGGGAGTGGTGATCGTGCTTGTGGGTCTTGAGATGCTCGGTGAGATCCGAGATGCGCTTGGTCAGCAGCGCCACCTGGGCTTCCGGGGAACCGGTGTCGGTTCCGTGCAGGCCGTAGGTGCCCAGAATCTCTTTTTTCTGCTCGGCGGTCAGCGCCACAGGGACTACTCCATCATCATCGGTCACGCGAAAAGGGAATTCGGCGCGGCCGCCGCGGACTGCAGCACATGCCGGAACGGGAGTCTAGCAGCGATGACCCGTCGGCCCCGAATCGTCGGGGTCAGCGCTGGGCGGCCAGGATGCTCCTGGCCTTGTCGGTGTCGCGCCCCATCGCCGCGATCAGGTCGTCGACGCTGGCGAACTTTTTCTGGCCCCGGATGCGGGCGACGAAATCGACCGCGACGTGCTGTCCGTACAGGTCGGCGCTGGTGTCCAGGACGAAGGCCTCGACAGTGCGGGTGCGCCCGGAGAAGGTCGGGTTGGTGCCCACCGACACCGCCGCCGGATACCGCTCACCGGGCACCACCGAACCCGTCGCGGCGCTCAGCCCGGACTGTGGGCCGAGCACGGTGAACCAGGCCGCGTAGACGCCGTCGGCCGGGATCGCCGAGTACATCGGCGGGGCCACGTTGGCGGTCGGGTAGCCCAGCCCGTGGCCGCGTCCCTCACCGCGCACGACCACGCCCTCCACCCGGTGCGGGCGGCCCAGCGCCTCGGCGGCCGCCACCACGTCGCCGGCGTCGACGCAGGCCCGGATGTAGGTCGAGGAGAAGGTGAGCGTCTCGGTCTGATGCTGCTCGGCCACCAGCGACACCGACTCGACGGCGAAGCCCAGCCGCTCGCCGGCCTTGCGCAGCGTGTCGACGTTGCCGGCGGCCTTCTTGCCGAAGGTGAAGTTCTCCCCCACCACCACGTCGAGCACGTGCAGCCGTTCGACGAGCAGTTCGTGGATGTAGCGCTCGGGGGTGAGTTTCATGAAGTCGGGGGTGAACGGCATCACCAGGAATACGTCGATGCCCAGTTCCTCGGCCAGTTCGGCGCGGCGGGTCAGGGTGGTCAGCTGGGCGGGGTGGCTGCCCGGGAAGACGACCTCCATCGGGTGCGGGTCGAAGGTCATCAGCACCGTCGGCAGCCCGCGCGCCCGGCCGGCCTTGACGGCGCGGGCGATGAGCTCGGCGTGCCCGCGGTGCACGCCGTCGAACACCCCGATGGTCAGCACGCATCGGCCCCAGTCCGACGGGATGTCGTCCTGCCCTCGCCAGCGTTCCACGCCTGCCAGCCTACGACCTGCGCGTCACCCGCCGTCGTCGCCGTCGTCGCGCAACCGGTCGGGTTCGAGCAGTCTTTCCTGGTGGTGGACGTCGTTGATACGCGACGGCCCGCTGCCGTCGGACCAGCCGATACGGCCGTCCCGGCTGACGGTGGTGGTGTAGATCCCGTCGGTGACGGCGGCATGATCGGCTGCACAGCCGAAGAAGACGTTGTCCGCATCGGTCGGCCCGCCGGCGCTCCACTCGAGCGCGTGGTGGATCTCGCAGTCGTAGCCACCCACGAAACAGCCCGGCTTGGTGCAGCCGCGATCCCGCGCATGGCAGATGATGCGGTGGTCGGCGGTCGCCAAACGCCGGCTGCGTCCCAGGTAGAGCGGACGCGCGGAGTGGTCGTCGAAGACCGCCAGATAGTGGACGGACTCGCCGGCCAGCCGGATCAGATCCCGCATCGGCAGCCGACCCGTCCCGCCGGTGCGCGCCGGCGGCGGCATCGGCACGGCCGGATCGGCGGCGGCCCGGGCGGCCCGCTGAAGATCGGCCAATGTCGTCGTCACCACCACCGACACCGGCGCACCGCGGTGCCGACCCAGCCCACCGGAGGAGATCGCGGTCTTCAGGGCGAGTTTGAGCGCATCGTGGCAACGCTGCTCGGAGCTTCTGCTGTCCTGCCCGGGATCGGAGTCAGGGTGGTGGCGGCCCGGACGCACCAGGGCGGCCACCGCTTCCAGGTAGGCGCGGGTCTCCGGGTCCAGCCACCCGGTCAGCCGGCTCATACCGTCGGGACCCTGCCGGCCCAGGACCACTCCGCGCCGCCGGGCGCGGTCCTCATCGGTGAAACTGCCGTCGGGATTGAGGCAGTCGGCGATGACGGTGCCGATCGCCGTGACGAACTGTGCGTCCTGTTCGCTGGCGTGGCGAACCAGGGCGCGTTCCGCCGCCGCCTTGTCCTCGGCGGCGACCGAGCCGGGCAGGGCGTCGAGGGCACGGCAGACCGCGGCGATGTGATCCTCCCCGACCTGGCCGGCCTCGACCGCGGCGGCGAGCTCGGGCAGTTCGGGGTCCAGGGCCGGGCCGCTCAGTGCCCGCCGGGGCCGGATGCGGGCGGCGACCCGGAACCGGCGCCTGACCTCAGCGGCGGTCAGCCGTAGCCGCGCCGCCAGAGTGTCGCGGACTCTGACACCGGCGGGCAGCGCCGGATCGTCGTGACCGTCGACGGGTTCCGCGATCTCACCGAAGATCCGGTAGGACAGCCCCCGATTGACGCGGTGCTGGGCTTCGAGCCGCGCGGCGATTTCGATGCGGAACGCGTTGCCCACCAGATCGGTGTCCGCCGCACGCAGCCGGTCGTGGGCCGCATCGATCACCTCAAGGTCGACGCGTACCGCCTCGCGAGCCGCCTCGGCGGTCAGCAGTGACGGGGTGCCCATGCCGCCAACATATTCGAACATTTGTGCTAACAACAGGCCGTCCGGCCGCGGCTGTGGACGGCGGTCGATCTGTGGACAGAGCTCAGGCGAGTGTCGCCGGTCGGATCACCACCACCGACGTCGTCGAAGAGTCGTTGTCCTGCAGCAGGGCGATCACCCGGCCGGCCGGATCGGTCGCGGCATAGACCCCCGCCAGGCCCGCCGCCGGCAGTGGCCGGCCATGGCCGGCGTCGGTCGCCTGCTCGGCGGTGACGTCGCGGCGCGGGAAGGCCAGCAGGCACGCCTGGTCCAGGCTGTAGCTCAGCACCGGATCCTCGGCCAGTTGCTCGAGGGTGCGGGCGTGGTCCAGCCCGTACCCGCCGACGCGGGTGCGCCGCAGCGCGGTCAGGTGGCCCCCGACGCCGAGTGCGGCGCCGAGGTCGCGGGCCAGCGCCCGGATGTAGGTGCCCGAGGAACAGTCCACCTCGACGTCGAGGTCGACGAAGGGCCCCTCACGGCCGATTCGCCGAACGTCGAAGCGATCGACTCGCACGGTGCGGGCGGGAATATCGACCTGCTCCCCGGCACGGGCCAGCTGGTAGGCACGCTTGCCGCCGATCTTGACCGCGCTCACCGCCGAGGGGCGTTGCGAGATCTCCCCACGCAAGGCGGCCACACCGGACATGATCGCCTCATCGGTCAGGTGTGCCGCCGAAACATCCTGCAGCACTTCACCTTCGGCATCGTCGGTGGAGGTGGTCCGGCCCAGGCGGATGGTAGCGGCATAGGACTTCGCCGTCGCGGTGAGCAGGCCCAGGATCTTGGTGGCTCGCTCGACACCGACCACCAGCACTCCGGTGGCCATCGGATCCAGGGTGCCGGCATGCCCGACCTTGCGGGTGGCGAAGATCCGCCGGCAGCGCGACACCACGTCATGGCTGGTCATTCCGGCCGGTTTGTCGACGACGACGATGCCGGGTTCGGGGGGCCCGCTCACAGCACGATCGCCGTCAGCGCCAGTCCGGAAGCCACCGACCAGCGCCCGGTGAGTTCGGTCAGCGGCGGCCCCGACCGCGCCGAGGGGTCGACGAGGATGCGGGAGACGAAACTGCCGCCACCCTCACGGTCCACCTCGAAGCTGATGTGGGCGTCTTCGAAACCGAGCCACCGTTCGGTCAGCGGGAACCACGCCTTGTAGGTGGCCTCCTTGGCGCAGAACAGGATCCGGTCCCAGTGCAGTCCGGCGGGCAGCCCGGCGATCTCCCGGCGCTCCGCGGGCAGACTGATCGCGTCGAGCACGCCGGTGGGCAGCACGCCGTGCGGTTCGGCGTCGATACCCACCGACCGAACCGACGAGCGGCGGCCCACCACCGCACCGCGGTACCCCTCGCAGTGTGTGAGGCTGCCGACCAGACCGGCCGGCCAGCGGGGTTCACCCTTCTCCCCCTTGAGGATTGGGGCCTCCGGCACACCGAGCCGGCCCATCGCCACCCGGGCGCAGTGCCGGACGGTGACGAACTCGTTGCGGCGCTTGTCCACCGAGCGCGCGATCAGCGGCTCCTCCTCGGGCAGCGGCGCGAGATCCGGCGGATCGTGGTACAGCTCGGCGTAGACCAGATCGGCGGCCTGGTCCGGCAGCACCGCACGCATGAGATCGCTCATCCGCGGCGCGCCTTGAGCTTGGCCCGGAACGCCTCGGCCTGCGCCCGCATCTCGGGCGAGATCATGAAGTGCCCGCCGAACTCGTTGAGGTAGCCGGGGGCGTAGTCGGGGTCGGGCAGCACCTGACGCAGCCAGCGGTAGGGCTTGCGTCGCCGCCACTCCCGCGGGTAGCCCACCGAGACCTCCTCGAAGCGCACCCCGTCGTACCAGGTGGTCCGCGGAATGTGCAGATGGCCGTAGACCGAGCACACCGCGTTGTAGCGGGTGTGCCAGTCGGCGGTCGCGGTCGTCCCGCACCACAGCGAGAACTCCGGGTAGAACAGCATCTCGCACGGTTGGCGCACCAGCGGGAAGTGATTGACCAGCACGGTGGGAACCATCCAGTCCAGTTCCTCGAGCCTGGCCCTGGTGTAGGTCAGCCGGTCCCGGCACCAGGCGTCGCGGGTCGCGTAGGGCTCACAGGACAACAGGAACTCGTCGGTGGCGACGACGTTGTGCTCCTTGGCGATCGCCAGCCCCTCGGCCTTGGTGGCCGCGCCGGCGGGCAGGAAGGTGTAGTCGTAGAGCAGGAACATCGGCACGATGGTGGCCGGGCCGCCTTGGCCGGTCCAGACCGGGAAGGGGTGTTCGGGGGTGACGATGTCCATCTCGTCGCACATCTGCACCAGGTGGTCGTAGCGGGCCCGGCCGAACACCTGCATCGGGTCCTTTCCGGTGGTCCACAGCCCATTGTTGCCCGGCACCCAGATGACCGTTG
>JAPOHV010000172.1 GCA_029979305.1 Mycobacteriaceae bacterium | reverse complement strand
GACCGCGGCCAAAAGGGTCTGCCGTTCGCAGGTCGGTATCGACTCCGAGGCGGGCCCCACCGAGATCGCCATCCTGGCCGACCACACCGCCGACCCGGTGCATGTGGCCGCCGACCTGATCAGCCAGGCCGAGCACGATGTGATGGCGGCCAGCGTGCTGGTCACCGACAGCGTCGAACTGGCTGCGGCCACCGACGCCGAACTCGCCGCGCAACTGGCCACCACCGTGCACCGCGAGCGGGTCACCGAAGCACTGACCGGGCCGCAGTCCGGCATCGTGCTGGTCGACGACATCGACACCGGGATCCGGGTGGTCAACGCCTACGCCGCCGAGCACCTGGAGATCCAAACCGCCGACGCGGCCGGTGTCGCGGCTCGGATCCGTTCTGCCGGAGCGATTTTCGTCGGTCCGTGGTCCCCGGTGAGCCTGGGCGACTACTGCGCCGGCTCCAACCACGTGCTGCCCACCGCCGGCTGTGCCCGGCACTCCAGCGGACTGTCGGTGCAGACCTTCCTGCGCGGTATCCACGTCGTGGACTACACCGAGGCGGCGCTCAAAGACGTCGCCGGACATGTCATAACGCTGGCCAACGCCGAGGACCTGCCCGCGCACGGCGAGGCTGTCCGCCGGAGGTTCGAGAAGTGACCGTGGGGGAGCGGGTGGGTCTGGACGACCTGCCGTTGCGGGATAACCTGCGCGGCAAGTCCGCCTACGGTGCGCCGCAACTCGACGTGCCGGTTCGGCTCAACACCAACGAGAACCCGCACCCACCCAGCGCCGCACTGGTCGACGACGTGGCGGGTTCGGTCCTGCAGGCAGCCTCGTCGCTGCACCGCTACCCGGACCGCGACGCCGTCGCGCTTCGCCGCGACCTGGCCGCCTACCTCACTTCGCGCACCGGTGTCGCGGTGAGCGCCGAGAACGTCTGGGCGGCAAATGGTTCCAACGAGATCCTGCAGCAGCTGCTGCAGGCGTTCGGCGGCCCGGGGCGCAGCGCGCTCGGTTTCGTGCCGTCTTACTCGATGCACCCGATCATCTCCGACGGCACCCAGACCCGCTGGATCGAAGCCCCGCGGGCCGCCGACTTCGGACTGGATCTTGACACCGCGGTGGCCGCGATCCGTCGGGAGGCCCCCGACGTCGTGTTCGTCACGAGCCCGAACAACCCGACCGGACAGAGCATTCCGCTGACCGAGCTGCGCCGGCTCCTGGAGGCGATGACCTCCGGGGTGCTGATCGTCGACGAGGCCTACGGGGAGTTCTCCGCTGCGCCCAGCGCCGTCACGCTGCTCGGTGAGTTTCCCGCCAAGCTCATCGTGAGCCGCACCATGAGCAAGGCCTTCGCCTTCGCCGGCGGTCGGCTGGGCTATCTGGTGGCCGCCCCGGCGGTGATCGAGGCGGTGCTGCTGGTGCGGCTGCCCTACCACCTGTCGGCGCTCACCCAGGCTGCGGCCCGCGCCGCGCTGCGTCACGCCGACGAGACGCTGGCGTCGGTGGCGGCGCTGTCGGCCGAACGGGTCCGGGTCAGTGCGGCCCTGGCGGGCATGGGTTTCCGGGTGATCCCCAGCGATGCCAACTTCGTGCTGTTCGGGCTGTTCGCCGATTCCGCCGTGGCGTGGCGGCGCTACCTGGACGACGGCGTGCTGATCCGCGACGTCGGCATCCCGGGCTACCTGAGGGTCACCATCGGACTCCCGCAGGAGAACGACGCCTTCCTGGCCGCCAGCGCGAAACTGGCCTCGACCGAATCAGTGCATGCAGGGCCCCAGCCCCTAGGAGCGAAATGACCGACCACCGACGTGCCCGTGTGGAGCGCAAGACCCGGGAGTCCGACATCGTCGTCGAACTCGACCTCGACGGCACCGGCAATGTCAGCGTGGACACCGGCGTGCCGTTCTTCGACCACATGCTGACCGCGCTGGGCAGCCACGCCAGCTTCGACCTGAGCGTCACCGCCCGCGGCGACGTCGAGATCGAGGGCCACCACACCGTCGAGGACACCGCGATCGTGCTCGGCACCGCGCTGGGCCAGGCGCTCGGCGACAAGAAGGGCATCCGCCGCTTCGGCGACGCCTTCATCCCGATGGACGAGACACTGGCGCACGCCGCCGTCGACGTGTCGGGGCGGCCCTATTTCGTGCACACCGGCGAACCCGACTACCTGGTGGACTTCACCATCGCCGGGTCCGGTGTGCCCTACCACACGGTGATCAACCGGCACGTGTTCGAGTCGCTGGCCGCCAACGCCCGCATCGCCCTTCATGTGCGCACCATCTACGGCCGCGACCCGCACCACATCACCGAGGCGCAATACAAAGCCGTCGCCAGGGCGCTGCGTCAGGCCGTCGAACCGGACCCGCGTGCGACGGGCGTGCCGTCGACCAAAGGTGTTCTGTGACAGCACCTTCAGTGGTGATCCTGGACTACGGTTCGGGTAACCTCCGCTCAGCCCAGCGTGCGCTCGAGCGCACCGGCGCCCACGTGGAGGTGACCGCAGACCGCACGGCCGCGCTGGCCGCCGACGGACTCGTGGTGCCGGGCGTCGGAGCTTTCGAGGCCTGCATGGCTGGATTGCGGGAGATCGGCGGCGATGAGATCATCGCCGGGCGCGTGACGGCCGGCCGGCCGGTGCTCGGCGTGTGCGTGGGCATGCAGATCCTGTTCGACCGCGGCGTGGAGTTCGGGGTGGAGAGCCGCGGGTGCGGGCAGTGGCCCGGCTCGGTGACCCCGCTGGACGCGCCGGTGATCCCGCATATGGGCTGGAACGTCGTCGACGCCGCTGCGGGCAGCCGGCTGTTCAAAGGCATCGACGCCGCCACCCGGTTCTACTTCGTGCACTCCTATGCCGCGCAGACCTGGGAAGGCGCTCCCGAGGCACTGCTGACCTGGGCTACCCACCACGTCCGCTTCCTGGCGGCGGTGGAGGACGGTCCGCTGTCTGCGACGCAGTTTCATCCGGAGAAGAGCGGTGACGCCGGTGCGGCGCTGCTGGCGAATTGGGTTGAGGGGCTCTGATATTCAGGTGAGTAGCGAACTGGTTCTGCTGCCGGCTGTCGACGTGGTCGAGGGCCGGGCGGTACGGCTGGTGCAGGGTAAGGCCGGCAGTGAGACCGAGTACGGCTCCGCGCTGGACGCCGCACTGACCTGGCAGCGCGACGGCGCCGAGTGGATCCACCTGGTGGATCTCGACGCGGCCTTCGGCCGGGGCGGCAACGCCGCACTGCTGGCCGAGGTGGTGGCCGCACTCGACGTGAAGGTCGAACTCTCCGGCGGTATCCGCGATGACGCGTCGCTGCGCGCAGCACTGGCCACCGGATGCGCCCGGGTCAACATCGGCACCGCGGCGCTGGAGAATCCGCAGTGGTGCGCCCGGGCGATCGCCGAGTTCGGCGACAAGGTGGCCGTCGGGCTCGATGTGCAGATCGTCGACGGCGAGCACCGGCTGCGCGGCCGCGGCTGGGAGACCGACGGCGGCGATCTGTGGCAGGTGCTGGAACGTCTGGACAGCGAGGGCTGTTCACGTTTCGTGGTCACCGACGTCACCAAGGACGGCACGCTCACCGGGCCCAACCTGGAACTGCTCGAGGGTGTCGCCGAGTGCACCGACGCCCCGGTGATCGCATCCGGGGGGGTGTCCAGCCTGGACGACCTGCGTGCGATCGCCACCCTGACCGATATCGGTGTCGAGGGTGCGATCGTCGGAAAGGCCCTCTACGCCGGCCGTTTCACGCTGCCCGAGGCGCTCGCGGCGGTACGCGTGTGAGAAAGCCCTCTCCTACTCCTGAAGCTGAACCTTCTTGTAGAGCGCGCTGTTGAGAATGATCTCGCCGTCGCCCATGTCATAGGGCTGCCCGAGCATGACCACGTGCTTGCCGTCGGTGTAGTCGAACGTCACCGTGTTGCCGCGCACCGAATACCTGCCGCCACCAGAACCGGCACTCAGCGCCGAACCCGACGTTTTGCCATCGTCCTCTTTCTTCTCGTCGATCGCTCCGATGGCGAAGGACTCGAAGGTGCCGTCCTTGGTGAATTTGATGGTCAAGTTGTTGGAGACGTTGTCGTACGCCGCCCGACCGGCGTAGCTGACATCTCCGAAATTGTCGGCGGGAAATGGGGTTGCCCGGGCGCTGATACCGCCGTCGAAGTCCGTCATCGTGCCGTTCTCGAATTTCACGGCGACGTCCTGGACCCTGCCGTCGTCCCAGGTGATGGTCATGCGATCGCCGTCGCGCACATAGCGGCCCGTCTGGGATCTGTTGTCCTGCTCCTCCTTGGTCAGGTCGATCGGATCGGCGCCGTGGACCGGATTGCGTACGATAACCCCGTCACCGGTCAGGTACAGCCACGTGACGTCCAGTTGGCCCCCGGTCCAGAACTGGGTGCGCATGTAGAGCTGGCCCCGGGCGGCCTGGGTGCCGGGCGAAGATCCGCAGGAGACCAGCAGAGGAATGAGAATGGCTGCTGCGAAGGTCTTTAGTCTCATGGAAGCGTCCCCCGATCGCTGATGAAGGGTGTCAATTGAGTCAAGGCTATGCCGCGGCTTTGTTCGCCGGCGATCTATCGGGAATTCCCTCGTGAACACCACCGATGTGGCGGTGCGGGTGATTCCGTGCCTGGACGTCGACGCCGGCCGGGTGGTCAAGGGCGTCAACTTCGAGAACCTTCGCGACGCCGGCGATCCGGTGGAACTGGCCGCCGTCTATGACGCCGAGGGTGCCGACGAACTGACCTTCCTGGACGTGACGGCGTCCTCCTCGGGCCGGGCCACCATGCTCGACGTGGTCAGTCGCACCGCCGAGCAGGTCTTCATCCCGCTGACCGTCGGCGGCGGGGTGCGGACGATCGCCGACGTCGACGCCCTGCTGCGCGCGGGGGCCGACAAGGTGTCGGTCAACACCGCCGCCATCGCCCGGCCGGAACTGCTGGCGGAGTTGGCCCGCCAGTTCGGCTCGCAGTGCATCGTGCTGTCGGTCGACGCCCGCACCGTGCCGGCAGGATCCGCCCCGACCCCGTCGGGCTGGGAGGTGACCACCCACGGCGGACGGCGGGGCACCGGCATCGACGCCGTCGAATGGGCAAGACGCGGTGCCGAACTCGGCGTCGGGGAGATCCTGCTGAACTCTATGGACGCCGACGGCACCAAGGCCGGTTTCGACCTGCCGATGCTGCGGGCGGTCCGCGCGGCCGTCACGGTCCCGGTGATCGCCAGCGGGGGAGCGGGGGCGGTCGAGCACTTCCCGCCGGCGGTGCAGGCCGGCGCCGATGCGGTGCTGGCCGCGAGCGTCTTCCACTTCGGCGAGCTCACCATCGGTCAGGTCAAGGCCGCGATGGCGGCGGCGGGTATTACGGTGCGGTGATGCTCGACCCGCAGATCGCCGCGAAGCTCAAGCGCAACGCCGACGGGCTGTTCGCCGCGGTGGCCCAGGAGCGCGGCACCGGCGCGGTACTGATGGTGGCCTGGATGGACGACGAGGCGCTGGCCCGCACGCTGGCGACCCGGCAGGCCACCTACTACTCGCGCTCCCGCGGCGATTACTGGGTCAAGGGTGCGACCTCCGGGCACACCCAGCATGTCCACTCGGTGCG
>JAPOHV010000012.1 GCA_029979305.1 Mycobacteriaceae bacterium | reverse complement strand
GTCACCAGTCCGGTGCACAACACCGTGATATCGACCCGTCGGCGAAGCGCCGGGGCGGGTGGGGCGAGCGCGCCGACAATGCGCAACCCGGCCCACGCCGAGACGGCGAGCGCGAACACGATCACTGAACTGGTCGCGTAATCGTGGTCGGGACCCTGCCCGGCGTTGCCGGTCACTGGAACGGCAACAACACCGATGGTCGCCGGAATCAGCAGGGGCACATGCCATTCCCAACGCACGGTGAGGCGCGCCAACACGGTCAGCGCCAACGCGCACACCGCGACTGTGACCCAACCCCGTGCGGTCTCCGATGCCCCCATCGCGGCCGCCAGACCCCCGCCGCCCAGTAGCCGCGACACGGTGACGCCGGCGTCGGCGGCGGCCTGCAACGGCACCATCGCCCCGGCCGTCGCGCACCAGAGCATGGCGAACCGCTCCAGCACCAGATGCGCGCGGAACGTCGCCGGGTCGAGAACGCCGCGATCGTCGGGTTGCGCGGTGATGACTATCAACACCAGGCCGCCCAGACAGCCCGCTGCGGCGAGCGCCGCGGTGAAGTGACCGATCGACTCGACCGCCGTGGTCATGGTCGCGGGGGAGAGCACCGTCGTCGAGTAGACCGCCACCGCTGCCGCTGCCAGCGCATAGCCGCCCGACAGTGCCCATCCGGCCCGCCCGGAGGGGAACCCGGCGGGATGCGCTGCGGCCATGGCCGGTGAGTGTAGAGCCGTTGACGGGTCCGGACGCAAGCCGGGAACTTTCTCGGCACCGGCGCCGACCAATCAACCGTGACAGCACATCCCCGGTGCGGCGGAGCCAGCCGATGATCAACGATCTCACTCTGAGGTGGATCGTCACGCTGCTGTTCGCCTTCAGTGCCGGGGTGTGCCTGTCCGCGATCGCGCGGAACCGGCACTCGGTCGGCAGTCTGATCAGCCACTCACTGCACGCGATCATGGCCATCGCGATGGCCGTGATGGCGTGGCCGCGCGGCGCCGAACTCCCCACGCGGGCCCCAATGGTCTTCTTCCTGTTCGCCGCGGTCTGGTTTGCGATCGTGACGGTGCGGACCCATGGGTATCGGGCGGCGAACGCCTACCACACACTGATGATGCTGGCGATGGCCTGGATGTACGCCGCAATGGGCGGCCTTCCGCTGCGGCCGCAGGATCACTCGGCGCCGGCCGGAATGGCCGGGATGAACATGGCCGGCACGTCCGGCTCGGCGGGCCACGCCGGACACGGCGGACACGGCGGCCACTTGACCGGCATGCAGACCGGGGCCCGAGCCGAGCCCTGGATCGGGACGCTGAACTGGGTGTGCACCGTCGGCTTCGCCGCCGTCGCGGCGTACTGGCTCTACCGGTTCATCACCGTCCGCGTCCAACGGCCCGACGACGAAACACACTCCAGCGTAGGCATCCTCTGCCAACTGGCCATGGCTGCCGGAATGGCCATCATGTTCGGTGTGATGCTGTAGACCGCCTCAGGCCGCGGAATCGCCGGTGGAGCGCAGATGACTGCGTCGACGGCCCCGGGAGGCGTTGTCGGGCAACACGATCTCGTCGGAAGCCGCCACAGCGGTCCGATCCGGCGAAGGGCCGTCGTCCGAGCGATCCCGGCGCCACACCAGCAGCGCCAGCACGGCGCCCGCCACCACGGGAAGATGCGTCAGCGAGCGGTCTAGTGTCACCCTGCCCTCATCGACGTCGGTGACCTCATACAGCAGAAGGAATACAGCGAAGGTTGCCAGCACCCACACCAGTCCGCCTGTCATGACCGGCCGGACCGCGGCCGCCAGCATCACCACACCGAGCGCTGCCGACCAGGCGGTCGACTCGTTGAGGACATGTCCGGCGTGCGCGGCGTGCGGAATGCCAAGGTCCGCACCGAGGCCCTGTGCGGCGGCCAGGCCCAGCTGGATCACACCGACCGCACCCAGCGCCCAGCGCCGCCAGGAGATCGACGGCCGCCGTGATCGGCGGGATGGCTGCTGCGTGGGTTGGCGAACGGCGGCGAGCTGCGAGCGGCCGGCCGTCCGGCGCAGAACGAGGGTCTGCTCGATCGCCGCGGCCTGCCAGTCACGGCACGGCTCACAGCCGGCGAGGTGCTCGTCGACCCGGGCGGCGGGGATGGGTTCGCGCTCGCCGTCGATGCGGGCGGACAACGCCTCGCGAGCGGTGTCGCAATCCATACGTCAATAGTCGCGCACGGCGGCTGATTTGTTCCAGCGGCCGCAATCCGTTGGATCGGGAGCGCCGCTACTTGCGGCCGGACCGCCTGAGCAGGTACTGCAGCCAACGAACGTCGAGCAACATACCCACGACGGTATTGCCTGAAATTAAGGCGGTGGGCCCTCAGGGCTAACGTGTCGCTAAGAAGTCTTGCCAGAGCGCCTTTAATTTCAGCCCGCGCCGTTGCCGTTATTGTCGGCCGGAATGAGGTTCGGGCATAGGTCGAGGACCGCGAATGTCACCAGGGTGACGGCGTTCTGCCTGGTCAGATTGTTGTAGGTACCGGTCGCGATGACCTCGTTGTTGATGGCGGACTGCAGGCGCTGGCCCTGGCCGACACTGGAGGAGATGCGGTCGCACGAGGCGTAGCCCGCCTTGATCCAGATATCGGGTGTCGCGGGTACTGGCGGATTGACCATGTTCGCGCGCTTGATGTCGGCGACGAATCTATCTTCGGGGGTGTCCGCGAACGCGGGCGCCGCAACAACGAGCGAGGCGGCGCATGCACCCGACACCGGCATCACGATCCGTAGATATCCGATCAGGCTCACGGTGTCATTCTGCTCGCGGTGGATATCAGGCGCTGAATCGCTTGACCTGTGCAATGACCCGATCGCTCAGGCCGTCGGGCAGTGAGATGGCCAGTGCGACGTCGTCGAGCGCGACGATCGCGCTCGGGTCGGCGTAGGGCAGCAGGTCCTGGGCGTCGCCGACGCGCGCACACATGGTCTGGATGAACTGCTCGTAGCCGGCCAGCGGGCACAGCGTGAAGGCGCCCATGTCCGCGACGAACACCCGCGCCTCGGGCAGCACCGGGGTCTGCAGACAGCTCTCGGCCTGCCGGAGAAACGACTCGTGGTAGTCCATCAGCCGGTTGGCGACAGCGACCACCGCGTCAGGGTCGGCGCCGCGCTCATCCGGCCCGAATGCCCCCATGAAGGCGGGACTGAGCATGAACTGCTCAAGCTGCGCGAGCTGGTCGGCGATGGTGGTCATGGCCTCATACGCGATCGCCGAATAGGCCTGGCCGGTCAACGGCAGCGCCCCGGGGCGGGGCTGATACCCCGAGGCACAGGCACGCAACCGGGTCTGAATTCCGTTGCGGCGCTGCACCAGAATCGAGGCGAACACCGCCCAGGGCCAGGCGGGCGGCCTGTCGGCGATCAGCTGTTCCAACCCCTGCTTGGTGGTGGCTACGTGCGCGATCAGCGACGCCTTCTCGTCGGGTGGAAGGATCCGCTTGGGTGTCGGGTCGATCGGGCGGGCCATGCCCTCGGCCAGGGCGCGGAAGTCGGCCGGCATCGGCCAGGGTTCGGACTCCGCCCTGCCGCGGGAGTACATGGTCCACCCCGGCACAGCCACCAGGGCGAGCCCGACCAGGACACCCGACCACGATCCGCCGGACAGCGAGCCGAACACCAGCAGAGCGCCGAAGACCAGCGCCACCCGCGCCGCGCCCGAGAGTCCCCGAAAAGCCTCGACGGCCTGCATGCAACACCCCCCCCTTCGATCCCGATGCCAGGCTATCGGCGCACCCCGACAGAAACAGGCCCAAGACCCTGCGACGGACACGCCTGCGAAGGGCGGATGCACGCGATCGACCGGCAACATTCACCCGGCGTTCAATTTCCGTCAGCCGGTCGTTGCTTGCCATCCACCTACGATGGCGTGGTGCGGACGGCCTACGGCGCGCAACTCGACGCTCTCACCAGCCATCTGGCTGAGATGTGCCGGTTGGCCGGCATCGCGATGGAGCGGGCCACGCAGGCGTTGCTGCAGGCGGATCTGCTCCTCGCCGAGCAGGTGATCGGCGATCGCGAGCAGATCGTCACCGCCAGCGCCCGCGGCGAGGAGGCGGGCTTCGCGCTGTTGGCGTTGCACGCGCCGGTCGCGGGGGATCTCCGCGCCATCGTCGGCTCCATACAGATCGTCGCGGACGTCGAACGGATGGGTGCACTCGCGGTTCACGTCGCCAAGATGACCCGTCGCCGTCACCCTCAACACGTCCTCCCGGAGGAAGTCAACGGATATTTCGCCGAAATGGGCCGTATCGCCGTCGATCTGGGGCGGAGTGCACGCGAGGTGATCGTCTCCCGTGACCCCGACCAGGCGCGCCGCATCCGGGCGGACGACGGTGCGATGGACGATCTGCACCGCCACCTGTTCAGGGTGATCATGAACCGCGACTGGAAGCACGGCATCGCCGCAGCGGTCGACGTCACGCTGCTGAGCCGCTACTACGAGCGCTTCGCGGATCACGCCGTGGAGATCTCCCGCCGGGTGATCTTCCAGGCCACCGGCCAGATGCCTGCCGACTACGAAACCACGGGGTAGGTCGGTGGACCGGCGTCCGTGGACGCCGGGGAGAGCGGCTGACGGATCAGCAGTGGCTGGCCAGCGGCCAGCCGACCAGCGCTAGTCGGGCGGCGACCTGATTGATTTCGTTGCTGTTGGGTTCCTGCGCGGTGACGTCGCGGACCGCGTGCCGGATCTGGCTCTCGGTGACCGGGCTTCCGGGATGGCCCTCCTTGAGAACAGCCCAGGTGGCCTCGACGATCTGATCTTCGTCGAGCGAGCGTGCCAGCAGTGCGAGCAACGGGTAATAGTCGGTCGGGGGGACGCCGTCCGGATACCCCTTGTGCAGCCAGTCGAGGACGGACTGGAAGTAACTCGGCGAAGCGGCTTTGGTCATCACGATCCTCACTTCCTGGGAAGCATCGGGAACAGGTCCACACCGAAGTGGTGGATGATCGTCGACCGGGTGATCCACGCGACCGCGGTGACGATCACGAGGCCGACGAACAGGAACAGCAGGATTCCCAGGTACTTCAGTGCCGGGTTCGGCTTGTGGATCACATGGTCCGCCTCCTCGCCGCCCACGCCGTAGGAGTAGGCGAGCAGGCCGGTGGCGAACAGGGCCGGCAGCCCTGCGCCGAGGACGAGTCCGACGAGGAGCACCCGGAACGTCGCTTCGAGATAGTGCATCGGAAATCCCTCCCGCCGTCAGACCGAGATCGTCTTGCTGGGTTTGGCGCGGCTCTTGGCCGCATCGCGGACATCGGCGGGGACAACGGAATTCGTCGTCTCGTCCCAGTCGGCGTTGACGTTGCTGTGATCGACCTTCTGCTGCTGGGCGCGCCACCAGATGTAGAACGACAGCGCGACCAGGACGACGAAGATGGCCACGTCGCCGGCCAGCCGGGATTCGGATATGTCGTTGACGATGTAGGACAGCCAGTACGACAGCGCACCGACCAGTGCGGCAGCCGGAAGGGTGATCAGCCAGGCCACCGCCATCCGGCCCGCCACCGACCAGCGGACCTGGGCTCCGGTCTTGCCGACCCCGGTTCCCAGGATCGAGCCGGTCGCCACATGGGTGGTCGACAACGCCATACCGGCGGCGCTGGAGCTCAGGATGATCGCCGCCGACGACGCCTCGGCGGCAAGGCCCTGGGGTGACTCGATCTCCACGAGGCCCTTGCCGAGAGTCCGGATGACCCGCCAGCCGCCCAGGTAGGTGCCCAGGCCGATGGCGACGGCGCAACTGGCGATCACCCACATCGGCAGACCGTTCTGCTTCACGTCGCCACCGAGGTGGCCTGTGGTGATCAGTGCCAGCGCGATCACGCCCATGGTCTTCTGGGCGTCGTTGGTGCCGTGGGCGAGCGCCACGAGCGAGGCGGTCGCGATCTGGCCCCACCGGAATCCCTGCTCGCGCCGGCGGTGGAGCACCGTGCGGGTGATCCGATAGACCAGCCAGGTACCGCAGGCTGCCACGAGTCCGGCGATCACCGGGGCGGCGACCGCCGGGATCAGAACCTTCTGACTGACGCCGGACCAGTTGACGCCGCTCGTTCCCAGCGCCGCCAGGCCGGCGCCGATCAGGCCGCCGAACAGGGCGTGAGAGGAACTGGACGGGATCCCCAGCAGCCAGGTCAGCAGGTTCCACAGGATCCCGCCGATCAAGCCGGCGAAGATGATCGTCAGCCCCGTCGATCCGTCGATGCCGGGTAGCAGCTGGCCGGTCTTGGGGTCCTGCACTTTCAGGACCGAGGTGGTGACCGTGATGGCCACCTCGACCGATAGGAAGGCACCGACCAGGTTCAGGATCCCGGCCAGCAGAACCGCGGCTTTGGGTCTGATCGCCTGTGTGGCGATGGAGGTCGCCATGGCGTTGCCGGTGTCATGGAACCCGTTGGTGAAGTCGAACGCCAACGCGGTGGCGATCAACAGCACCAGCACGATCGTCTCGGTGTTCACCCCCGTCATACTCGGACGGCGGGCGACCTCGGCGCCATCGACGTTCGAGGTGTACGCCTACTGTTCATCCGCCGGTCAGCCACCGCAGGGGCGGAGTTTCCCTGGGCCGGGGTGCGACGAATCGGCCGTTCCGGTTTGCCGCGAATGTTAAATTCTGGCTCCAACCAGGTACGTCGGCTGCCAACCAAAGGATCCTCATGAGTACCGCTGGAGAACGCGCCCGGCAACTGGCGCTGGTGTCCCGCCTCAAGGCGATCTTCCCCGAGGTCCCGGAGTGGCCCACACCGGATGAGATCACCCACGACCACTGGCTGGCCTACCTGAAGACCAGCCACGACGTGGGCGGCGAACTGGACTTCCCGCACCTGTACGAGAACAAGGAAGAAGAGCAGTGGGAGCTGATGACCTACGTGCTCTGCGAGGTTCTCGGGTGGGGCGGCATCTGGGTCTCCGAGGAACGCCGCCGGATCGGCAATGTCGACGTCGGGCGCGCCATCTATCTGGGCCTGCCGTACTACAGCCGCTGGCTGTGGTCGGTCGGCCGGCTGCTGATCGAGAAGAAGTACATCACCTGGGGTGAGCTGACCGAGCGGCTCGCCGAGGTTCAGGCGCGTTACGCCGGCGGGCTGGAGGGCAAGTACCCGCAGGCTCAGCCGAAGTTCGAGGGCGACCCCTCCAAGGTCAAGCGCAACAAGCACATCGAAGAGGCGATGGGCAAGGGTGATCCGGATCGCTTCGCCGGAATGGCCGGCCCGGCGAAGTTCAAGCCCGGCGAGCGGGTGCGGGTCAGGGAACTGCCCGCCATGTACTACACCCGCACCCCGGAATACTGCCGCGGCGCTGAGGGAATCATCGCCGAGGTCAGCTACGAGACCCCGGCGCCCGAAGACGAGACATGGGACAACGAGGACGCCAAGCCGGAGTGGATGTACATCGTCCGCTTCAACCAGTCCGAGTTGTGGGACGTCTACACCGGGCCGGCGAGCGACACCCTGCAGACCGAGATCCCCGAGCGCTGGCTGGAGGCCGCCCATGTCTGACGACCACAACCACGGCCACGACCACTCCGTCGACGGTGACCACATCCGCACGGTCAAACCGATGGTCGACGAGATCACCGACTTCGAGGTGCTGGAGATCGCGCTGCGCGAATTATGCATCGAGAAAGGGCTTTTCACCGCCGAGCAACACCGGGTGTTCACCGAGTACGCCGAGCAGATCGGCCCCACCCCGGCCGCTCGCCTGGTCGCGAAGGCCTGGGTGGACCCTGAGTTCAAGGAACTGGCACTGCGCGACGCTGTCGCGGCGTCGAAGGCGGTCGGCGTGGACTGGCTCGATCCCACCGGGTTCGGCACCCCGAGTGACTTCACCGCCTTCAAGATCCTCGAGGACACCCCCGAGGTGCACCACGTGATCGTGTGCGCGCTGTGCTCCTGCTACCCCCGCCCGATCCTGGGCAACTCGCCGGAGTGGTACCGCACCCCGAACTACCGGCGGCGCATCGTGCGGTGGCCGCGGCAGGTGCTCGCGGAGTTCGGCCTCGAACTGCCCGAGGGCGTCGAGGTGAGGGTGGAGGACTCCAACCAGAAGCACCGCTTCATGGTGATGCCGATGCGCCCGGCGGGCACCGAGGGCTGGACCGAGGAACAGCTTGCCGAGATCATCACCCGGGACTGCCTGATCGGCGTCGCGCTGCCCAAGCCAGGGGTCACCAGCAACGTCACCCCGCTGGTTCGGCCGGCCGTCCGCCCCATCGAACAATGAGCGGTGACATCGACACCGCCGCAGGGGATTTCGTCGTCCTCGATGAGATCGTCCAGCGCAACCAGGTCTGGCCGGTGATGGCAGAGAAGTACGGCGTGGAGAACCCGCTGCCGCCGTGGAAGACCAGCCTCGACGGGCTGTGCGACGTGCTGGACCGTTCCTGCGCCGGCGGTGACGTACTGAGCCTCACCTTCAAGGAGCGTCGCGACGAGGAGGACGCGCTGGCGGCGACGCGCTACGCCGGGGTTCCCTACCCCGAGAGCCAACTGGTGGCGCTGGCGCACTCGCTGCTGGCGCGGGGGGTCATCACCGAGCACGACCTGCGGGAACGACTGGCCGTCATCCGGGCCCGCCTCGAGGCCTGAGTCCGCACGATGACGGCCGGCTCAGCACCCGCCGGGCGACGGTCACTGTCCGGCCGGCTGGCGGATCTGGGGCCCAGACGCTGGTGGCAGATTCTGGTGGCGACCACCCTGGCGTTCACCGGCTTCTTCGGCGGCCTGGACCGGGTCGACACGACCGTAACCCGCCTGCAGCCCGGCGTGCAGTATGACGACGGAGCGTTGACGGTGACCGTGAAGCGGGCGACGCTCGTGCCGACGGTGACGGCGGGGGAGAAGGTGCTGATGAACGCCGAGCCCGGCTCGCAGTTCCTCGCCGTCGCCGCCACTATGGCCAACAACGGGTCACAGCCGGTGCCGCTGGCCGGAGAGATCGACCTGCGGGGCGTCGAACCAACCGGTTCCGCCACGATCTTCCGACTGGCCGACGGATCGCAGACCGCATCACTGGGCCCCGGACTGTCCGACGACTTCGGCTACGTGTGGCAGGTGCCGCTGACCGCGCTGCGCGACGGCGACACCGTGACCCTGCGCATATGGAACAAGCAGTACGTCGAGCTGTCGGTTGCGTTGGGCAAGGGCTGGATCGACAGCCCCACCGACTACGCCGAAGTCGAGCTGCCGGTAGGAGCCCGGCGATGACACGGCTGACCGATCGGGCGGTGATGCGTGCACCGACGGCGGTGGCTGTGATCGCCGCGGCGTCGGTCCTCTGGCATCACCTGCCCACCCGCAGCGACGTCTACGCGCCCTTTCCGGTTTCCGGCGCACTCGGGACGCCGGTCGGGGGCCGCGCGATCAGCGCCGCCGTCACGGGTGTGCAGCTGGCTCCGGAACTCGAAATCCGCTCCGAAAGGTTCAGGTCAACCTCCGTCGCGGCGATCGGCCGCTGGCTCGTCATAGCGACCGACATGCGGTCCGGTGATCGGCCGGAGCGGGCGCACGCCGAGCTGACTATCGGCACCGACAGGTATCTGCCCGCCGATCGGCTGCCGCCCTGGGCGACGATGAGCGCCGCCATGCAGCCCGGGTTCCTCACCCGCGGCGCCTGGGTGTTCGACGTTGCGCCGTCGGCGCTGCAAGGTGGTCACGTCACCCTGCGCACCTGGGTCGGTGACGGATTTCTCGACTCCCGGCTCGATATCGGCATCGACCTGAATGACCCGCGGGTGATCCGGTCGGAGGCTGCGGTGCTGACCGAGCCGCAGGTCGTCGTCGCATGACTGACGCCGCACCGCTGTGGCGGCGCAATGTCGCGGGCGCGGTCTTCCTCGGTGCGGCACTGAGCTTCGTTGTGGCAACGCAATTGTGGCCGGACTGGGCGCTCTACCGCGCCACCGAGGTGCCGCAGCAGACAGTCGCCAGAGGGGAGTCGGCGACCGTCGACGGCCAGCGCTGGTCGGTGGAGTCCGTACGGTCGACCGACGCCGGGCGGGGGATTCCCGACGGTGCCACCCAAACCGTTGTGACGCTGGGCCGCGCCGGTCCTGACACGGATCAGAACTGCACGGCGACCCTCACTGACGGCACACGCCGATGGGACCCCGACCCTTATGCGGCAGCCGCGACGGGCACCACCCGGTGCGGCCCGCCCGGCCCGTTGGAGCTGACCTTCACGACCCCCGCGGGTGTCGCTGCGACAGCTGTCGACGTCGTGGGATCAGACGGCCGGATCATGCTCCGTCTGATGCTTTAGGGCGTTGGCCGATTCGGCGTGGTGCACGCAATAGGCGAACGCGGTGGCGATGACGCAGATTCGCAGCGGGACGACGACGAGGTGCGAGACGAGAGTGAGGGTGGCGTCGAAGGCGTGGTGGAACGTCGCCGGCTGCGGCCCGAAAAGCATTGCCATACCGCGGAACAAATAGCCGGGTGACGGTTGCCCACTGTAGAAACTGCCCGACATGTCCAGCCATCCCAGCACCACGTAAGCCAGCACGTAGACAGCCAGGCCCAGCACTCCGGCGTGAATGATCAGCCGGGCCGATTCCGCCAGCGGCCGGTACTTTCCCAACCTGGATACCGCCGCTTCGCGGCTCTGGTTGCGGAACTTCTCGGGCATCGCCTTCCAACGGCTGCGAAGCCGGGCGCTTCGCCGCGTGGCGCGAGCCAGCACCCGGTCGGCGCTACGGCCGATGACCCGGCGTCCGGTATCGGGCCAGCTGATCCGACTCGACACGCCGTAGACGATGCCGGCCACGGCCAGCCAGATCAACGGAACCGAGGCGCCGCCGAACACCGCCTGCGCTGCCGCACACAGTCCCTTCCAGGCAACCTCGAACGGATGAAACTGTGCGGCAGCGGAATTGATGACAGAGTCCAGCCACACCACTACCCGGCGTTCCTTGACCCATCCGCTCGGATCGACCAGCAGCTTAAGTCCCCGGCTGGCCGACAGGGTCAGGACCAGGAAAACCCAGAGCGAATCGAGGTAGACCCCCACCACCACCGTCCAGCGGGGCAGGCGCTTGGCGAACCGGTGCAACGCCGTCCGGATCAGCAGTGCGGCCAGGATGATCGCGACGGTGACGCGGCTGGCCGGCAGCTCGTCGGGATGCAGTTCGGCCGGGGCGGCTGCGGTCATGGCCGCCCCGATCCGGTAAGTCAACGCCTTCGCCTCGAAAGCCAGCCAGTCCTCTTTGAACATCTGCCAGCCGAGATAGATGGCGACGGCCGGAACGACGACGCTGGCGAAGACGTTGATCGGGCGGCGCGGCTGGGAGGGGTCGGCCGCGAACTCGGGGAAGGCAGGACGCAGCACGAGCAGCATCGCGACCAGCGAGCCCAATCGGGCCAGCACCGCCAGCGGCATGATCAGCGAAGCCCAGACGTCGTTGTCGTAACCGGCCCGGGCCGCCAGCGAGATGGCGCCGTCGCGGCCGAGCAGGCCGAGTAGGTAGATCGCAGCCAACTGCGGCCAGTACTGCAGGCATGCGGCCATCCGCTGCAGGGCGAAACGCACGGCCAACAGCGTAGTGGCGATCATGCTGGTGGATCTGGCCGAACTGGATAGATTCAGAGGCGATGAGTTGGCAGGTGCTCCAGCCCTACCTCGTGGCGCTGGCAATCGGGCTGATGCTCGGCTTCGAGCGCGAACGCAGCCACAACCGCACGCTGCCCGCCGGCTCGCGGTCCTTCGCGCTGATCGCGCTGCTGGGCGCGGTGGCCGCCACCTTCAGTCCGTGGGCGGTGATCGCCGGGCTGGTCGGGATCGCCGCGCTGATGGCGCTGGCGTATTTCCGCACCAGCGAAGAGGATCCGGGGACCACCACCGAGATCGCGGCGATCGTCGCCTACCTGCTGGGCGCACTGGCCTACACCCGCGCGGCGGTCGCGGTCGCGCTCGCGGTCGTCGTCGTCGGCCTGCTGGTCTCCAAGAGCCGGATCCACCGTTTCGCCCGTGACATCGTCACCGAAGTCGAAATGGAAGACGCCATCAAGTTTTTCGTGGTGGCATTCGTGGTTCTTCCGCTGCTGCCCAACCAGCCGATGGGTCCCTACGGTGTGCTCAACCCTGCGAAGGTCTGGCTGCTGGTCGTCCTGCTCACCGGGATCGGCTGGTTGGGCTATCTCGGCGTCCGCGCACTGGGATCCGAACGGGGACTGCTGATCACCGGACTGGCGGGCGGATTCGTCTCGGCCAGCGCCACCACCGCCTCGATGGGCCGGCTCAGCCGCACCGCCGGGGTGCGCGCACCGCTGGCCAGCGCGCTGGCCGCCAGCCTGGCGACGTTAGCGCAACTGCTCATCGTCATCGGCTACGTCGACGCGGGCGTGCTGCGCCGGCTGTGGCTGCCGGTGGTCGTCTCCGCCCTGGTGCTCGGCGGGGTGGCGGCCTACGTGTACCGGGGTGCGGTCGACCACCGCGAGGGCGGGGCGGAGAAGATCCCGGCCGGCCGGCCCTTCGCGCTCAAACCCGCACTGATCCTGGCCGCTGTTCTGGTGTTCGCCCTGCTGGTGGGCCGCTGGGGCGCCGACGTGCTGGGCCCCCGCGGCGCGGTGCTGGCCGCGTTCGGAGCCGGCCTGGCCGACGCGCACGCCGGATCGGTCGCAGCCGCCAGCCTGGCCGCCAAGGGGGATATCACCGTCAACGTCGCACTGGCCGCGATCTCCGCTGCGCTGGGCTCCAACCTGCTGGTCAAGACCGCCTTGGCGTTCAGTTCCGGCGGCCGGCGCTTCGGGCTCGGTTTCGTCGCCGGGATGGCCGGTCCGGCCGTGGTGTTCGCCGCGATGATGTCGGCAGCCGTCGCTATGGCGTGATCCGCTGATCAAAACCGCCGCCGGTGCGACAATCCCGGCATGGCTGAAGACGAGGGGGTCGTCGACCCGCCGATGGAGGGCCTGAAGTCCAAAGGCCTCAAGAAGGGTTCGGTTTCGCTGATCGGCGCGGTGGCCATCGGCCTGGCCGCAACCGCACCTGCGTATTCCCTGACCGGTGCGCTCGGCCACGGGGTGGACGAGGCCGGCTACCAGATGCCGATCGTGTTCATCCTCGCGGTGATCCCGATGTACTTCATCGCGCTGGCCTACAAGCACCTCACTGACGCCGCCCCGGACGCGGGAACGGTCTTCACCTGGGGCTCCAAGGCGATCCTGCCGCACATCGGCTGGATCGGCGGCTTCGCGCTGATGCTGTCGAGCATCCTGGCCGGCGTCGGCGCCGCCGGCATCACGGTCAACGCGGCCACGGTGGCGTTCGGGATCGAGGACCCGCCCGACTGGCTGAAGATCGTCATCGCCGCGGTGTTCATTCTGGTCACCACCTGGCTGGTGGCCCGCGGTGCCGAGGAGTCCTCCCGCACCACCGTGATCCTCACCGTCATCCAGTACGGCGGCCTGGCGCTGTTCGCGGTCATCATGGGTATCAACATCCTGCGCGAGCGCCGGAACCCCACCGCGGAGCCGTTCTCCTGGGACTGGTTCAACCCGTTCGCGATCACCAGTTTCAGTGCCCTGCTCGGCGGTTTTCTGGTGGCGGTCTTCATCTTCTGGGGGTTCGATGCGTCGCTGTCGATGTCGGAGGAGACCGAGGGCACACCGGGACAGTCAGGCCGCAGCGGGGTGACGGCGATCATCATCACCGTGATCACCTACGTGGTCTTCAGTGTCGCGGCGCTGGCCTATGCGGGTATCGACGACAACAGCCCGAGCAGCCTGACGAACGAGGCCAACATCGACGACATCTTCTCCAGTCTGGCGCGCGACGCGGTGGGGCCCAGTGGCGCGCTGATCGCGGCGGTGATCGTCGGGCTGTCGGCGTTCTCGGCCACCCTGTCGACGGTGATGTCGACGGTGCGGGGACTGCTGTCGATGGCGACCTACAAAGCGCTGCCGAGCCGGTTCGCCTCCGTCGACGACGTTCGGCAGACCCCTAAATTCGCGACGTGGTTCATCGGCCTGACCACCCTGGCCATCTACGCCGGCCTGGTCATGGTGAGCGACAGCATCGTTGAGGACACCGTCTACAGCGTCGGCATCGCGATCATGACCTACTACACGGTGGTCGCCGTTTCATCAGTGATCTATTTCTGGGACACCGCATTCGCGCACTGGCGCACTGCGCTCGAACAAGTCATCCTGCCTGCCATCGGTGCGCTGGTGCTCATCCCGGTAGGCCTCATCCAGGCTTACCAGATGGCGGATCCGGAGAACGGGTCGAGTGGATCGCTGGCCGGGATCGGCACCGTGTTCATCATCGGCGTGCTGAGCCTGTTCGTCGGCGTGCTGCTGATGATCTTCTGGAACCTGAAGTCGCCCGCCTTCTTCCGGGGCGAGACGCTCGCCCGCGAACGGGCACACCGGGCCGGGTTGACGGTTAAGCCCGGCGATGAAACCTGACGACGCCGACGCGCTGCAGCGCATCCTGGACGCAGCCGGCGGCATGGCGTACTGGCAGTCGCTCTCCGCGGTCGAGGTCTCGATGTCGGCGTGGGGGTTTCTGTTCCGCGCCAAAAGGATCCGTCCGCTGCATCACGCCGTGATCACCGTCGACACCACCGAGCCGCGCGCCGTCATGAAGGATTTCCCGAAGCCCGGTTGTACCGCCACGCTGCTAGGGACCCACCGGGTGGAGATCCGCGACGCATCCGGGGCGGTGCTGCGGGGGCGGGACAACCCGCGGCAGGCTTTCGGCGGCATCCGCCATGGGTTGTACTGGGACGATCTGGACTTCACCTACTTCAGCGGGTACGCGATGTGGTGCTACCTGACGCTGCCGTTCCTGCTGATGCGCCGCGGGGTGAGCATTGAACGGTTCGAGCAGGCGCCGGGCGGCGGGGTGATTCTGACCGCCGGTTTCCCCGACTTCCTGCCGGCGCACTCCCCGACCCAGAAGTTCTACTTCGACCCTTCGGGGCGGCTGGTCCGCCATGACTACACCGCCGAGGTGGTGGGCGGCTGGGCCAAGGCGGCTCACATCTGCGGGGACTACCGGCGGTTCGGCGGACTGTGGGCACCCACCCGCCGGCGGGTTTACCCCAGGGGGCCGGGCAACCGGCCGCTTCCGTTTCCCACTCTGGTTGCCCTCGACATCCACGACGTCCGGCCGATCCCGCGCTGAGTCAGCGCCGGGTGCCAACCGCCTTGTAGATCTCGAACCAGGCGACGCCGAGCAGGGCGGCGGCGACTGCCACCAGCCATGCGTTGGGCGGAAGCGGGCCGAAGCTGAAGGCCTTTCGCAGCGCGGGGACGGTGAGGATCGTGACCAGCAGCGCCGACGCACCGATCAGGATCCACTTCAGCGCGGGATTGCGCCGCTCCCGGAACGCCTTCCATGCCGGCAGCCGCCAGGACCGGTTGACCACGATCAGCGCCAGGTTCCCGAGCACGAGCGTCGCGAACGTCACCGACCGTACGGAGTCGGCCGGGTAGCCGTTACGCAACGCCCACAGGTACACCCCGACGGTGGCAGCGAGCACCGAAAGTCCCTGCAGGACTGCGATGGTCAGCACCCTTGGCCCGAACATCGGTTCGGAGACGGCGCGCGGCGGCGAGTCCATGATTTTCGGATCGATCTGCTCGGCCTCGAACACCACCGAGCACGCCGGGTCGATGATGAGTTCGAGGAAGGCGATCTGAACGGGCAGCAGCACCAGCGGCCAGTCGGCGACGAACACCGGGATCAGCGCCATACCGACGATCGGCAGGTGCACGGCGATCACATATGCCAGCGCCTTGCGCAGATTGTCGAAGATGCCTCGCCCCAGCCGCACTCCGCTGACGATCGAGGCGAAGTCGTCATCGGTGATCACCAGCGCCGCAGACTCGCGGGCGACGTCGGTGCCGCGGGCGCCCATGGCGATGCCGATATCCGCCGCGCGCAGCGCTGGAGCGTCGTTGACCCCGTCGCCGGTCATGCCGACCACCTCGCCGTCAGCCTGCAGGGCTCGCACCAACTGCAGTTTCTGTTCGGGCACCATCCGCGCGAAGACGCACACGTCGCGGATCCGCTCGGCGAGGGCGGCGTCGGTCATGGCTTCCAGTTCACGTCCGGTGATGAAGCCCGGTCCGACGTCCAGGCCGACGTCGCGGGCGATCGCCATCGCGGTGCCCGGGTAGTCGCCGGTGATCATGATGGTGCGCACCGAGGCCCGGCGGCACTCGGCGACCGCGTCGGCGACCCCGGGGCGCACCGGGTCGCGCAGGGCGGCAAGACCCAGATACTCGAAGTCGTAGTCGCGCTGGTCGGCGTGCGGTTCGGCGTCGGCGGTCAGGCTCGCCCGCGCCACCCCGAGGACCCGCTGGCCGTCGGCGGTCGCCCGCTCGACCTGCGCGGTGAGTTCTTCGCGCTGGATTCGGGTGAAGTGGCACAGGTCGGCGATGGACTCCGGGGCGCCCTTGGCGGCCACCACGTAGCGGCTGCCGTCGGCGGTCCGCCACACATGAGAGAGCGCCAGCAGCTTCTCCGACAGCGGGTACTCCCGAACCAGTTCCCAGTTCGGGTGGGTGCGCTCGGTCCCGGAGAGGTAGCCGGTCTCGAGCTCGCGGAAAGCCCTGTCCATCGGATCGAACGGGTCGATCGGGGAGGCCAGCACGGCGGATTCGGCGATGGCGTGGAAATCCTCGGGGAGCGGCTGTTCGTCGAGGGTGTGGATCCGGCCGTCGACGATCAACTGGCTGACCGTCATCCGGTTCATGGTCAGGGTGCCGGTCTTGTCCACGCACAGCACCGTCGCCGATCCCAGCGTCTCGATGACGGGGGGCCGCCGGGTCAACACGTTCTTGCGCGACATCCGCCAGGCGCCGAGCGCGAGAAAGACCGTCAGCACCACCGGGAACTCCTCCGGCAGCAGTGACATCGCCGCGGCGATCCCGGCCAGGACAGCGTTGAGCCAGCTGCCCCTGGTGAGCCCGTAGACCACCACCACGATCACCGCGGCGAACACCCCGACGACGGCGAGAATCCTGACCAGCCGGTCGATTTCACGCTGCAGGCGGGTGCGTTCGGGGTCGATGGCGCTCAGCGCCGCCCCGATCCGACCCAGTTCGGTGTCGGCTCCGATCCGGTTGGCGACGGCCACGCCGTGGCCCTTGACCACCAGCGTCCCGGAGAACACCCAGGGCGTGGCGTCGCCGCCCGGCCGGCCCAGCTGCGCGGTGTCAGGGCTGCCGATCTTGCGGACCGGAACCGACTCACCGGTGAGCGCGGACTCGTCCACCGAGAGGTTGATGCTCTCGGCCAGAACGGAGTCGGCCGGCACACGGTCACCCTCAGCCAGTAGCAGCACGTCGCCGCGGACCACATCGCGGCCGGCGATGCGCAGCTGGCGGCCGTCGCGGATCACCAGGGCGCGCGGCGAGGACAGGTCGCGCAGCGCGGCCAGGGCGCTTTCGGTCTTGTGTTCCTGGTAGATCGAGATACCGATCACCACGAGGACCGAGGCCATCAGCATCGCGCCGTCGAGCGGCTCGGCGAGCAGGAAGTTGATCGCGCCGGCGCCCAGCAGCAACAGCAGCATCGGCTGGCGGACCACCGCCCAGGCTTCCTGCGCGAGGTTGCGCCGCTTGGCGGTGGGCAGTTCGTTGGGACCCTCGCTCGCCAGCCGGCGGGCGGCCTCTGCGGCGGACAGCCCTTCCAGCAGCGGCGTGGTCATGGGACCGATTCTGTCCCACCCCGTCCGGAGGCCGGTGTCAGAGGTGGATATCCCGGGCCGGCGGCGAATGCTCCGGTTCCGGTGCCTCGACCGGATCGTGCCCAGCCGGCAGGTGGTCGGGAGGTTCGATGCGCAGCTTGTGGGCGACCGGTACGTCAGTCGACGAATGCAGGATGATCGACATCGCGATGGTGACTGCGATCAGGTCGAACAGCTTCTCGCCGTTGGGGATGTCGGCCTGCAGCACCAGCAGCCCGTAAACCACCGAGGCGAAACCCTTGGGTCCGAACCAGGCGGCGGTGAGCTTCTCCGCGCGCGGCATGCCGGTCTTCACCAGCGACAGCAGCATTGAGGCCGGCCGCACCACCACGATGGCCAGCACCGCCAGCAGCCAGCCCTGCCAGCCCAGGTGCGACAGCCGTTCCGGTGTGATGAGCGCACCGAACAACAGCAGGGCGGCGAACTTGGTGAGCTCGGAGAGCAGGTCGCCGAACGGCTCGAAGGTCTCGGCGGCCACGTGGTCGAGGGTGGCCAGCGCCGAGCCGGCCGCGAACGCCGCCAGGTACGGATTGGCATGTGTCAGATGGCATATCGCGTACACCACGATGGCGATGGCCACCGGCCCCAGCGGTTGCAGCCGCGGTTCGGCGGTAAGGATGTTGCTGCGCCAGGCCAGCGCCACCAGCGAGGCCACCCCGACACCGATCACCAGGCCGAGCACCAACTCCAGCAGTACCTCGCCGATATGCGAGCTCTCATGCTTGGCCAGCGCCAGGAAGATCAGCACGAAGGGCAGTGCCAGCCCGTCGTTGAGACCCGACTCGACGTTGAGCAGCCGTCGCAACCGCAGCGGGATGTCGCTGCGGCCCACCAGCGCCGAGGCGAACACCGGGTCGGTGGGCGAGAGAATCGCGCCGAGCAGCAGCGACGTCGGCCAGTCCAGGTTGACCAGGAAGTGGGCTGGTATCGCGATCCCGATCATCGCCAGCGGCATTCCCAGCCCCAGGGCTCGGCCGGATAACCGCCAGCCCTCACGCAGTGCGGGGACGCTGGCCCGCTGACCGTCGGTGAACAACACGGTGAACAGGGCGATGTCGGCGAGCACCGCGACGATCTCGTCCTCGGCGCTCTGGGTGACCACCCCGAATCCGCCCGGGCCGAGCAGGGCGCCGGCCACCAGGAACAGCAGCGCGGTGGACAGCACGGTCCGTGCCGCCAGACCCGACAGCGAGACGCTGATCAGCAACACCACACCGAATGCGAGGACAAGCGCCATTGGGCCCACCTTCCGTTGCCTGCGATGATGACTACATCATGAGAAGGCTTCCCGCACTGCTGATCGGCCTGACAATCGGCGGATCGCCGGTACCGGTCGCCCACGCCGATATCCAGGCGCTGAGCCCATACGACGTCGCCAACCCCGCGGTCGGGTATCTCAACCCGGCGCTGCTCACCGCGGTCCAGCAGGCCGCCGGCGCCGCGGCCGCCGACGGCATCACCATGACCATCACCTCGGGGTGGCGCTCACCGGAGTTCCAGCAGCAGTTGCTCGACGATGCGGTAGCCACCTACGGCAGCCTCGCGGCCGCCCGCCTCTACGTTCAGACCCCCGAGCGGTCCAAACACGTCCTCGGTCAGGCCGTCGATCTCGGCGGCCCGGCCGCCGACGCATGGCTGCAGACCAACGGCGCCCGGTTCGGCCTGTGCCGCATCTACGCCAACGAGCCGTGGCACTTCGAGTTGGCCGTCGATGCCGCGGGCGGCTGCCCGCCGATGCTGCCCAACGCCGGCGGCTGACCCGGAGGCGGTTAGGGTGGCGGGCATGGCCGTGCAGCGACCGGAGTACGTCGATTTCCACTTCGACGTGATGTGCCCATACGCCTACCAGACCTCTCGCTGGATCCGCGAAGTCCGCGATCTGACCGGCCTGCAAGTGAATTGGCGCTTCTTCAGCCTCGAGGAGATCAACCGCGAGGACGGCAAGAAGCACCCGTGGGAGCGCGAGTGGTCGTATGGCTGGTCGATGATGCGTATCGGGGCGCTGTTGCGGCGCACCTCGATGGACGACGTCGACGCCTGGTACGAGCGGGCCGGACGGGCGTTGCACGTCGAGGGCCACAAGCCGCACGAGCCGGCCGTCGCCCGTCACCTGCTCGCCGAGTTGGGCTTCGACTCCGGCATCGTCGACGAAGCGATCGCCGACGAGACCACATCAGAGGAGGTGCTCGCCGACCATCGGCGGGTGGTCGACGCCGCGGGTTACGGCGTACCGACGCTGTTCTTCCCGGACGGCCAGTGCCTGTTCGGGCCGGTGCTGATCGACCCGCCGGCCGGGGAAGCCGCGGTGCGGTTATGGGACGCGGTGGTGGCATGGACGGAGTTCCCGCACCTCTACGAACTGCAGCGGCCGAAGACCCACGCGGACGAACGGGCGATCGTCGAGACCTTCCGGCCGTATCTCGAGGCGCGCGACTGGGTTTCGATCAATCGCGGCCAGGTGATCAACTTCCAGGGCCGGGGCTAGGACACACGCAGGCGGCGGGCCACCTCGCCGTAGCGCTCAAGTCTTTCGGTGCTCGTCAGCGCGTTGTAGAGCACGAGGCGCGACGCGAGGCCGCCGTACTTGGCCCGCAGTGCCCCGGCCATGCCGTCCCAGGTGGACTCGGTGGCGAAGACGGCGATGTGCTCGTCGGTGACCTGTGCGGCCATCCCGGCGACGTCGCCGGCCCTCTGGCGCTCCCGGATCCGGGCGGTGGTGCCCTCGAAGCCCGCCTCGTCCCAGATGAATGCGTAGTTGGGCGTGCTGCCGTAGAAGCTCATCTGGGCTCGCACCAGTTCGCGTTCGGCGGCGCGTTCCGCGTCGCTGTCACCGGTGATGGTCATCGCCGGAACGATCACCGCGATGTCCGACGGGGACCGCCCCGCCTTCGCCGCGCCCGCCGCGATCTCGGGAAGTACGTGGCGGCGCAGGTAGCCCGGCTCGCCGATCGGGTGGACGTGCACCCCGTCGGCGACCTCGCCGGCCATCCGCAGCATCCACGGATTCACGGCGGCGACATCCACTTTCGGGTCGGGGGCCTCGATCGGTCCGGGGTTCCACTGCGGGGTGATGAAGTCCAGGTCGTAGAACTCGCCGTGGTGGTCGAGGCGGCCGCTGCGGAACGCCGCGAAACAGGCCTTGACCGCTCGCACATAGTCGCGCAGCCGAGGCCCGGGCGGCTCGAAGTCGCTGCCGTAGCGCCGCACCACATGGGTGCGCACCTGGGTGCCCAGTCCGAGCCGGAACCGCCCCCCGGTGGCCTCCTGCAACTCCCACGCGGTGGCCGCGGTGACGAACGGGCTGCGGGGGAACGCCACCGCGACGCCGGTGCACAGATCCAGTCCGGGGGCGGCCTGTGAGGCTACCGCGGCACTCAGATAGGCGGTGCGGCCGGTCTCGGTGAACAGCAGGCCGGCGAACCCGGCTTTCTGGACGCCGCGGGCGACGTCGCCGGCCCGAACCAGCGGCTGCGGCAGTGTCATCGCGTCGACGTGCACGGCCGCCCACACTACGCCCGGCCCCGCTGCGCCGATTCACCATCACGCCCCCCGCAGTTCTGGCAAACTTCACCCGGCGACCAGGCAGGAGATGCACACGTGACGATGACCATGGAGAAGCCCCCGCTGCTGAGTAAGCGCGACCGCATCGTCATCACCCTCACGGTGGTCGCGGCGGTGCTCGCCGGGGTGCTGCACTACGCGCACATGAACGCCGTCCTGGCCTTCGTCGTCGCGGCCATCGCGCTGGCAACGCTGGCCTCCCTGGTCGGCCGCTCGGTCGAGGCGCTGGGGGACCGGTTGGGGCCCGCCGCCACCGGCATCCTGCAGACGGCGCTGGGGAACCTGCCCGAGCTGTTCGTCATCCTCTTCGCGCTCAAGGCGGGCCTGTTCGGTGTCGTCAAGGCGACCATCGTCGGTTCGATCCTGGCCAACGTGCTGCTGGTGCTCGGCCTGGCGTTCGTGGTGGGCGGTCTCAAGCACGGTCGGCAGCGGTTCGGCGCCGAAGACGGCCGCACGCTCGGGCTGATGTTCACCCTGGCGGTGTTCATCCTCGCGGTCCCCTCGCTGACCGCGGCGATGCATACTCCGGCCGCCTCACATGAGCGGATGGTGTCGGTGATCGTCTCGGTGGTGATGCTGGCCCTGTTCGCGCTGTCGCTGCCGGCCACCCTCGGCGGAAAGGAGCCCGACCCGGCCGTCCACGCCGGGCACGGGCATGCCCGAGGCGCGTCTCCCATTGCCGCCAGCAAGGATTCGGCGAAGGCGGCCAGCGAGGCCGCCTTGCACGGAGAGTGGCCGCTGGCGATGGCGATCGGCATGCTCGCCGCCGCCGGGCTGGGCGCGGCGTTCGTCTCGGAGTGGTTCGTCGCCGCGCTGGAACCGGCCATGGAGGCCGCCGGGATCAACGAGGTGTTCGCCGGCCTGGTGATCGTGGCGATCGCCGGCAACGCGGTGGAGAACTTCGTCGGCATCCAACTGGCCGCCAAGAACCAGATGGACTACGCCGTCCAGGTGGTGCTGCAGTCACCGGTTCAGATCGCCCTGACCATCGCGCCGATCGTCTGCCTGGCCGCGGCCTGGCTGGGCCAGCCCGGGTTCGACCTGGTGTTCTCGCCGCTGCTGCTGGCCGCGATGATGATGTCGGCACTGGTGGTCGTGCTGGTGACCTTCGACGGCGAGTCGAACTGGTTCGAAGGCGCGGTGCTCATCGCGCTCTACATCGCCATCGCCACCGCCTTCTGGTGGGGATGAGCCGCGGGCGGATCCGCTACAAGTTCTGACTAGTCTAACTAGTCCGATTAGTCGTAACTGGCTAGACTCGGGTGATGAAGACCGTCTCGAGCACCGAGGCCAAGACCCAGCTCAATGCGTTGTTGGCCGAGGTGCAACGCACCGGATCCCCGGTAGTCATCACCACTCATGGCCGGCCGGTCGCCGTTCTGACCCCGGTACAGCCGCGTGCGCGGACCTTCGGGCAGCTTCCGGGGCTGAGGATCGGCGAGGACTTCGACGAACCGCTTCCGGCGTCGGAAATCGCCGTGTGGGAGGGAAACCCCGGTGCCGACCGGATCGGGAACTGAAAGCCGTTCGGCAGCAATACTGTTCGACACTCACACGCTGCTGTGGCTGGTGAGTGAGCCCGATCAGGTGAGTGCCGAGGCCAGGGAGATGATCGCCGATCCGGCGCGCGAGGTTGTGGTTTCGGCGGTCTCGGCGTGGGAGATCGCCATCAAGACCCGACTCGGCCGCCTGGCCGGCGAGCCGCTGCTGGCGGCATGGCCGGACGTCGTCTCGGCGATGGGGCTGACCGAGCTGGCCATCGAGTCCGCTGACGCGATCATGGCCGGGCGGCTGCCGTGGGAACACCGTGACCCGTTCGATCGGATGATCGTCGCTCAGGCTGCCCGCCGGGGCTTGACCATCGCGACCCGCGACGCCCACATCCTCGGTGCGGCACTGACGCCGACGCTGCGGGTCTGATCCCCGCCGAGCGTCGCTGGATTGGTCAGCCGCAGTCCGTCGAAAGCACCCGGACGATCGCGTCGTGCTCGGCTTGGGTGACCCAGAGTCGATATCGCGCTTTGACATCGACGATCCGTGACACGTAGGTGCAGCGGTAGGCCGGGTTCGGCGGCAGCCAACTCGCGGCGTCACTGTCGCCCTTTTCGTGGTTTATCCAACCCAGCGTGGCCTGCAGGTTGACCGGATCGTTGGCGAAGTTCCGCCGCGTGATGTCGTCCAGTTGCTGGGCTCCCGTCTGCCATGCGTCCGAGAGTGCGACGACGTGGTCGATCTGGACGTCGTCGGAGCTGTCGGGTCCGCGGCGGAATTCAACGGTGGTTCCGGTGTAGGGATCGTTGAGGATGCCGCTCAGCACGACACAGTCCCTGGTACCGGGCTTTAGCTCGACGTCGGAAAGCTGTTCGCGAAGAATGTCGTTGCGAGTATCGCAACCGTTGTGCCCGTAGCCGACCCACACGTCGTCGGTCCAGGCGTCACCGAATTGATCCCGGTTGTATCCGGTCTTTGGTGCGCGGCCTTTGATCGGCAATTCGGCCAGCCGGGCCTGGGTGTCGGCGACCGGGTCCGCGGATCCGGGCGGAGCGGCGGTAAGTCCGGAGGCCACCAGAACGGCCACCCCGATCAAAGGTTTGAACATCCGGCGGCTGCTAGGTGGCCGCCGGCCAGAGCGTCCCGTCGGCGGCGGACACCACCGCGTTGTAGCGGTAGGCGGTCGAGAGCGCCTGGTCCATTTTGTGCAGTTTGGCGAAGTCGCCCCACGGCGCCGCACCCGCCTGACCGGTGAACTGGAAGTCCATGTAGAGGTCCATGCCGGCCGCGTCGAGGCCCTTGAGGTAATCGCGGTAGATGTCGCCCATCCGGGGATCGTTGGTCGCCGCGTAGAAGGCGTTCTGGTAGGCCGCGCCGCGGCCGTCCAGGTGCGGGCCGCCCTCGTAGGCGAGAAGCTCGATGGGCCGGCCCAGTTTCGCCGACCACTCCTTGGCCAGTTGCTCGTGGTTGGCCGTCCACTGCAGCGAAGTGGCGATGTTGGTGCGGGTGTCGGCGATCACCTTGTCGACGGTGGTGGCGGCGGTGTAGCCGGCACGCTGCTCGTCGGTGGGGGTTATGTAGGGCGCTATGGCGATCGCGTCGAACGAACCGCCCATGTTCTCGGCGACCTGGTTGGTCACCCAGTCCACCGCCGCCCAGCCCGCGGCCACCCGGACCAGGTTGATCGATGACTGGCCGGCGAACACCTGCGACCAGATGTCCATGTCCCGCTTGGCTTCCTGCCCGGCGACGATCCACTGCCCGTAGTCGGGGTCCAGTCCCGCCGCCTTGGCCTTGTCGGCCGCCCACTGCGAGGCCTCGAAGCCGTAGCCGAAGTTCCACACCTCGTTGGCCCACTCCACGTAGACGGTGCGGCCCGGTTCCAGATGCTGGCTCACGTAGGTGGCGAAGTTGCGGACGAACGTGTCATCGGCGGCGTAGGGCATGTTGAACCACGGATCGGCGTCGAGTTCGTTGGCGAGTTCGACCATGTACTCCAACGAGATGCCGTTGGCGATCGGCTCGCTCGGGGTGCCTTCGGCTCCGGAGCCCTGGCGGATGTCTGCCGCGTCGCGTCGCTGCGACCAAGTGGCGATATCCGAACCGTTGGTCTCCTGCATGCCCATGAAGCGCAGCGCGTCGAACGGCTGGAGGCGGGCCAGGAACAGCGGGTGGAACGGCGAGACCCCGGGGGAGGACACAGCGCCGGGCTGCCAGCGCTGGCCGGCGAAACTCTGGCCGTTGTAGTCGGGCATCCACACGTTGAAGTTGCGCACCGGGTCGGCGGGGGCGGTCTCCTCGATGCGCATGTAGATGCCGCTGTCGGTGGGGGTTACCTTCAGTTCGGCGAAATTGCGCCCACCGGCGGTCTTCCCGGTGGAGGTGACGACGGCGTCGAAGCCGAAGGTGACCACACCGGTGCCGTCCCATTCGGCGTGGTAGGTGCCCCCGGCGTAGTCCCCGCCCAGGGCGTCGAACATCAGGGTGCCGGCGTACTGCTTCATCTGCACGCCGTTCTGTGTCCAGGTCTTCAGCGAGCGGATGTTGCCGTCGGCGTCGAGATCGAGCACCGGAGCCTGAGCGGGATCCCAGGTGGTGGACCAGGTCTGCGGGTTGAAGGAGTGCGAGATCCACGGACGAGAGGCCTTGAAGGCGTCGGTGAAGGTCCAGGCCGGCGACCAGTCGACCACGCTTTCGAGGTTCATCCCGACGGCCATGTGTCCGGTCTCGACTACCGGCGGTGGCGGTGGTGGCGGTGGGGGAGGTGGCGTGGAGTTGGCGGGGGTCACCGGCACGCTCACCGCGATCGCGCTCGTGGCACCGAAGGTGTCGGTCACGGACACCGTGAAGGTGTCGGTCCTGTCGGCGAGCGTAGCGGTTGCCGACGCGGCGGTCTGCCGTGCTCCGGCAGTGGGGGTGTAGGTGAACATGCCGGTATTCGTGACTGCCACAGCGCCTTTGGCCGTTGCAGCGTTCAGCTGGGTGTAGC
>JAPOHV010000032.1 GCA_029979305.1 Mycobacteriaceae bacterium | reverse complement strand
GACATAGCGGAGCCGACGGCCCGGTGTGGAAACGGTCGACCTCATGGCAACCCCCAAACGGTGACGTTGTATCTCCAGGCTAGACCAACTCCGGGGGTCGCTTATCGCTGTTGAGCCGACGATCAGGCCGCTGTCGGCTTTCGCAATCATGACCACTACGCCTCTTGCAATCAGCGCCACCCTGAGTGGGAAGTACTCCACCCCGCCGGGGGGCAAGCACGCAGTGTTCGCAACATTGTCGTCAATTAATTAATTGTCGTATGCCACTTTGACCGCCTAGGCTGCAGGCCAGGACCGTTTCGCAGGAGGTCGGCATTGGAGCGATTTCCCGTGGTGATCGCCGGCGCCGGCCCGGTGGGTCTGACACTGGCACTCGAACTCCAGCGTCACCGGGTGCCGGCACTGCTCGTCGAGCGCAACCAGACCACCACCACCCACCCCAAGATGGACATCACCAACGGGCGCAGCATGGAATTGTTCCGCCGTCTCGGAGTCGCCGATCACCTTCGCGCGATCGCGATTCCGGGTGATCGCGACATGGTGGTCAGCTGGGTCACGGGTCTGGACGGCTGGGAGTTGACCCGCTTCACCTACCCTGGCGTCGATCGGTCACGCGAGCAGAACCGTCAACGCAACGACGGCCGCGGCAGTCTGGAACCGGGCATGCGGGTGTCGCAGATCCTGCTCGAGCCAGCGCTGAAGTCGTTGCTGGAGAACGAATGTGAGCACGTCACCGTTCAGTACGGCTGGAGTCTGGAGTCGTTCCGACAGGATCGCGAGGGCGTCGATGTCACGCTGCGCGATACGGCGACCGGTGGGCAGCGCAGCGTGCGCGCCGACTACCTCGCCGGATGCGACGGAGCGGGCAGCGTGGTGCGGCGCGGCCTGGGCATCGGTCTGGACTCGGCCGACCTGCGCAGGCTCGTCGCCAAACAACTCGGCCCGCGGCGCATGCTGAGCATGCTGGCCCGGGCGTGGCGGTGGGAGCGGGAACGGCCGGCCAGCGGTGACTTCTACATGGTGCATTTCACCTCCCGCGACCGCGCGGCCTTCGAGAAGCACGGCCCCGTCTGGCACACCCAGTCCCCGCGAGGCTGGACGCTGATCTCGCAGAACGACGAAGACTCCTGGACCCTGCACAGCCCGTTGGGAATCGGGCAGGACGCCGCCGCCTTGGACCCCCGCGAATTCGTGTTCGCCACGCTCGGCCGCCGGTTCGACTGCACGGTGCTGGCGGCCAACCCGTGGACACCGCGGCTGACGGTCGCCGACAGCTACGGGTCGGGACGGGTCTGGCTGGCCGGAGACGCGGTACACCAGGTGCCTCCGACCGGCGGGTACGGCATGAACACCGGGGTCGGCGACGCCGTCGGCCTGGGCTGGGCACTGGCGGCCAACCTGGCCGGCTGGGGCGGCCCGGGCCTGCTGAGCAGCTACGAGCAGGAGCGCCGCACGGTGGCGCTGCGCAACCGCGAAGCGGCCGGCCGGCACGCGGTGGTGCGGCTGGCCATCAAGAGCCATTACCGTCCGCAGATCCACCACGAGGGGTGGGACGGGCCGATGCAACGCGAACGGCTGGGCCGCCTGATCGCCGACCTGGGCAACCTGGAGAACGAGGCCGACGGCATCGAATGGGGCTACTGCTACCAATCTCCCACCGTGGCAACCGAACCCGGGCCCGCCCCGGAGCAGACCTGGGATGCCTACCGTCCGAACACCCGGCCCGGCTCACGCCCGCCCAGCGTTCATCTCGCGGATGGGCGTGCGATCTTCGACCTGTTCGGTGTCGGCTTCACCCTGCTGCGCTTCGCCGAGGTGGACATCGCAGCCCTGACCGGGGCCGCCGCCGAACGCGGAGTTCCACTGAAGGTGGTCGACATCGACGACGAGCATGCCCGCTGCCTGTATCAACGCGATCTGGTGCTGATCCGACCCGATCAGCACGTCGCCTGGCGCGGCGACGCGGTGCCCGACCGGCCCGACCGCCTCATCGACCGGATCCGCGGCGCCGTCGGGCAGCCCTGACGGCGGTCGCATCGTTCAGAGCAGCGCGTCGGGCGTCTGCCACGTCACGGCCCCGAATCGGCCGAAGTCGCTGTCGTAGCTGACGATCGTGCCGCGGTGCTCGACGGCCAGTGTCGCCAGATGCCCGTCGTTGACCAGATTGCCGCCGGCGCCGACGGTGTCCAGCAGTCCGGTCAGGATGTCGCAGTGGCGCGGGGTCGGACTGACCAGAACCGCGCCGGGCGCTCCCAGCCAGTCGGCGACCTGGCGGGTCGCCTCTGCAATCCGCAGTGGCGCCGGGAAGAGCCCCTCCCTGGTGGTCAGCCGCACGAAGGCCAACAGCGGCACCCAGGCCAGCCCGACCGTGTCGGCACCGGAGAGCGCCGCGTCGAGCCACCGCCTGCTGGAGTCATGGTGTCGGCTGGCCGAATTCACCGCGTAAAGAAGGACATTGGCGTCGACGATCTTCATGCGCCCCGGCGCTGCCGCCGGATGAGTTCCTCGTCTTCGAGTTCGGCCGCGATCGCAAGTGCGCGATCCAGGTTGACCGTCGGAACGCCGAGATCGGCGGTGCGGGTCTGGAACGCGGTGGGTGCGGGGCGCCGTTGGGCACCGTCGCGGATCGCGTCATTGAGCGCCGTCTTGAACGACACGCCCCGCTCGCGCATCCGCCGGCGGATCACCGCCAGGGTGTCGTCGTCCAAGGTGACGGTCGTCCGCATGGTTGACAGCATAGCATCAGTATTGTTGATGCTTTGCTGTCATAATGTCGCAGCACGTTAAGCTCAATTGGCACGTGCCCGCCGGTAGCCGAAAAGGACACCAACATCGCCATCGTCAAAGCCACCCCGGCCAGGTCGCGGACCCGCGGCCGGCCACGGGTGGCCGACGCCCTACCCGGCGACGAGATTCTGGCGGTGGCGCTGCGCACCTTCGCCACCTACGGCTACGACGGCGTTTCGCTGCGCATGATCAACCGGGAACTCGGCGTCAGCCACAACCTGATCTATCAGCGGTTCGGAACCAAAGAACAACTGTGGAAGGCCGCCGTCGACCACGGGTTCGGCGCGCTGGTGGACTATGCGGGCTCGGAGTTCGACCCGACCGTCACCGACGCCCTCGAGCAACTCCGGCTTGCCGTGCGCCGGTTCGTGCTGTTCTCCGCCCGCCACCCGGAATTGCTGGCGCTGATGAGCATCGAAGCCCGCCAGGACACCGAGCGGTTGCGCTACATCTACGACACCTACATCGAGCCGTCGCAGCGCCCGTTGGCACGACTGCTCCGCCACCTCGCCGAGGAGGGGAAAGTGCGGGCGATCCCCTACCGCACGTTTTTCTTCCTGTTCGTCCACGGCGGTGCGTCGGCGTTCACCTTCGCCCCGTTGGCGAAACTCTTCGATCCGGCCGATCCGTGCGAGCCCGACCATGCCGAGCAACAGGCCGACGTGCTGGCCGGCATCATCGTCGACGGGCTGCGGCTTACCGACTAGAGAGTGCCCACGTCGTCACCGGCGGGTTCGGTGTCCTCGTCAAACCCCTCGTCGGCCCAGTCGACTGTTTCGCGAGGTTCGCCTGCGAGACGGGGATCATCGCCATCGGTGGTGCGGTCCATACCCTTTTCCCTTGGTTTCGACACGGTGACGTTGAGCCGGGACCCTAGGCCCGGGGCGACACCGCGACCGCACCCTTCATACCGCTTGCGTAGTGGCCAGGCTCGAGGCACGCTACTCCCCACTCTCCGGACTTACCGAAGGTGTAGAGCAGGCTGGCCGTCTGACCGGGTTCCACTGTGATGGCGTTGTCATGTCCGTGGTGACCAAGCGAGGTCATCGAATCAGCATGCGCAGCCACTTCCTGTGCCGGCCCGACCACCAACTCGTGTCTGGTTTGCCCGGTGTTGACCACGATCAGACGTACGGTTTCGCCCTCTTGGGCCTGCCAGTTGGCCGGCGTGATCCGCTTGGCGTCGTCGACTTCGATGACCATGTTCCGGACACCCGCCGGGGCAGATGGCGCTGCGACGGAAGTCGGTGCCGAGGCGGTGACGGCGCCATGGTCATGGTCGTGGCCGTCGCCCAGCCGTCCCCAGTACGAGGCTGCCACTACGGATCCGACGATCACGCTGGCTCCGGCCGCGAGGGTGTAGCCCGCGAGACGCTTCGGAGCAATGCGGCCTCGACCCTCACTGAGGTAGACCGCCCCCAGACTCAGGAAGAAGCCCAACGGCACCACCCACAGGCTGCGGCCGGGCGAGTCGGGAAAGTGCTGCAGACCACCGGTGAAGAAGCCGAGGCCGATGGAGGCCACGATGCCGAAGCCCAACAGATCACCCCACCGCTTGGTGCCGTCCGGTGCGGCCTTCATCTCCATGGCGGCGCCGATCAGAAAACAGATCACCCCGACACCGGCGGTGACGAATGAACGCCGCTCAGAGAAGAAACCGTGGTTGACCGCGCCGGCGACAAAGCTGATACCGGCGTACTTCGCCAGCGTGGCAAGGTGCTCAGTCTGAAACTTCATGACCCTCCTTCGACCCGGCATCAATCTGGGCGCGGCGCGGCAACTTCCGCACGGTCTCGACCGTACCGATCCCCAGCAGCCGGGCGAACTCACCCATCGCCGCACACTAGGAGCAAACAAGATCAGCTGTACGGCGCAGTGCAGGCAGCGGTGGGTTGGACACCAGACACATTATCCCGAGCCGGATGTGCGGCCACGATCACCGGTGCAGCGGCGACCGCCGCGAGGTACAGCGGCCGACGACCTGAATGCTCCGGACGATAGCGGTGATTATTGGCTAGACCACGGAGGGCGCCGGCACTCCGGGCACGATCGCGCCAGGATCACTCAGCCGGTAGGCCGCGACCGACGTGTCCCCGACCGCATAGAGCACGTCGCCGATTCGAACCGTGCGCAGCGTCGGCTCTTCGGGGTGGATCTCGCCGACAACCTCGATTCCGCCCGGACCGACCCGCAGCACCTTGAGGTACTGGCCGGACTGATATCCGGTCTGCGGGTCGTAGCCGCTGCCGGACACCGGCACCACCAGCAGACCGTCCTGCGCGGTGTACAGCAGTGCGTGGTGGTCGAACTGGGCATCCGACCACGACCACTGATAGCCCGGATCTAGGTAGACCCGTTCGATCTGGCTCAGACGGTCGGGGTCGCTGACGTCGAAGAGCGACGCGTGCAGATGGGTGTCGGAAGTTCCGGCCGCACGCTCCTGCCCGATGCCTAGCAGCAGACCGTCACCGACCAGCTGCAGATAGTTCGAGAAACCGGGCACCACGAGTTCGTCCCGCAGCACCGGGGCGGCCGGATCGCTGAGGTCGACGGAGAACAGCGGGTCGGTGCGCAGGAACGTCACAAGGTAGGCCGTCTCGCCGATGAAGCGGGCCGCGTAGAGCTGTTCACCCGGCGCCAGGCCGGTGATGGCGCCAACCTCGTCAAGCGTGCCTCCGGCGGTCTCGAGGACGTGAATGCCGTTGTCATCCCGGGCGGTCCAGCCACCGGCGGCCAGCGTCGACTCGGTGGTGTGGGTGGCCACCCTCAGGTAGCCGTCGCGCTCGTCCATCGCGAACTGGTTGAGTAATGTGCCCGGCACCGTACCTTTCGCCGTCCAAGTCAGCCGGGTCCCGTCGACCGCGAAGCGGTCGATCCGGGATTCGGAGGTCGCGACGGTCTCGTCATACCGATCCTGGACGGTCGCGACGTACAGCGCCTCAGGAGTCATGTACACCGTGCCGCCCTGTGCGGACACCATGCTCGCGACGCCCGCGTCGTAGGCCGGGCCCCCGGGATCGCGATGCGAGTCCACCGATACCACGGTCAGCACGGCGGGCTGGTTGCGGAAACCGGTGCGGGTGACCTCAGCCGTGATCATTCCCAGATCCACCGTCGCGCCGGTGCCGTCGACACTGTAGGCGTGCGGCAAAGAGAGCCCCACGATCTGTCCGCCCACCCGGGCGACGTACTGGTCCCAGGTCTCGTAGCTGCGGTAGGCAGTCGGGGCATCCGGGTCGTAGCGGATCCGGGTTGCCGAGGCGGGCGCATCCTCAGGCGAACCGGCATCCAGATACTGCACCGGGGCGTCGGTATAAGCCGGGGCGGGCAGGTTGACCGAGCGCTGCATCACCAGGAAAACCACACCGTCGACGGTGCGGGAACTCTGGTAGGCACCGTCGAAGACGGTCTGTCTCACCACCGAGGGAGCCGTGCGGTCGGTGACGTCGTAGACGGTGATGGTGGTCTGCGGGTTCCACGGCTGCCAGTGGCCGCCTGCGATCTTCACCCAGGGTCCGTACCATCCCGACCCGGTCTGGGAGATGACGGTCAGCCGGTCCCCGTCGAGGTATTCGCCGACAACGTCTCCGGTCAGTGCCGACTCGGAGGCAACCGACAGATCGGGCTTGACGATCCGGAGCCGACCGTTGTGCGCGATGTAGATGTAGTTCCCGTCGTTTTCCACGAAGTCGGCCTCGTCGACTCCTTGCACCTGGGTGTTGGTGTCTGAGTTGGTCGCCCACGACGAGTACTTGAGGTACTCCGGGTAGGGGCCGTAGTCGTAGACCGGTACGGTCTTGCCGAACAGGTCGCCGTACTGCTGTCTGGCCAGCCCGAGCAGATAGTCGCGCATCTCGGTGCCGGAGAACGCCGCGCTGCTACCGACCGTCTGCCCGCCGCCCAGTGCGGGGAACCGATCCGACAGCTGGCGGCGAACCCGCTCCAAGGCGCCTTCGAAGAAGGTTACGACCGGGCCTCGCGGCAGACCGGAAAGCCAGTTGGCGGTGGTTTCGAAGAATCGGTTGACCGCGGCACCGATCGCGGCAACCGGCTTGGCCAGAGCGGGCGGCACGGTGCCCGCCCTTGCGGTGGCGCCGGCAGCCGGCCGGGATGTCACCGCGGCCAGCAGACCGGATGGTGTGACAGCGGCCGCCCGCACGCGCTGCGGAGCGGACCGGGCCGTGACATTGCCGGCCCGCTCGACCGGGGTTGCGGCGGCTGCGGGCGGTGCGGTTCGAGGCTGTCCGATCACCGAAGCGACGTCACCGGCCGGGACGATCCCGACCGTTGGCCGGGCCTTGGCCCCGCGGCTCGCCCGTGGCGCCTTCGTCGGGAGCGGTGGCTGGCCTGCCGCGCGCGTGGCGCGGGGCACCTCGCCACGTCGACGGTTCACGCCGAGGTCCCGAACGCGGGTCTGGACTGGCAGGGACAGCCGAATCCGGGCGGGGCCGGCGTCCGGTTGCTGCTGGGGAGCGCTCACGGCAGGGGAGGGATCGGGGCCGGTCGGTTCGGCCATGGCCGTTGCGCCGTGCGGTCCGCTCAGGGCCAGTCCCAGGGCGAACGCCGCAGCCCCAGCGCGGGCACCCCGTTCTCCTACCGACATCCCCACCCGCGCTTCCCAGTCACTGAGATTTTGCCGTGAATAAGGCAAACCTTAGCTGTGAAGCTGATGTCCGTCAACGCGGTGAGGCCGGGTGAAGATGGCGGTGGCGGAGGTGTGTGAAGTCACGACATAGGTGACAGATGAGTCGGGTGATGGGTGACACCAGCAACGGGGCGGTGATGAGTCGCGTCATAGGTGACAGTCATGGCTCATGTCGAAGCCCCGCGTCGTGGTGTTGGAAGTGGTCTCGGGAAACCTCAGCGTCAGTGCCGCCGCCGAGCGGTACGGGATGTCCCGCCAGCACGTTCACCGGCTGCTCAAGCGGTACCGGGAAGGTGGACTCGATGCTGTCGACCCTCGATCCCGACGCCCGGCCAGCAACCCCCGCGCGGTCGCCGATGAGGTCATCGCCGCGATCGTGAACACCAGGGAGCGGCTCACCGACGAAGGACTCGACGCCGGGCCGGTGACCCTGCAATGGCACCTCGAACAACAGGGCCTACCGGTGCCCTCTACCTCCACGATCCGGCGCATCCTGCACCACCACGGCCTGATCACCCCCCAACCACGCAAGCGCCCCAAGAGTTCCTACCGCCGCTTTCAAGCATCCCAGCCCAACGAATGCTGGCAGTCCGACGTCACCCACTGGGCCCTGGCCGACGGCACCGACGCCGAAATACTCTCCTGGCTCGACGACCACTCCCGTTACCTGCTGGACTGCACCGCCTACCACCGCGTCACCGTCGCCGAAGTCGTCGCAAGCTTCATCGACACCGCCAACACCCACGGGCTGCCGGCCTCCACCCTCACCGACAACGGTGCGGTCTACACATCACGATTCACTCAGGGCCACAACAACTTCGAACGCCTCATCGCCAGCCTGGGAATCACCCAGAAGAACGGACAACCCGGCCACCCCCAAACCCAGGGCAAGATCGAGCGGTTCCACCGCACCCTCAAACTCTGGCTCAGCAGCCGGCCGCGACCGGAAACGATCACCGAGCTACAGCAGCTACTCAGCACCTTCGCCGGCATCTACAACACCGAACGCCCACACCGCGCCCACCACCGGCGCAACACCCCCCAGGCCGCCTACCATGCCCTACCCAAGGCCGTCCCTGCCGGCACCGCTGAAAACCTGCGCATCCGCCACGACACCGTCGACCAATTCGGCAAACTCACCCTGCGCCACGCCAGCACACTCCACCACCTCGGCATCGGCCGCCGTCACGCAGGCACCGCCGTGCTGATCCTGATCACCACCACGACCGTCACCGTCATCAGCAAAACCAGCCACCAACTACTGGCCACCCACCACATCAACCCGACCAAAAACTACTGGCCCAACAAACAGAAAAACCCCGGCCAACAGCCGGGGCTCCCTGTCACCGATGACCCGACTCATGTGTAACCCATGACCCGACTCAACACAATGGCGGTGGCGGAGGGATTTGAACCCTCGGAGGGGGGTTACCCCTCACACGCTTTCGAGGCGTGCTCCTTAGGCCGCTCGGACACGCCACCGCCGCGAATCCTACGGTTCGGGTCGGACTAGCCCAAATCGCGGTGCGCGGCGAAAAACCCCTCCAGCAACTCCGCGCACTCGGCGGCCAGCACTCCGCCGCGCACCTGCGGGCGGTGGGTCAGCCGCCGGTCGCGCACCACATCCCACAGCGAGCCGGCCGCCCCGGTCTTGGGCTCCCACGCTCCGAACACCAGCCGTCCCACCCTGGCCATCACCAGCGCGCCCGCGCACATGGTGCACGGCTCGACCGTCACCGCCAAGGTGGCCCCCTCCAGCCGCCAGCCGTCGCCGGATACACGAGCTGCGGCACGCAGCGCCAGAATCTCGGCGTGTGCGGTCGGATCACCAAGGGCCTCACGGGCATTGGCGGCGCGGGCCAGCTCGGTGCCGTCGGCGGCGAACACCACCGCGCCGATCGGGACGTCGTCGGGGCCGGCGGCGCGGGCGGCGGCGATGGCCGCGCGGATCAGCGACTCGTCGGTACTCAACGTTCGAGGCGGTCGAGCACCGCCGACAGCTCGTCGGCGAATCCCATCTCGCGCGCGATGCGGCCGATCTGCTCGTCGGCGTAGAGGTCGGTCTCGGCGAGGATCACGCCCAGCACGGCCTCGGGAAGGCCAACGTCGGCGAGCACACCGAGATCGCCCTCCTCGAACGGCTCGGAGTCCTCAAGGTCCTCCGGGGCGATGTCGGCGTCCAGTTTCTCCAGCGCCTCGGCGGCGATGTCGTAGTCCAGGGCGGCGGTGGCATCGGAGAGCAGCAGCAGCGTCCCGGCCGGGGCGGGGCGCACGATCAGGAAGAACTCGTCGTCGACATCGAGCAGCCCGAACACCGCACCGGCGCTGCGAAGCTCCCGCAACTCGGTTTCCGCACTGGTCAGGCTGGTCAGCGCCGCAGTGCTCAGCGGCGAGCATTTCCAGGTGGCGCCCTCGCGCACCACGGCGACCGCGAACCCGTAGGGGGTGTCGGACTCCTGCCCCCGCTCTGCCCGCTGTGCCGCCATGGCCGGTAACGCTAGTCGCTGCGCACCCGGGTGACCAGCGCACGCCTACCGGCCGGGGTCACGCCGATGTGCCAACCTGGAAGGCGTGGCGACAACACCGGTGTGCGTGCTGGGGCTCGGGCTGATCGGCGGGTCGGTGTTGCGCGCGGCGGTGGCCTCGGGGCGGGCGGCCTTCGGCTACAACCGCTCCGCCGAAGGCGCCCTGGCCGCCCGGGCGGACGGCTTCGAGGCGACCACCGATCTGACCGCGGCGCTGACGTGGGCCGCCGAGCGGCGGGCGCTGATCGTGCTGTCGGTCCCGATGCCCGCGGTGGGCCACCTGCTCGGCCACATCACCGACCTCGCCGCCGACTGCCCGCTGACCGACGTCATCAGCGTCAAGGGCCCGGTGCTCGCCGAGGTGCGCGCGGCGGGCCTGCTCGACCGCTACGTCGGGGGGCACCCAATGGCCGGCACCGCCTACTCCGGGTGGATCGCCGGTGACGCGAGCCTGTTCCGCGGGGCGCCGTGGGTGGTGGCCGTCGACCCCCACGTCGACCCCGCCATCTGGACCAAGGTGATGTACCTGGCGCTGGACTGCGGCAGCGTGGTGGTGCCGGCGAAGTCCGACGAGCACGACGCCGCCGCGGCGGCGATCTCGCATCTGCCGCACCTGCTGGCCGAGGCGCTGGCCGCCACCGCCGGTGAGGTGCCGCTGGCCTTCGCGCTGGCCGCCGGATCCTTCCGCGACGGCACCCGGGTGGCGGCGACCTCACCGGATCTGGTGCGGGCGATGTGCGAGGCCAACGCCGACCAACTCGTCCCCACCCTCGACCATGCGATGGAGTTGCTCGGACACGCCCGGCGCACCCTGATGGATCGCGACTCGGTGGCCGAACTGGTCGACCTCGGCCACGCGGCGCGGGTCCGGTTCGATCACTTCCCGCGGCCCGACGTCGTCGCGACGGTGATCGGTGCGGAGAACTGGCGCGAGGAACTCGCCGCCGCCGGGCGGGCCGGCGCGGTGATCAGATCCGCTCTGCCAGGCCCGGATAGTCCACGATGAACCCGTCGTCGTCGACGGTGAGGATGGCGTCGGCGACCGGTGACTGCACGCCGATACGGCCCCCGGCGCCGGTGCTGCTGTAGGTGATGGTCGCCGGCACCACACTCAGGTCGGGCACGTCGACGTAGGCCACCGGCACGCTCACCGACTCGACGGCGCGGTGCAGCCCCAGCCGCCGGATCGGCAGCGCGTTGAAGAACGGGCTGAGCATCACGTCGACGTCGAGGGCGTCGCCGAAGTCCTCCCGCGACTCGCCCTCGAAGCCGGAGATGAGCCACTTGTTCTCTTCATCGCGGGCGATCGAGAGCTGCCGGTCCCGCTCGGCCGTGCTCACGTCCAGCGACAGTCGCTTGGTGGCGCCGGTGTCGTCGGTCACCAGATCGTAGGAGGCGTTGAACGCCGGATTGGTCGCCGACGCGGCGGCCACGATCCGGCCCGTCGCCCTGATCCGGTTGCCGGACAGCTGAACCCGCGCCGACTCCATCCGCGTCTGGTCGTGGGAACGCCAGGTCAGGACTGCGGGCCACTCGCGCGCCACGGCACCATCGGCTTCGGTCACCACCCCTCCACCGTAAGGGACGCACCGTCGGCGCTGTAGTCGGGAGCCCTGCCGCGCGGCCCGGACTCCAGCCGCACTTCGTCGTCGAGCAGCGGCTGCGGCAGCCGGCGGCGCAGCCTGCCGCTGCCTGGCACCGACACCCACACCAGCAGCGCCAGCAGACCATCGAGCAGCAGCGCCAGCACCGTCACCATCAGCGCGCCCACCAGAGCCAGATAGAACTGCCGCACCTTGATGCCGTCGATCAGATAGCGGCCGAGACCACCGAGGCTGGCGTATGCGGCGATCGTCGCGGTGGCGACGATCTGGAGGGTGGCGGTGCGCAGACCGCCGAGGATCAATGGCAGCGCGTTGGGGATCTCGACCTTGCACAGCACCCGCCACTCGGTCATGCCCATCGAGCGGGCGGCGTCGACGATCCTGGGGTCGACGTTGGCGATCCCGGAGTAGGTGCCGGCAAGCAGCGGGGGTATGCCGAGCAGCATCAGCGCCACCGTTGGCGGCACCAGCCCCAGCCCCCACAGCAGCACGCCGAGCAGCAGCACGCCCAGGGTGGGCAGCGCCCGCAGCGCGTTGACGGCGGTGACCACCAGGACCGAACCGCGTCCGGTGTGTCCGATGATCAGCCCGACCGGGATGGCGATCAGCACCGAGACCGCCACCGCCACCCCGGTGTACTGCAGATGCTCGAGGATGCGGGCGCCCAGACCCGCCCGGCCCGGCCAGTTCTCGGCGGTGAAGATGTAAGCCAGCGCCTGCTGCAGGAAATTCACGCCGCCGCCTTCGCCGCGCGCGCCCACGGGGTGATCAGCCGGCCGGCCAGCAGGATGAGGACGTCGACGACGATCGCCAGCAGGAAGATCGCGATGATCCCGGCCACGATCTGATCGCTCTTGTCGGACTGGTAACCCTCCGTGAACCAGGTTCCCAGGCCGCCGATCCCGATCACCGAGCCAACGGCGACCATCGAGATGTTGGTGACGGCCACCACCCGCAGCCCCGCGACGAGCACCGGAAGTGACAGCGGCAGTTCGACTTTCAGCAGCTGACCCACCCGGGTGTAACCGACGGCCGAGGCGGCGTCGCGGACGTGGTCGGGTACCGCATCGAGCGCTTCGGGCACGGCGCGGACCAGCAGCGCGGTGGTGTAGAGCGTCAGCGCGACGATCACGTTGGTCTCGTCGAGGATGCGGGTGGGGATGATCAACGGGAGGACGACGAACAGCGCCAGCGACGGGATGGTGAAGATGATGCTGGCCGCCAGCGTGGTTACCCGCCGCAGCCCGGTGCGGCGCCATATGAACGCCCCCAACGGCACCGCGATCAGCAGACCGAGGACCAACGGGACCAGCGAGAGCCGCAGATGGATCTGCGTCAGCGCCCAGGCCGAGTGGAGATGGGTCAGCAGGTAGCGCACGGGGGTCAGTCCGCCCCGGCCGGCGCCTGGTGGCGTTGGGATTCCATCGCGTCGACGACGTCCTCGGCCGGTGTTCCGCCCAGCACCGCGCCGTGCTCGTCGACGCACACCCCGATACCCGACGGCGAGGACAGCGCCGCGTCCAGCGCCGCGCGCAGCGTGCCGTCGCGGCGGAAAAGCGAACCGCCGGCCGTCACGCTGTCGTACAGGCCGGCGCCGTTTCTATGCCGGTCGGTGCCGGCTGCATCGATCCAGCCGAACGGGATACCGCCGTCGGCGGTGACCAACCGCCATTCGTCGGGCGCCAGGTAGAGCGCGTCGAGATCGTCCTCGACGACCGTCGGAACCGGTTGCAGCTCAAGGGTGGACGCGCTGAAGAACTGCAGCAGCCGGTAGCCGCGGTCATTGCCGATGAAGCCGGCGACGAAGTCGTTGGCCGGGTTGGACAGCAGCCGGGCGGGTGCGTCGTACTGCTGGAGTCTGCCGCCGACACCGAAGACGGCGACCGCGTCCCCGAGTTTTACCGCCTCGTCGATGTCATGGGTGACGAACACGATGGTCTTGCGCAGTTCGCTCTGCAGTCGCAGGATCTCGGCCTGCAACTCATCTCGGACCACCGGGTCGACCGCGGAGAACGGTTCGTCCATCAGCAGGATGGGCGGGTCGGCCGCCAGCGCTCGGGCCACCCCGACCCGCTGCTGCTGTCCGCCGGAGAGCTGAGCTGGATAGCGTTGCGCGAGTTTGGGATCCAGTCCGACCCGCTCCAGCACCCCGTATGCGGCGCGGCGGGCAGCACGCCGCGATTCGCCGCGCAGCACCGGCACGGTGGCGACGTTGTCGATCACCCGTTGGTGCGGCATCAGCCCGCCGCTCTGGATCACGTAACCGATGCCCAGCCTCAGCTTCACCGGGTCGACGCCGGCCACGTCACGGCCGTCGACGCTGACCGTACCGGAGCTCGGCTCGACCATCCGGTTGATCATCCGCATCGAGGTGGTCTTGCCGCACCCGGAGGGGCCGACGAAGACGGTGAGGCTGCCGGCGGGGACATCGAGGCTGAGGTCGTCGACGGCGACGGTGCCGTCGGGATAGCGCTTGGTGACGCCGGTGAAGGTGATCATCACTTGCCGATCGGGGCGTCGAAGGCGTTGGCCGCCAGCCAGTGCCGCGCCGCCTCGTCGGGGTCGATTCCGGAGTTGCCCGACACCGAGGCGTTGAGGTCGGTGAGATCCCGGGTGGTCAGGCGCGCCGACACCGCGTTGAGCACCTTCTTGAGCTCCTCGGAGTTCTTTTGCGAACTCAGAAGCGGCACAACGTTTCCCGGCAGGAAATTGTTCTTGGGGTCCTCGAGTATCACGAACTTGTTCTGCGGGATCGCCGGTGAGGTGCTGAAGATGTTGGCGGCGGTGACGGTTCCCGCAGACAGCGCCTTCACCGTGGCCGGGCCGCCGCCGTCACTGATGGCGACGAAGTTGTCCGGCTTGATCTCCAGGCCGTACTTGGCCTTCAGTCCGGGCAGGCCCTGCTGGCGTTTGAGGAACTCCGACGGTGCGCCGAACTTCACCTCCGCGGCGTGCGGCACCAGGTCGGCGATGGTCTTGAGGCCCCAGTTGGCGGCAGTGGCTGCGGTGACGGTCACTGTGTCGGTGTCGTTGGCCGGGGCCGGGTTGAGGATCGCCAGATCCCCCGGCAGCGCCCGATACAGCGCCAGTTCGACGTCGCCGGGGGCCGACGCGGTGCTCTTGGGGTTGAAGTACTGCAGCAGGTTCCCGGTGTACTCGGGGATCAGGTCGATGGAGTGGTCGCGCAGGGCGGGGATGTAGGTCTCCCGGCTGCCGATGCCGAACTGCCGGACCACGGTGAACCCGTTGGCCTCCAGCGCCCCGGCGTAGATCTCGGCGACGATCTTGGATTCCGGGAAGTCCGCCGATCCCACCACCACCGACTTCAGGTCGCCGGAGGCTGCGCCGCCACCGAGCGGGTTGGAACTGCCGCACCCGGCCGTGGCCGGCAGCAGTACCGTCATCACCGCGGCGAAAAACCAGCGTAGGGACGGTTTCATCGGCGTCCTTTCAGCCCTGTTGGCACGACCCTATCGGCTGGCCGGCATCCGTTACCGTCCCGTTGCCGGTTTGGTTGTTTCCTTCCGTGGCCCGACAGGCGAGGATGTCGTCATGAGCAGCGAACCGAATGCCGCACCGGGCGAGCCGGTGCCCCCGGTGTCCGACGCAACCGCCGTACAGGTCGAAGACGTCAAGTTCACCCGGGCAGCCGCGCTGTGGACCTCGCTGATCCTGGGGTTCCTCGTCCTGATCGTGCTGTTGACCTTCATCACCCAGAACACCGCCTCGACCCCGTTCACCTTCCTCAACTGGCACTGGAACCTGCCGCTGGGGGTGGCGATCCTGCTCGCCGCGGTGTGCGGCGGCCTGATCACCGGACTGGTCAGCGCTGCGCGGATGTTCCAGCTGCGCCGGGTGGCGAAGAAGAACCTGAAGTTCGCCCTCAAGCAGTAACTGATCCAGCGCGTCAGCGCAGCCGGTGGGGCAGCAGGTCCCACACGTGCTCGATGCTGTTGACCCCGCCCACGGTGAACGCGCCGCTGCGCGAGTACCGCAGCGCGGTGACCGACGCGTAGTCGATGGGGAACGACAGCGGTTTGGCGGTCTTGAGCACCTGGTGCAGCACCAGGTTGATCACTCCCCCGTGGCTGAACACCGCGACGGTGTCGTCGTGTCCAGACCCGGCGGCCACGTCGCGCAGCGCATCCCACACCCGCCGGCCGAACGCCGCCGCGTCGACCCCGCCGGGCAGCCGGCCGCTCGCCATCCGGTTCCAGTCCTCGGGGCGTTCGGCGCGCACCTGTTCCAGCGGGATGTAGTGCGACATGGCGCGGTCGTATTCGGCCAGCCGCTCGTCGACGTCGACGGCCAGGCCGGTGGCCGCGGCCACGGGTTCGGCGGTCTGCACCGCCCGGCGCTGCGGGCTGCTGTAGAGGCGGCGGATGGGAAACCTCGCCAGCGCGTCGGGTAATCGGCGCGCCTGCTCCCGGCCCAACTCGGCGAGTTCGGGATCCGAGCCCTCGCCGGCCCGGGTGCGCAACGGCAGCGCATGCCGGATGAGCAACACCTGCACGCGTGCCACCATAAGGGTTCGCGGCGGAAGGGGCTTCGATGAGCGGCGGGTACGCGGATCGGCTGTTCGACCTCACCGGCCGGGTGGTGCTGGTCACCGGCGGTAGCCGCGGGCTGGGCCGGGAGATAGCGTTCGCGGCGGCGCGCTGCGGGGCCGACGTGGTGATCGCCAGCCGCAAGTACGACACCTGCGTGGCCACCGCCGAGCTGATCGAGGCCGAAACCGGCCGCAGCGCAATGCCTTACGCCGTGCACGTCGGCCGCTGGGATGAGCTGGACGGCCTGATAGAGGCGGTCTACGCGCGGTTCGGCAGGCTTGACGTCCTGGTGAACAATGCCGGCATGTCCCCCACCTACGGGTCGCTGGGCGACGTCACCGAGAAGCTGTTCGACACGGTGGTGAACCTGAACCTCAAGGGCCCGTTCCGGCTGTCGGTGCTGGCCGGTGAGCGGATGGCGGCCGCCGGCGGCGGGGTGATCGTCAACGTCAGCACGCACGGGTCGCTGCGCCCGCACCCGTCGTATCTGCCCTACGCGGCGGCCAAGGCCGGTCTCAACGCGCTGACCGAGGGGCTGGCGAAGGCCTACGGGCCGGCGGTGCGGGTGAACACGCTGATGCCCGGGCCGTTTCTGACCGACATCAGCAAGGCCTGGCAGCTCGGCGATGTGAACCCGTTCGCCGGTTATGCGCTGGGGCGCGCCGGGGACCCGGCGGAGATCGTCGGGGCGGCGCTGTTCCTGATGTCGGACGCGTCGAGTTACACCACCGGGGCGATCCTGCACGCCGACGGCGGGTTCCCGTGAGTCCTACTCGCTGAGGGCGTCCAACCGTTCGCCCACCCGGGCCAGCGCCTCGTCGAGGACATCGACCTTGTCGCCGCGCCTTTGGTTGGCCTGCTCGGCGGCGCCGCGGCCGCCCTCGGCCTTGACCCGGGCCGCCCCCTGCCGGCGCAGCAGGCTGAAGTTCTTCTCGCGGGCCTTGCGCAGCCGGTTCTGCAGCTCCTTGAGGGCCCTCTCATCCATCCGGTCCAGCGCCGCGGGGTCGGTCTGGTCGACCAGGGACTGCTCGTCGCCGGTCAGGTTCACATGCTGGTTGCTCATCGGTTGCTCCTTCAGGGCGTGACGATGTTGAAGTTCGGGTCGGGTTTGTCCAACACACTCATCAAGGTCTGCAGCGCCGCGGTGTCGCCGGTGATCTGCAGACCCGGCGAGGCGAAGTCCCCCATGGCCGCAGCCATGAGGCGCATCTTGGCGGCCAGTGTCACCGTAGCCGCCGCGGTGGCGGGCTCGGCGGGACGCCTGCGGTAGACCAGCACTCCGTTGCGCAACGTGAGCCGGTAGTTGGCGTCGAGGTCGGTGAAGGTCACGTCCATCGCCAGGTCCAGGTCCCAGGCTCGCGGCCCGTTGATCGACAGCGCGAGGATGTCGAACATCTGCTCAGGGGTTAGCTGGCTCAGCATGGTCGGTGCCGTGGTGCTCACCGGAGTGCCGAAGTTTCCACTGCGCAGTTCGGTCGAGCCGGACAGGAAGAAGTTTCGCCAGGTGGCGCACTCGGCGCCGTAGCCCAGCTGCTCGAGGGTCTCGGCGTACAGTGCACGGGCGCCGGCGTGGTGCTCGTCGGTGAAGACGGCGTGGTCCAACAGCGTTGCCGCCCAACGATAGTCGCCCGAGTCGAAAGCTTCCCGGGCGATCTCGACAACGCGTT
>JAPOHV010000118.1 GCA_029979305.1 Mycobacteriaceae bacterium | reverse complement strand
CTCGGCACGCAGCAGAGACGGGCCCACCGCGGAGGCAGGGGCTCGCCAGGCCTGGGCCGGTGCGACCTTGCCGCGCGCGGCCCCGGAATCAGGGACCTCATTCCTCGACGTGGCCGAGGGACGGGGCGGCACAGCTGTGGCGGATTGGCTTCTGCCACGGCCCGGAGCGACAACGCCCGGACTTGCCGACGCGGCCGAGGGCGGTTTACGGCTGGAACGGCGGCCCGGGGGCGGTGCGGCTTCCTCGGGGCGGCCAGCGTCGGGTTGTTCGGCGGACGGCGTATCGGGCGGAGAGTCCGAGGGTGTGGCGCAGGCCGGCCCGGCGACGCCGATGGACAGGCCGATGCCGAGCGCGACGGACACCGAGGCGACCCGTCCCGCGCACATCGGCGTTCCCACGATAGGGCTCCCTGCCCTGACCCCCGTCTCTGGCTGATCGTAATACGAGCGGACCGCAGGAAACCACGTCTGCCGAAGGTTTTATTCGAGGCGAGCGGGTCCGGCTAAACCCCCGGGAAAGGCCGGGGGACGAGGGGCGGACGAGCTGGCCTGTAAGCCGGATTCTGTTCCACTGCGCAAGCGCAGTGGCGGCGACCATCCATCTGCGACACCCGTCGCCGGGTGCCTGGTGCGGCCTACCCGCAGGCTCGGGCGAGCAGCCCTCGAGCGCCTGCGCAGCCGCACCGCAGTGCGGCCTCTTGGCCTTGCTTCGGGTGGGGTTTACCGAGCCATCCCGGTCACCCGGGATGCTGGTGCGCTCTTACCGCACCGTTTCACCCTTACCGCCCTTCCGGAGAAGGGTGGCGGTCTGTTCTCTGTGGCACTGTCCCGCGAGTCACCTCGGATTGCCGTTAGCAATCACCCTGCTCTGTGAAGTCCGGACTTTCCTCGACCCGCTGTCGCCAGTGGGCCGCGGCCGCCCGGCCAACTCGTCCGCAGTTATCAACGTACTGCGCGGGGTCGGTCTTCCCCCAAACGGGTGTTTCAGTTCTTCCGGTAGACCAGCCAGCGCAACTCGATCGGGCACTCCTCGCGCGGGACGTCGAACACGTCCAGCCCACTGACCCAGTTGGCGTACCAACTGGTTGGCGGCCACTTCTCGGCGGGCAGGTTTGCCTTCTCGTAGTCATAGACCGACTCGTCGGAGACCCGTTCCAGCGGCAGGCCCGACGCCGCCTCGGCCAACTCCGGATAGGTGAAGATCGACGTGTAGGTCTGCTCCCCGAGTTGCCGGACCGCAGCGTCTGGCTGGTAGCCGTCGCGGGCCAGGAAGACGTTGAACAGCAGGTGCGCACCCGGGGCGAGGCAGGCCGCGGCGAGTTCGAACATCCTCCGCACCTGCTCGGTGGTGCGGAAGTCCGAGACCACCTCCGAGAGCACGATGAGCTGATAGTCGGTGCGCAGATCGGCGCGGGTCTCGAAGACGTCGCGCTGCAGGACCCGCACGTTGAGACCGTCGCGACGTGCCTCCTCGCCGAGGATCGCGGCGAATCCCCCGCTCATCTCGACGGCATCCACCGGGTGACCACGGCGCGCAAGGGCAAGGCTGTTGCGCCCGGTTCCGGCGCCGATGTCGAGAATCGGGAACGAGGACGGATCGCCGGCGGCCGAGGCCGCTGCCCACACCCGGGCATCGGGTTCGGTGCCGAAAAGCGGTGGCTCGCGGGTGGCCACCCAGTTGTCGTAGGCCTGGCTGACGGTGAACCAGTGCGGCCGGACCTGGTAGTTGGCGACGGTACCGACTGGGATCTCGTAGGTGATCACGATGCTCGAGCGCGACGACGCGGAGTATGCCGCCGCGAGTTGCCCGGCCAGGACGGTGCGCAGCCGCTGCAGGTCCTCGGCGCTATAGCGGACACCCATCGCAATGAAGATGTCGTCGCACATCTTCACGTAGTCGTCCACCATCCCGGGAACGGCGGCCACCGTGATCTCGCCGCGGCTCACCGCACCGCGCAGAAGCCGGCGGACGGTCGCGCCGTGCAGGTCCGCGGAGGTATCGGAGTCGTTCTTTTCGTTTTTCATTTCGACCCGAAGACTATTTCATCGGCCTGCCGGCGTGATGCGGCGCAGCAGGATCACATTGTCGAGCAGAGTCACCTCTTGACCCTCGGGCCCGCGGGCGCTGCGTTCGACGCTGCGTATCTGCTTCTCCCACCCCTCGTCCAGCCCCAGGCCCGCGACTACCTCCTCGGCGGTGGGGAATTCGTGGTGGTGCATCTTGGTGGCCCACGGCGGGGCGGCCGCGTGATCGACGATCAGCAGCACGCCTCCCGGGGCGACCGCCGCAGCGGCCCGGCGCAGGATGTCGGAGCGGTCCATCTCGACGGTGCTGTGCAGGAACTGCGCCGACACCAGATCGAAGGAGCCCCGGGGAAAACTGCTGGTGAGGTCGTGGCACTGGAAGTCGATCCGGTCAGCGACTCCTCGGGCCGACGCGGCGGCGCCGGCCCGTTCCAACGCTGTCTCGGAGACGTCGACGGCCACCACGGTCCAGCCGTGCTCGGCGAGCCAGACGGCGTCGGCTCCCTCGCCGCAGCCAAGGTCCAGCGCCCGCGTGCCGGCCAGCGTGGGAACGGTCTCGGCCAGCCGGGCATTCACCCGGCCGCTCCACACCTGCGGCTTGGCCGCGTAGTGCTCCTCCCAGGCGGCCCGGTGTTGGTGGTGGTGCTCGTCCGACATGTCAGCCCCTCAAGTAGGAGGTGTCGTTGACCAGTCGGACCGAGGAGCCGTTGTCGGGGTAGAACTCGGCGATGCTCAGCGATGCCAGGTCCAGATGCAGCCGGTGCAGCACCGACGTCCCGGCGTCGAGCGCCAGCCTGAGCAGCGTCTTGATGGGCGTGACGTGGGAGACCACCAACACGGTCGATCCGCCGTGCTCGGCCAGCAGGCGATCGCGGGCGCGCGCCACCCGCAGGGCGACCTCGTCGAAGCTCTCACCGCCGGGCGCCGCAAGGCTGGTGTCGCGAAGCCACCGACTGTGAACCTCGGGATGACGCTGGGCGGCCTCGAGGAACGTCAGACCCTCCCACTCGCCGAAATCGGTCTCGATGAGGTCGTCGTCTACCGTGACGGCCAGCCCGAGAGCATCGGCCGCCGCCTTCGCGGTGTCGTGAGCCCTGGATAACGGGGAACTGACGACGGCGGCGATCCCGCCCTTGGACCCCAGGTAGCGCGCGGCGTCCTCGGCCTGACACCGCCCCGCCTCGGTCAGGTCGGGGTTGCCGCGCCCGGAGTAGCGACGCTGGCGGGACAGCTCGGTCTGGCCGTGCCGCAACAACAGCAGCCGGGTGGGGGCGCCGCGGTTACCGGTCCAGGACGAGGGCGGCACCGCCACCGCACTCGGCGGCGGATCCGACGCGATCGGCGGCGGCGCGGGCGGCTCCCAATCCCCCTCGCTCGGGCCCGCGCCGTCCATCGCTTCGTTGGCCAGCCGGTCGGCGTGCTTGTTCTGTTCGCGGGGTATCCACCCGAACCGCACGGCTTCGAAGGTCGACGCCAGAGCACGCGCCTGCTGGTGCAGTTCGGCAAGACCGGGATGTTTGACCTTCCAGCGGCCGCTCATCTGCTCGACGACGAGTTTGGAATCCATCCGCACCTCGACCTGGTCGGCGCCGAGCCGTCGGGCCTCCTCCAGTCCTGCGATGAGGCCGCGGTATTCGGCGACGTTGTTCGTGGTGACCCCGATGGGCTGGCGGTGTTCGGCTAGAACGGTGGCGTGGTCGTCGGCCCAGACCACGCACCCGAACCCGGCCGGTCCGGGATTTCCGCGCGAACCCCCGTCGGCTTCGATGATCACTCTCATCGCGGTCGGGTCACAGGCCGGTTTCCTTGAGCCGCAACAGGATAGCCCGGCACTCGGGGCAGTGGAGCACCTCGTCATCGGCAGCCGCGGAAATCCGCGCCAACTCGCCCCGGTCGAGTTCTATCCGGCATGCCCCGCATCGGTGGCCCAGCAGCCGGCCTGCGCCGACACCGGTTGCGGCGCGTTGCCGTTCATAGAGTTCGAGCAGTTCGCCCTCCATCCCTGCCGCGACCTCTGCCCGGCGGGCAGCGGCGCCGGTGCGGCTCTCCTCGACCCCGCCGAGCGCCGCATCGCGATCAGCGCGGGCTGCGACCAGATCACGCTCGACCGCGTCCAGTGCAGTCTGCTCACGGGCCTGGTCGGCGGCCACTTCTTCACGGCGCTCCATGACTTCCAGCAGGGTGTCCTCCAGACTTGCCTGGCGGCGTTCCAGCGTGCCCAGTTCGTGCTGAAGCTCGGCCAACTGCTTGGGGTCGCTCAGGGTGCCCGAGTCGAGCAGTCCGCGGTCGCGGTCCTCGCGTTTACGCACGGCGTCGACCTCGGACTCCAGCTTGGCGATCTGAGAGTCGAGGTCTTCCATCGCGAGTCCGACGACGGCGAGCCGGTCGGCGATGGCGCGCTGTTGGGTCTCGAGTTCGTCGAACCGCTGCTGTTCGGGCAGATGGGTGGCGCGGTGCGCGTGGCGGGTGAGCTCGGCGTCCAACTCGGCGAGATCGAGCAGCGCGCGTTGCTGTGCCACTTCAGCTTTCATGACGACCTTCCGGCGTATTCGATATTCCACGGGTCGGTGCGCAACGGACTGACCTCCACTTCCAGAGCATCTCCGAAGTGCGACCGGAGAAGTTCGGCGGCCTGGCTGCACCACGGGTACTCACTGGCCCAGTGAGCGACGTCGACCAGCGCGACATCGCTGACCCGGCGATGCTCGTCGGCGGGATGGTGGCGCAGATCAGCGGTGAGGTAGGCCTGCACCCCGGCGCCGCGCGCGGCGGCCAGCAGCGAGTCGCCGGCCCCACCGCAGACGGCCACCCGCTCCACCGTGGCGTCCGGGTCACCGGCAGCGCGAACCCCCCAACTGGTTTGCGGCAGAGACGAGTTCACCCGGGCGACGAACGCGGCGAACCGCTCCGGGCTCGCCAGCCGGGCGATCCGGCCGATGCCCACACCGGCGGGAAGCGCCGCCAGGCTGAAGACATCAAAGGCGGGTTCCTCGTAGGGGTGGGCGGCGCGCATGGCCGCCAGGACCGCTGCGCGCAGGACTGCCGGGGCGATCACCTCGACACGGTCCTCAGCCACCTGCTCGACTGCCCCGAGGGTGCCGATCGTCGGCGTGGCCCCCGCCCCGGGCAGGAACTGGCCGATGCCCGTCACACTCCAGCTGCAGTGCGAGTAATCGCCGATCCGGCCGGCGCCGGCGGCGAACAGCGCCGCGCGCAGTGCCCCCGCGTCGGGGGCGGGAACGAAGACCACCCACTTGTCCAGTGCCGGCCCGGCGGCGGGATCGAGCACACCTTCGACGACCAGGCCGAGCGCGCCGGCGAGTGCGTCGGAGACCCCGGGACTGGCGGCGTCGGCGTTGGTGTGGGCGGTGAACAGCGCCGAACCACGGCGGATCAGGCCGTGGATCACGGACCCCTTGGGGGTACCGGCCGACACGGTGTCCACACCACGCAACAGCAGCGGATGGTGTGCCAGCAGCAACCCGCGCGGGCGAACGGTCGCGGCCACCGCCTCGGTGGCGTCGACGCTCACCGTCACCGAGTCGACCGGATCGTCCGGATCGCCGCAGACCAGCCCGACGGAGTCCCAGTCGTGCGCCAGGGCGGGCGGGTAGGCGTCGTCGAGCACGGCGATCACATCGGCCAGTCGCACGCTCACCGCAGCGCCTCCGCAACCGCGGCGACCAGATCCGGCCACTCCGGGCGCACCGCGGCACGCAGATAGCCATGTCCGCTCGCCCGCTCCAGGCCGACAAAGGTATCGCAACGCCGCACGGCAATTCCGTTGGCCCTCAATCGTTTCCGCACCAATTCAGCGTCGGGAACGGCGAACATCACGAACGGCGCACTGCCGGGGACCACCTCCAGGCCTAGACCTAGCAGTGCGTCCGCCATCTCGCCGCGCAGCACCCCGAGACGCAGGGCGCCGGCGCACGCTTCCGCCACGGCGGCCGGTTCGCAGCACGCGGCGATCGCCTCCAACTGCAGGGTGCCCAACGGCCAGTGTGACCGCAGCCGACCCAGCCGGGCCAGCACCTGCGGATCGCCGAGCGCGTAGCCCACCCGCAGCCCGGCCAGCGCCCACGTCTTGGTGAGACTCCGCAACACCAGCAGGCCGGGGTCGTCCAGGCTCGCCACCGACTCAGGCTCACCGGCGACCGCGTCGGCGAACGCTTCGTCGACCACCACAAGCCGGCCCGGCCGGCGCAACGCCAGCACCGACTCCCGCGGGTGCAGCACCCCGGTCGGATTGGTCGGATTGCCCACCACCACCAGGTCGGCCGCCTCCGGAACGGGCGTGGCGGCGAGCCGGAACGGGGGCTGCAGGACGACCTGGTGCACCGGGATACCCGCAGCGGTCAGCACCGCCTCCGGCTCGGTGAACGACGGCGCGATCAGCGCGGCCAGCGCCGGCCGCAGTGCGGGCAGCAGCGCGAAGCCCTCCGAGGCGCCCGCGAGCAACAGCACGCGGTCCTCGGACACCCCGTGGCGACGCGCGACGGCGCTGACGGCCGCATCGTGGTCGGCGGCGGCGGGATAGGCGGCCAGATCGGACAGCCTGGCCGCGAGACGTCGCCGCAGCCAGTCGGGGGTGTCAGCGTGCCGAACATTGACGGCGAAGTCCAGCAGGCCGGGTTCGACAGCCTGGTCGCCGTGATATCGCGAACCGGGGCGCACAAACTGTCCGCTCACCCTTAGCACAGTAGTCGGCCCCTCCTCGGCGGAGCCGCCGAAGCGGTCGCGCCACAATGGACGGGTGAACTCCCCCGCGACCGCCAGGCCCGAGTTGGTGATCTTCGATCTCGACGGCACCCTGACCGACTCCGCCCAGGGCGTCGTCGCCAGCTTCCGGCACGCTCTGGAAGCGGTGGGCGCGCAGATCCCCGACGGCGACCTGGCCGCCCGGGTGGTGGGACCGCCGATGCACCACACGATGCAGACCCTGGGGCTGGGCGACCGGGCAGACGAGGCGGTGGCGGCCTATCGTGCGGACTACACCAGCCGGGGCTGGGCGATGAACACCCTCTTCGACGGGATCGTCGAGCTGCTGAACGACCTGCGGGCGGACGGGGTCCGGTTGGCGGTGGCGACCTCGAAAGCCGAACCGATCGCGCAGCGGATCCTCGAGCACTTCGGTATCGACGGTCACTTCGAGGTGATCGCGGGCGCCACCACCGACGGAACCCGTGCGGCCAAGGCCGAAGTGCTCGCGCATGCACTGGCACAGCTGGAGCCGCTGCCACAACGGGTGCTGATGGTCGGTGACCGCGCCCACGACGTCGACGGCGCCGCCGAGCACGGTATCGCCACGGTAGTGGTCGGCTGGGGTTACGGTCGCGACGACGCCACCGAGGCGGCCGCCGCACATGTGACGACGGTCGGCGAACTGCGGGAGGTGCTGGGTGTCTGACGACCGGCTGCACGTGACGTTCGTGTGCTCGGGCAACATCTGCCGCTCGCCGATGGCCGAGAAGATGTTCGCCCATCAGATCACCGGGCGCGACCTGGCCGGACTGGTCAGGGTCACCAGTGCGGGCACCGGCGGCTGGCATGCCGGCGACGGAGCGGACTCACGCGCAGTTCGGGTGCTGGCCGAACGCGGCTACCCCACTTCGCACCGCGCTGCCCAGGTCAATGAGGACCATCTGTCCGCGGATCTGGTTGTGGCACTGGGCCGCAATCATTTCCGGCTGCTCACCGACTGGGGGGTGACACCCGAGCGGCTGCGGATGTTGCGCTCGTTCGATCCCCGCTCGGGTGTTCACGCCCTCGACGTCGAGGATCCCTACTACGGGGGTATCGCCGACTTCGTGGAGACCTTCGACGTCATCGAGGCCGCGCTGCCGGGCCTGCATGTCTGGGTCGACGACCAGTTGGCGGCCCGGTGAAGCGGCTGTCATTTCTGTTCCGCCCGGGATGGATCGCCCTGGCCCTGGTGGTGTTGGCCTTCACCTACCTGTGCCTGACGGTTCTTGCCCCCTGGCAACTGGGCAAGAACACCAGGACCTCCCGGGAGAATCAGCAGATCGAGTCCGCGATGTCCGCCGAGCCGGTCCCGGTGCAAACCGTTTTGCCGCAGCAGGATTCGTCAGCACCCGATGCGCAGTGGCGTCGGGTCACCGCGACCGGCCACTATCTGGCCGACAAACAGGTACTCGTGCGGCTCCGGGTGGTCGGCGGCGCGCCGGCCTACGAGGTTCTCGCGCCCTTCGCCGTCGACGGCGGGCCCACCGTTCTGGTCAACCGGGGCTACACGGCTCCGGTGGAAGGCAACGAAGTTCCCCCGATCGCCGCTCCACCCGTCGGGACGGTGACTCTCACCGCGCGGTTGCGGGATTCCCAGACAGCCCCCGGCGACGACAGACCGCCGTTCACCGAGGCGGGGTACCAGCAGGTCTATGCGATCGACACCGCCCAGGTGGCCGATCTCGTCAGGACGCCGCTGACCGGCTCGTATCTGCAACTGGTGGACGACCAACCCGGCGGCCTGCAGGTGCTGCCGCTGCCCCAACTCGATGCCGGCCCCTTCCTCTCGTACGGCATCCAGTGGATCGCCTTCGGCATCCTCGCGCCGATCGGCCTGGGCTACTTCGTGTTCACCGAACTTCGGACCCGCCGAGCGGAGGCGGCCCGGCGCAGCCGTGCCGGCGCCGGCGAAACACCGCTCACGGTCGAAGACAAACTCGCCGACCGCTACGGCCGGCAGCGCTGACCAGCACAGCGATCACGGCGGCGGCGCCCT
>JAPOHV010000074.1 GCA_029979305.1 Mycobacteriaceae bacterium | reverse complement strand
GGTGCCGCCAGCTGACCGGTAGATCGTCGCCGAGTTCGGCGGCCCGCCGGATCGACTCCGGCGTGATCGGCGAGTACGGGTGCTCGCCGAGTTCGGCGTCGGCGATCACCGGCGTCCACTCGTCGAGCAGGTTGGCCAGCGAGCGCAGCAGCCGGGTCTTGCCCTGACCGCGCTCACCGAGCAGCACGAAGTCGTGCCCGGCGATCAGTGCCCGCTCCAGTTGCGGCAGCACGGTGTCCTCGAATCCGAAGATGCCGGGCCAGACGTCGCCGCCCTCGGCCAGCGCGGCCAGCAGATTGTCGCGGATCTCCTGCTTGACGCTGCGCTCCCGGTGTCCGGAATCGCGCAGCGCGCCGACGGTGGTGGGCCGGCCGGCGTCGCCTGGGTGCTCAGTCACGCCTCCACGCTACGGCTGCTGTCGAGTGGTTGTCTGCGGCAACCGCGTTCCGTCGCCGTTCTGACAGGATCTCGTCATGTATGCGGCAGCGGCGTCGGGTATCCGCCGGACACTGAGCGGGCTGATGGCGGTGCTGGACAGCGCGGAAACGGCATCGGCGCGACCCTTCGACGAACCCGCCATCATGGTGCCGAACGTCGACTCCAGGCGATACGGCTGGACCCACTACGGGGTGATGATCCCCGAACTGCCCGAACCGCACCGCTTCCTGTCGATGATGTCCCTGATCGGCGCCACCGGATCGCTGGCCTTCGACAACGACCACGCTCTGGTCGACGTGCCGCGCCGCAACGCCTCGGTGGTCATCGGCACCGCGGCGTCATATCCGGCGCACTTCGGCAACTACTCGACCGCCGGCGACTTCACCGCCGCGCCGGACGGGTCGCTGGTGCGCTTCGGCGACGACCTGACCCTCGCCGGCCGCTATCCGAACTATCACCTCACCGGGCGCTTCGGCGGAGTCGAGACGGAGCTGCGGCTGACCAACACCGACAAGGTCACCTGGTTCGTGCGCAACCCGGTCTACCGGCATCTGAGCCTGCTGACCGAGTACCGCGGCCGGCTCTCGACGGACTCCGGGACAACCGATGTCGCGGGGCTGTGCGCCTTCGAGTACGGAGCCTGCCCGAGTCCCTACCAGCTCCGGTCGACACCGCTTCCGACGTCGCTGAAGGCTCCGCTGGACCTCTTCGTCTACCAGATCATCAATCTCGGGCATGACGATCAGGTGTTGCTGAGCCACCACTGCATAGGCGGCAGGCCGTTCATCACCACGGCCCTGCACCGCAGCCGAAACACCTACGGCCGCAGCCTCGGTCGCGCCGAGTTCCGTGTTGAGCGGTATCGGGAGGCGCCCGAACCCACCCCGTACGGGATTGGGATGCGCGTGCCCGCCGTGACCCGCTTCACCGTCGGCGACGGCGGCACGGTGGTGCTCGACGTGACGGCGGAGATGGACACCACGTTCACCTTCGGCCTCGGCAGCGGGTTCGTCACCGGGTTCCGCCACGAGTCCAGCTGGCGCGGCCAACCGGTCACCGGCCGCGGTTACATGGAGTACATCGACCGGAGGGCCTAGTGCGCGAAGTGCCGTGCCCCGGTGAGGTAGAGCGTGATTCCGGCCGCGTCGGCCGCCGCGGTCACCTCGTCGTCGCGGACGGACCCGCCGGGGTGCACGATCGCCCTGACTCCTGCCGCGGTCAGCACCTGCAGTCCGTCGGGGAACGGGAAGAAGGCGTCCGAGGCGGCCACCGCGCCACGCACCCGGTCACCGCCCCGTTCGACCGCCAGCCGCGCCGCATCCACCCGGTTGACCTGTCCCATGCCGACGCCGATGGTGGCGCCGCCAGCTGCGATGACGATCGCGTTGGACTTGACCGCCCGGCAGGTCCGCCATGCGAACGCCAGGTCCGCCAGGGTCGCTGAGTCGGCTGCCGCACCGGCAGCCAGCGTCCAGTTCGCCGGGTCGTCGCCGGGGGCGTTGATCTCGTCGCGCTCCTGCATCAACAGCCCGCCACTGATCTGCCGGATCTCCACGCCGCCGAGGGTGGGTTCGGCGGCAACCAGGACCCGGATGTTCTTCTTGCGGCCCAGGATCTCGACCGCGCCCTCCTCGTAGGCGGGGGCGATGATCACCTCGGTGAAGATCTCAGCGACCTGCTCTGCCATCTCGCAGGTGACTTCGGTGTTGGCGGCGATCACCCCGCCGAACGCGCTGAGCGGGTCGCAGGCATGAGCCTTGCGGTGGGCGTCGGCCACCGACTCGGCCGAGATCGCGATGCCGCACGGGTTGGCGTGCTTGATGATCGCCACGCAGATCTGCTGGTGGTCGAACGCGGCGCGCCAGGCGGCGTCGGCGTCGGTGAAGTTGTTGTAGCTCATCTCTTTTCCGTGCAGCTGCTCGGCCTGCGCCAGACCCGGCCAGCCGACGTCGTCGCTGTAGAGCGCGGCCTGCTGATGCGGGTTCTCGCCGTAGCGCAGCTGGGAGAGCCGCCGCCAGCTGCGGCCCAGCCAGGGTGGGAGGAAGGCCGGGGTGTCACCGGCCGGCGGTACCAGGGTGGACTGCATCCAGCCCGCCACCGCAACGTCGTAGTCGGCGGTGTGCCGGAATGCCAGCGCAGCCAGCTTCTTTCGCTCATCGAAGGTGAACCCGCCGGCCCGGACAGCAGCGAGCACGCCGTCGTATCCCAGCGGCTCCACCACCACCGCGACGCTGGCGTGGTTCTTGGCTGCGGCCCGAACCATCGACGGTCCGCCGATGTCGATCTGCTCGACGCACTCGTCGATATCAGCACCTGAGTCCACGGTCTCGCTGAACGGATAGAGGTTCACGACGACCAGGTCGAACGCTTCGATCTTCAGCTTTTCCAGTGCCGCAACATGTTCGGGATTGCGGGTGTCGGCCAGCAGGCCGGCGTGAATATGCGGGTGCAGGGTCTTCACCCGGCCGTCGAGCACCTCGGGGAACCCGGTGACGAACTCGACCGGTGTGACCGGAATCCCCTTGCCGGCGATGGTCTTGGCGGTTGATCCGGTGGAGACGATATCCACCCCGGCATCGTGCAGACCCTGCGCCAGCGGGATCAGCCCGCTCTTGTCGTACACGCTGATCAACGCCCGCCTGATGGGCTTCCTACCGACCAGTGTCTGCGTCATCCCCGTGCCACCTTCATCCCAGGGTCGCCTTTCTGTCGCTCCAGGTCACACCGCGCGTTGCCAGCGCGGCAAGTACATCCACGAGAAGCCGCCGTTCGACGGCCTTGATGCGTTCGTGCAGGGTCTCCTCGTCGTCGCCGTCGAGCACCTCGACCGCCTGCTGCGCGAGGATCGGCCCGGTGTCGACTCCGGCGTCCACCAGATGAACCGTGCAACCGGTCACCTTGACGCCGTAATCCAGCGCCTCGGGGACCGCGTGCGCGCCGGGAAACGACGGCAGCAGCGCGGGGTGGGTGTTGACAACCCGTCCGGGGAACCGGGAAAGAAATTGGGGTCCAAGGATTTTCATGAAGCCTGCCGACACGATCAGGTCGGGGTCGTGGTCGGCCGTGGCCGCGGTGATGGCGGCGTCCCAGGCCTGCCGGTCGGGATGATCCCCGAGCCGAACGCAGTAGGACGGAATCCCTGCGCCGGTGGCGACCTTCGCGGCCCGGCAGTCCCGATCGACCCCGACGGCCACGATGCGGGCGGGATAGGCGCCGGTGGCGGCGTCCAGCAGGGATTCCAGCAGCGAACCCGTGCCCGAGGCCAGCACGACCAGGCGGGCCGGCGCGCTGGGCGGCACGCGGATCGGTTCGGGCACGGCGATGAGCCTAGTCGGGGGGCCCGGGGGCGGCAGGGGGCGCGTCGTCCTCGATATCGGCGTCGACGAACATCAGGTCCTCGACGTCCTCGAGATCCGGCGCCGGGGTGACCGAAGGGGGAGGCGGCGAAGGTTCCGGCACGGCTTCGGGTTCGGGTTCGGGCTCGGGCTCGGGTTCGGCCTCCCCCCCCTCGTCGACTGTGCGCTCAGGGCGGGATTCCGCCGAATTTCCCGCCATGGGCGCACTGTCAACGGCCCCGACCGGTGGAGCAGCCGCGACCGGCGGGGCGGTCACAACCGGGCGCCAGGGCCCGCGCCGGACCCCGCCCGCCATCGCGACCGTCAATCCGCCGATGACGAAGAACCAGAAGAACACTCCCGGGGCGAAGGTCACCTGGTCGACGCCGACGTCACCGAAGTTTCCCAGCGCACCGCCGCCGGCGGCCGCGAGCACCGCGAGGATGACCGCCGACATCGCTGAGGCCACCGCCAGTTTCGCGTAGGCCAGCGGCAGTGGCAGCGGCAGCCGGGCACACTGCTGGCCGATGGCGACTCCCGATGCCGCGCCGATGATCAGCAGCGCCACCCAGATCGGCCCGAGCGGCGGAGTCGGGGCGGCTGCCAGGATCGGCAGCGCCGGCAGGTCTCCGCCGAACACGGTGAAGGCGCTGAACGTCGCAAACCCGACGTGCGCGCTGGAGCCGACCGAGACCGCCGCCGCACCCACCACCACGTTGGGCAGATACAGCAGCGACAGCAGTGCGAGGCTGATCCGGCCGACGAACGAGTCGGTGATGCCGAACAGTTCGTGCATCGTTCCCCAGTGCACCACCAGGGATGCCGCCACCACCGCACCGGACAGCGACAGCAGCGCGGCGACGCCGATCAGCGCCGGGCGAACCGCGTCGATGACCCACCCCGGCGCACCGATGGCAGCGGTCACCCGGGTTCCGATCTGCGGCCACACCCCGATCAACGCGCCCAGACCGTGGACGGCCGCCACCCCGAAGAAGGCGCGAAGGGCGTTCGGGGTCTGCAGGTCGGTGATCACCGACGCGGCGTCGTGGACGACGGCCAGGGCCACGGCCGCGAGGAGCAGCGGACCCCCGATCGCCGAGGCGACGATCCACCGGATGACGAACCAGGATCCGCGCGCCGGGGTGACCTGCGCGACGGTGCGCGACGTCGCCCACACCATCAGGGCTACCGGCACGAGCGGCAGCACGCCCAGCTGCTGGCCGGCTATGGAGATCGGAACCTGGTGCACCGCAAGCCAAAGGCTGGCCACCGCGCCGAGGGTTCCAGTCAGGTCACTGTTGGCGACCACCAGTTGAACGAGGACGATCGCCGCGATGATGACGATCGCCACCACCGACGGTCCGAAAGCGACCCTGAGCAGATCGCGTGACTGCGGGGCGTCGGCTGCCGTCGGGGCGCTGCCCTGATTCCTTGTCACCCGTAGCGCAGCGAGTGGTCAGCGCGGCGGGGTCAGGACTGGATCGAGCCGGAGCCCGACGACGGATCCGACGGGTTCACACCCGACGCCTGCTGAGCCGGGAACCCGGTCGGCGGGGTGTCGGGGGCGCTGGTGTCGGGCTGGCTATAGCCGCCCGGCTGACCGCCGGGCGGGTAGCCGGCGTACTGCCCGGGATAGCCCGGCCCCTGCGGGGGCTGTCCGTAGTAGCCGCCGGGCACCGGAGCGTAGCCGGAGTACTGGTCGTAGCGCGGGCGGGGCGCCGGCGGGGTGAGCACGCCGGTCTCGAACAGCAGCGCGGCCACCGCGGCGCCGGCCTGCAGCAGGGTGAACAACAGCACGAGCCACAGCGCCCAGCCGATGGAGACTCCGGACGGCCGGTTGATCACCTGAGCGATCACCAGCAGCAGGGCGAGCACGGCGGCGACCGCCACGACCGCGGTGTAGGACTTGGCCGCGCGCGGCAGCAGGCCCACGGCTGCCAGCAGCGCGGCGACCAGTGCGGCCACCGTCCAGTAGCTCAGGCCGCTGGCGGTGAACTCGGCACCGCCGAACGGGCCCATGTTCGTGTTGATGCTCAGCAGCGGACCGAAGCTGGCCAGGTAGGCGGCCAGGCCCAGGACAACGATGCCGACGGTGAGGTAGCCCGGCACCCGGGGACCCGCGGCGACCGGTGGCGGCCCGCCGTAGGGCACCGGAGCAGGTCCCCCCGGTGCACCGGATGGAACGCCGGCCGAAACGCCGTAGCCTCCTGGTTGCTGCGGCGCCGGATAACCCTGGCCGGCGGGCGGGTACGTCATGGTCTCTCCTCGGGTGTTGGGACCTGGGTGTTCGGACCCGCCGCTCACGCTATCGCACGAGCCTGGCCGCACCCCTGAACCCGGCGGGGCGTCGGGGAGCGGCGTCCCGGCCCTTGCCGCCCCGGCTAGAACACGTTCTAATTCTGGACATGGACTACGGGCTCGTGCTGTTCACCAGCGATCGCGGCATCACCCCTGCCGCGGCGGCCAAGCTCGCCGATGACCACGGCTTCACCACCTTCTACGTTCCCGAGCACACCCACATCCCGGTCAAGCGGGAGGCGGCCCACCCCACCACAGGCGATGAGTCGCTACCCGACGACCGTTACATGCGCACACTCGACCCGTGGGTCAGTCTGGCCATGGCCGCGGCCGTGACCGAGCGGGTGCGGCTGTCCACCGCGGTCTCGTTGCCCGTCGAGCACGACCCGATCAGCCTGGCGAAAACGATTGCCACACTGGATCATCTGTCCGCCGGCCGGGTAAGCGTGGGTGTCGGATTCGGCTGGAACACCGACGAACTGGCCGATCACAACGTGCCGCCGGGCCGGCGGCGCACCATGCTGCGCGAATACATCGAGGCGATGCGGGCGCTGTGGACGCAGGAAGAGGCTTCCTACGACGGCGAATTCGTCAGCTTCGGGCCGAGCTGGGCGTGGCCCAAGCCGGTGCAGTCCCACGTTCCGGTACTGGTCGGCGCGGCCGGCACCGAGAAGAACTTCCGGTGGATCGCTCGCAGCGCCGACGGCTGGATCACCACTCCGCGCGATTTCGACATCGACGCACCGGTTCGGCTGCTGCAGCAGGTCTGGGCCGACGCCGGCCGACAGGGCGCCCCGCGGATCGTGGCGCTGGACTTCAAACCGGTGGCCGAGAAGCTCGAACACTGGGCTCAGCTCGGGGTGACCGAGGTGCTGTTCGGGCTGCCCGACAAGTCCACCGCAGAGGTCGGCGCCTACGTCGGGCGACTGGCCGGCAAGCTCGCCGAGATCGGGCCGGCTTAGCGCAGCACCGCGCGATTGCCCTGCTCGGTGTGCTGCACGGTGATCGACGCGCCGAGCGGCTCGCCGTCGCTGAGCAGACCCACCAGCTCGGGGTCGTCGCTGAGTGCCAGAAATCGGCCGCCATCGGACTCCAGCCGTCCCACGACGATCCCGGTGCGCACCGGCCAGTCGTAGCGCACCGTGTAGGTCTCGATGATCGCCGCACCCTCGGCCTGCTCGGCGACCGGCGTCACCGGCCGGGCCGCGACCTGCGCCCGCAACTCGGCGCTGTTGTCGGCGGCCCACTCTTCGGGCTCGGTGGAGTACACCCCGACGGAGTACTTGCTGATGATGCCGCCGTTGGCGGCCACCAGCCCGAATGTGCCGGGCTGCGCACGCATTCGGCCGACGGTCTCGGCGATGGCGTGCAGCGAGTAGCTGTTGCCCGGGCCGCCGAAGTACGGCAGACCGCCGGTCAGGGTCAGCCCGCGCGGGTCATCGGTCGCCATTCCGGTGCCGTCGCAGAAGTTGAACACCGGTACCGGGAAACAGCTGTAAAGGTCGAACGTCGCGATATCGGACAGCCCCACGCCGGCGACCCGCATCGCCTCCTCGACCGCCAGTATCGAGGCGGAATTGAAGCTCAGGTCGGCCCGGTCCAGCAGCGGCTGGTCCACCAAGTCGGCGTGGCCTCGCAGGTAAACCCACTTCTCCCGGGGCACGCCCATTCGGTTGGCGGCCTCGGTCGACATCAGCACCGCCGCCGCACCCTGGTTGACCTGGTCGCGTGCCACCAGCAGGCGCGGATAGGGATCGCAGATCATCCGGTTCTCACCCGTGACGGTCATGATCTCCTCGACCGTGCGCACGACCGGCGAGGCCGAATAGGGATTGGCCGCGGCGACTTCGGTGAATGGCGCGAACAGTTCCGCCATGGCGCGGCGGTACTCCGGCACCGACAGTCCGACCCGGCCGCGCCGGGCGTTCTCCAGCACGCCGTACTGCGCCGGTGCGCCGACGAGTCCGTGGGCGACGGTGTACTTGGTGAACAGCCCCTCGTAACCGAACCCGCGGTCCTCGAGTTGGCCGCCGACCTCATCGGAGTGATCGGGCTTGTCATCGCACGATGCGAAATGCCGCAGGGTGGAACCGTTCTCCGAGCCGACCACCAGCACCGCGTCCGCCTTGCCGGCGGCGATCGCGGCGGCGAACTCGGTCATCACATGTTGCGGGCCCTGTCCGCCGATCGGTTCGAGCACCGCCCGCGCCGGGGACGCGCCGACGCGCTTGGCCACCGCACGTGGATAGTTCGTCGAACAGCCCAGCGGCGCAGGCGCTTTGCTCGATATCTCGAACTGCCGGATGCCCACGACGGTGTCGAGGGCGTCCGTCACCGCGATCGCAGCGCCGGTGTCGGTCAGGGCGGCCTGCGCCGCCGCGGCGGCCAAGTCCACCGAAGACATCCCGCGATAGGCGGGATCGTCGATGCGCTCGGTGAACTGCCCGACGCCGACCAGCACCGGCGTCCTTGAACTCACCGGGGTTTCACCAAGGGCTCACAGGCTTTTCAGGATTTCCCGGGCCAGTTCGGCGGCGGCCGACGGCGTCTTGCCCACCTTGACACCCGCGGCCTCGAGGGCCTCCTTCTTGGCCGCGGCGGTACCCGACGAGCCGGACACGATGGCACCGGCATGGCCCATCGTCTTACCCTCCGGAGCGGTGAAGCCCGCGACGTAGCCGACCACCGGCTTGGTGACGTTGGCCTTGATGTAGTCGGCCGCACGCTCCTCGGCATCGCCGCCGATCTCGCCGATCATCACTATCAGCTTGGTCTCGGGATCCTTCTCGAACGCCTCGATGGCGTCGATATGGGTGGTGCCGATCACCGGGTCACCGCCGATACCGATCGCGGTGGAGAACCCGAAATCCCGCAACTCGTACATCATCTGGTAGGTCAGCGTGCCGGATTTGGACACCAGACCGATGGGCCCCTTGCCGGTGATGGTGGCCGGCGTGATGCCGACCAGGGCCTCGTCAGGGGTGATGATGCCCGGGCAGTTCGGCCCGATGATGCGGGTCTTCTTGCCGTGACCCACGTTGTAGGCCCACGCATACGCGGTGTCCTGCACCGGGATTCCCTCGGTGATGACCACCAGCAGCGGAATCTCGGCGTCGATGGCCTCGACGATGGCATCCTTCGCGAACTTCGGGGGCACGAACGCGATCGACACGTCCGCACCGGTCTTCTCCATCGCCTCGGCGACCGAACCGAACACCGGGATCTCGATGTCCTCGCCCGCTTTGTTCTTGTGCGACACCGTCGTTCCGGCCTTGCGTGCGTTGACGCCGCCGACGATCTGGGTGCCGGCCTTGAGCATGAGCGCGGTGTGTTTGGTGGCCTCGCCGCCGGTGATGCCCTGGACGATGACCTTGGAATCCTTGTTCAAAAAGATCGACACGACTACGCGTCCTTCCCGGCGCTTGAATTGGATGCCGCAGCGAGTTCCGCAGCTTTGTCGGCACCCGAGTCCATGGTGTCGGCTACGACGACCAACGGGTGGTTGGCTTCGGCGAGGATCCGCCGGCCCTCCTCTACGGCGTTGCCGTCCAGCCGCACCACGAGGGGCTTGTTGGCGTCGCCGCCCAGCATCTGCAGCGCCTTGACGATGCCGCTGGCCACCGCGTCACAGGAGGTGATTCCGCCGAAGACATTGACGAACACGCTCTTGACCTGACTGTCGCCCAGGATCACATCCAGGCCGGCGGCCATCACCTCCGCCGAGGCGCCGCCGCCGATGTCGAGGAAGTTGGCCGGCTTGACCCCGCCGTGCTTCTCCCCGGCGTAGGCGACCACGTCCAGGGTGGACATCACCAGACCGGCGCCGTTGCCGATCACGCCGACCTCGCCGTCGAGCTTGACGTAGTTGAGGTCGTGCTGCTTGGCCTTGAGTTCGAGCGGGTCGGTGGCTGCGACGTCCTCGAACTGGGCGTGGTCGGGATGACGGAAGTCGGCGTTGCCGTCGAGGGTGACCTTGCCGTCCAGCGCCAGGATCTGGTCATCGGGGGTGCGCACCAGCGGGTTGACCTCGACCAGCGTGGCGTCCTCGGCGACGAAGACCTCCCACAACTTGGCGATGGTCACCGCCGCCGCGTCGAGCACATCGGCGGGCAGGTGACCCCGCTCGGCGATCGAGCGGGCGAAGGCCAGATCCACTCCCTTGACGGCGTCGACGGGAATCCTGGCCAGCCGGTCGGGCTTGGTGGCGGCCACCTCCTCGATGTCCATGCCACCCTCCACCGAGCACATGGCCAGGTAGGTGCGGTTGGCACGGTCGAGCAGAAAGGACAGGTAGTACTCCTCGGCGATGTCGCTGGCCTCGGACACCAGCAGCTTCTTGACAATGTGGCCCTTGATGTCCAGACCCAGGATGTTCTTGGCGTGGGCGTAGGCGTCCTCCGGGGTCGCCGCGTACTTCACGCCGCCGGCCTTACCCCGTCCGCCGGTCTTGACCTGGGCTTTCACCATTACGGGCCGACCGATCTCCTCGGCGATGGCCTTGGCGTCCTCCGCGGAGGTGGTGACCCGTCCCGGGGTGGTGGGGACATGGTGCTTGGCGAAGAGCTCCTTCGCCTGATACTCGAAAAGATCCATGGGCTATCTGCTGGACTCTCTACTAGGACGGCGGTTTGACGAGGTCGCTCCGGGGGAACTGTATCTGCAGGCGACAGGCCCTTACAGCCCTTCTCACCCAACCAAACAGTCCTGCGCCGAGTCGAGGTGACGGAAGTCACATTCGACGAGGTTAATATCCGCTTGGGTTGCGACCCCGGTGAGATTTTGGTTACCGTGCACCGGTCTAGATAACGCTTTGGTCACGGAACTAGGGGACTTTGTTTTGACGCAGCTCAGGTCGGCCCCATCGACGTACCCCCGCTCGCGTGCTCCCGAGAAGACGGTGCTGGATCGCCCCGAACTCTCCGATGTCGAGGATTTGACCCCGCTACTCGAGGTTCCGGAGAAGTACGCCGGTCCCTCCCCCCGCGCCGAGCGCCCAATGTTCAGCAGCACCGAGGTCACCGACGTTCTGCCCCGCACCCCCAAGCACCGGCGCCAGCCCACCAGCGCCGCGCGGGGCCGTGCCTGGATCGCCGCGATGGCGGCGGGGGCGGCAGCCGCAGCGGCCTACACCATGATCAAGCCGGCCGATCAGGGCACCACCCGCACCGTGCTGGCCTCCGACATCACGCCGCTGGCCGGTACCGGCCTGGACCGGGGTCCGGAGCTGATTTCGGTCAAGCCGGCCGCCAACGCCGCTCTGTACGCCGAAGAGGCGGCACGGGGCGCCGCATACGCCGCCGAGCGCGCCGAGCGCGAGGCGCGGCTGCAGCAACCGCTGTTCGTGATGCCCACCCACGCCATCTTCACCTCCGGCTTCGGCTACCGCTGGGGCTCGCTGCACGACGGCGTCGACCTGGCCGGACCGATCGGCACCCCGGTCTACGCCGCTTCGGACGGCATCGTCAAGGAAGCCGGCTACACCAACTCCGGATACGGGGCCTGGGTACTGATCCGGCACGGGGACGGCACCGTCACCCGCTACGGCCACATCAACAGCTGGAACGTCCAGGTCGGTCAGCGGGTGTTCGCCGGCGACCAGATCGCCACCATCGGCAACCGCGGCAACTCGACCGGACCGCACCTGCACTTCTCAGTGCTGCTCGGCGGCGGCAATGCCACCGACCCGGTGCCGTGGCTGGCCGCCCGCGGCGTCTCGCTCGGCCCCTACGTCGGCTGAGAGTCGATTACAGCTTCTGCACCGGGGCGTGGTTGTGCATCAATTTCACCCGCCCGGCGCTTCCGAAGTAGATCAGCGACATCGCCGACTCCCCCACCCCGGAAACCTCCTCGACCCGGCCGAGACCGTACTTGTCGTGACTGACGCGGTCGCCGGGCGCTAGCACGATCAGCGGGCGCTTGCCGCCGCCGGAGCGCATCGGCGACGGGCGCGGGCTTTGCCCCGGCGGCCCGAACCGGCCCGCAATCGGCGCGCTGAGGCCGGATCCGCTGTCGGTGCGGCGCCAGTCGATGAGGTCCTCCGGGATCTCTCGCAGAAAACGCGACTCCGGGTTGAGCATCGGCTGACCCCACGACGAGCGCACCTTCGCCCGGCTCAGGTAGAGCCGCTGGCGGGCCCGGGTGATACCGACGTAGGCCAGCCGGCGCTCCTCGGACAGTTCGGCCGGGTCTCCCAGCGCCCGCATGTGCGGGAACATGCCGTCCTCCCAGCCGGTGACGAACACGATCGGGAACTCCAGCCCCTTGGCGGTGTGCAACGTCATCAGCGTGACCACACCGGCGTCGTTCTGCGGGATGTCGTCGGAGTCGGCCACCAGTGAGACCCGTTCGAGGAACTCGGCCAGCACCCCGGCCGCGACGGCGTCCTCGTCGGGATCGTTGTCGCCCTCCTCGGCGGCCAGCGCCTCGGCATTGGCCCGGTCGATGCTGAATTCGTGTGCGACGCTGACCAGTTCGTTGAGGTTGTCCAGCCGCGCCAGATCCTGCGGATCGTTGGAGGACTCCAGTTCGCGACGGTAGCCGGTGCGGTCCAGCACCGCCTCGACGAGGTCGCCGAGTTCCTCGCCGAGAAGGCCGCGCAGTTCGTCGAGCAGTTCGACGAACCCGGCGATCGCCTTCTCCGAGCGGGAGTTGAGCATCGGCACCCGGCCTTCGGCGGCAGCGGTGAGCGCCTCGGCGAAACTGCAACCGGTGTTCTCGGCATAGACCGCCATGCACGCCTCGGCCCGGTCGCCGATCCCGCGGCGGGGGGTGTTGAGAATCCGCCGCATGCTCACCGCATCGCCGGGGTTGTCCAGCACCCGCAGGTAGGCCACGATGTCGCGGATCTCCCTACGCTCGTAGAACCGGACGCCGCCGACAACCTTGTAGGGAATGCCGGCGCGGATGAACACCTCCTCCAGCGAGCGTGAGGAGTTGTTGGTGCGGTAGAAAACCGCGACATCGTTGTAGGTGTAGTCCGCGCCGCCGGCCAGCGACTCGATCTCGCCGGCGACGAACCGGGCCTCATCGTGCTCGTTATCGGCGACATAGCCGACGATCGGCTCACCGTCGCCGGCATCGGTCCACAGCCGCTTCTCGCGGCGGCCGGCGTTGCTGGCGATCACCGAGTTGGCCGCCGACAGGATTGTCTGTGTGGAGCGGTAGTTCTGCTCGAGCAGAATGGTTGTGGCGCTGGGAAAGTCGCGTTCGAAGTCCTCGATGTTGCGGATCGTCGCCCCGCGGAACGCGTAGATCGACTGGTCGGCGTCACCGACGACGCACAGTTCCGCCGGCGGCACG
>JAPOHV010000062.1 GCA_029979305.1 Mycobacteriaceae bacterium | reverse complement strand
TGGCCGGCTGCATGCTCAAGCCGAGCTGACCGTTTTCCGCCGACGCAACGGTGATGGTCACCCCGCGGGTCTCATCGCCGATGGTCACCGCACAGGTGATCGACGAGCCGACGTCGGTCGCCAGATCGCCCGGGCAGTCCGCCGCCACCGGAACCGAGCCGACCTGCCCGGCCAACTCGGAGGTGATCATCTGTTGCAGTTCGGCGGCGCTGACGGACGCCGATGCGACCCCGGCGCCCGCGCTGAGCGCGAGCAGGGATCCGGCGGTCAGGGCAAGGATCCATCTCATGTCCCCGAACCTACACGTGGGAAGCGGGGCCAGGGGTGTCCCGTCGCGCGGTCAGACCTGGTTACGGCGACCGCGGCAGGCGAAAATCGGCGCTTGCCCTTCGATCGCTCAGCAGGCGAACTGGATCCCGATGCCCGCCGGCGGGGTCTGGCGGGTGCAGCCGAGGGCGTCAACGCCGTCGTCGCTGTAGCGCACCGCCTTCTTGCGGGTGTAGTTGGCGCACACCAGTGCGGTGGTGTCGGCGCGGCAGCGGAAGTCGCCGAAGGCCAGCGAACCGCCCAGCGGCAGCGGCGCCCCCTGGCCGGCGCTGAACCGGCCCGGGTCGCCGTGCGCCGAGCCCACCTGCACGCTCGCCCCGTCGAAGTCCACCCAGCCGCCCTTCCACACCCCGTAGACGTCAGGGGGCTGCGCCGGCGGCGCGATCAGATCCACCAGGCAGGCCAGCGCCGGCGAGCCGTGCCGGGCGTCGGTCATACAACTGATTCCCGACGGGGTGGTGAAGGCGACGTCGTCGCCGATCGGGGTGCTCACGCCGTTGCGCAAGGCGACCCGGAAATCCTTGCCGTCGACCGGGGGAGCGGCCTCCACCCAGGCGATCGCCTCGGCTGGGGAGGCTGCGGCTCCGGGAGCGGCAGCCGGCACGGATGACGTCGCACTGGTCTTCGTCGGTGTCGGCGTCGCGCTGTGCGACGGGGTGATCGGGGTCAGCTGGGTGGCTCCCGGCCGGCCGGCCGGCTGCTGGGAACATCCGGCCACCAGCAGCGACGCGGCGAGCAACACGGCGATCCGCATTCCGTCAGGCTAGCCGCCGGGGCTGCGCGGACGGCGCAGGCACGGCGGGGCTACCGTCGGTAGCTATGCACCAGCACACCGTCCGCGTCACCACCGCCGGCGGGGTGGTGGAAGGTTTCACCCGCAACGGGGTTAACCGGTGGCGCTCCATCCCCTATGCCGCACCGCCGGTCGGGCCGCTGCGCTTCCGGGCGCCGCAGCCGCCGGCCGCCTGGACGGGTGTGCGGCCATGTCACCGCTACGCCAGCTGCGCTCCGCAGCAGCGGGTCTACACCATGACCGGGGTCGGCAGGTACCAGCCGATGAGCGAGGACTGCCTGACCCTCAACGTGGTGACCCCCCGCTGGTCCGGGACAGCGCCCGACGGCGACCCGCTGCCGGTGATGTTCTTCATCCACGGCGGCGGCTACATCCTGGGCAGCTCGGCCACCCCGCTCTACGACGGCGCGGCGCTGGCCCGCCGTGGCTGTGTCTACGTGGCGCTCAACTACCGGCTTGGCGCGCTGGGCTGCCTGGACCTGTCGTCGCTGTCGACACCGGACGTCCCTATCGAGGGCAACCTCTTCCTGCGCGACATCGTCGAGGCGCTGCGCTGGGTGCGGGAGAACATCGCGGCGTTCGGCGGTGACCCGGGCAACGTGACGATCTTCGGGGAGAGCGCCGGCGCACATGCCGTCGCGACCCTGCTCGCCGTGCCCCCCGCAGAGGGCCTTTTCCACAAGGCGATTTCGCAAAGCCCCGCTTCGGGAATGGTCAGCTCCCAGGAGGTGGCCGCCCGGATCGCCGACCGGTTCGTCGACCGGATGGGAATCGACCGCCGCAACGCCGCCGCCGAGTTGCTCCGCGCCGAGCCCGCCGACCTGGTCCGGGCCACCCACCACGTCATGACACACAGCCTGGACAACATGCTGGGCGCCTCGGCGGTCGGACCGACCCACGGCGACGATTTCCTGCCGCTGGATCCCTTCGATGCGATGAGACAGGGCGTGGCGCACAAGGTTCCGCTGATCGTCGGCACCAACGCCGAGGAGGGACGGCTGTTCACCCGCTTCCTCAAGCTGCTGCCGACCAGCGAGCGCGCCATCGAACGCATCCTGGCCCACACCCCGACGGAGGTCCGTGAGCGGATCCTGGCCGCCTACCCGCTGTACCCGGATCCCAAGGCCTGCATCGAATTCGGCGGGGACATGATCTTCGGCACCGCGGCCTGGCAGATCGCGGAGGCGCACGCCAAGCTCGCGCCCACCTACGTCTACCGCTACGACTTCGCCCCCCGAACGCTGCACTGGGCCGGTCTCGGCGCCACCCATGCCACCGAACTGCTGGCGGTGTTCGGCATCTACCGGTCGAGGGTCGGCGCGGTGCTGACGGCGGGGGTGGACCAGCGCGCGGCGGTGAAGGTCAGCCACCAGGTGCAGAGCCGCTGGCAGGAGTTCAGCCGCAGCGGCGTTCCCGGCGACTGGCCGGCCTACAACCGCGACGAACGCCCGGTGCTGGTCTTCGACCGGCACACCCATGTCGAGTATGACCCGCACCCGCACCGCAGAAAGGCCTGGGCGGGTTTCAGCCTGGCCGGCGAGGCTGGTTGACACCCGTCATACGTTGATGGGGTGACCGACGCCGCCCCGATAGAACGTCCCGACGACCTCACCGCCGAATGGCTGACCGACACCCTCGGGACGGGGAAGGTCGGCGGATTCGGTGTCGAGCGCATCGGCACCGGGCAGATGAGCGAGTGCTACCGGGTGACGCTGGACTGGGCCGACGGCGGCGGCCCGTCCTCGGTGGTGCTGAAGGTCGCGGCCAGTGACCCGGTCAGCCGCCAGACAGGTCACGCGCTGGGGCTCTACGAACGTGAGGTGCGGTTCTACGCCGATGTGGCGCCCGCACTGGCAGGCCCGATTGCCCAGACTCCGATTGCCCAGACTCCGATTGCCCAGACTCCGATTGCCCAGTGCTACCACGCCTCCTACCGGCCCGACACCGGCATGTTCACGCTGCTGCTCGACGATGCCGCCCCGGCCGAGGTCGGTGACGAAATCCGAGGTGCGGCAGTCGAAGACGCGAAGCTGGCGCTGACCCAGCTTGGCAGGCTGCACGCCCCGCTGATGGGTAAGGCGGCACCGGACGGGGCGCAGTGGCTGGTCCGCGAGACTCCGATGAACCAGGCGATGATCTCCGGGCTGTACGCCGGCTTCGCCGACCGCTACGGCGACGCCATCCGCCCCGAGCAGCAACTGGTGTGCCGGCGACTGGTGGACAGCTTTGATGCCCACCTGGCCGCCGAGGCCGCCCCGGACCGGACCATGGGATTGGTGCACGGCGACTACCGGCTGGACAACATGCTCTTCGGTCGTCCCGGTTCGCTTCGCGAGCTGACCGTGGTGGACTGGCAGACCGTCACCTGGGGCCCGGCCTTCACCGACGTCGCCTACTTCCTGGGCTGCGCCCTGCCGGTGGCCGACCGCCGTGCCCACTACGACGAACTGCTGGGCGCCTACCACGAGGGCCTCGGACCGAATCCGCCGATCAGCCTCGAAGCGGTCAGAGACGGCGTGCGCCGGCAGAGTTTCTTCGGCGTGATGATGGCGATCGTCTCCTCGATGCTGGTGGAACGCACCGAGCGCGGCGATCAGATGTTCCTGACCATGCTGGACCGGCACAGCAGCCATGTTCTCGACACCGGCGCACTGGACGTACTGCCGCCGCCGGCGGGAATCCAAGCGCTGCAGCCTGATCCGGCCGACGAGACCTCACACCAGCCGGGCGACGAGCCGCTGTGGAACGAAAGCTGGTACTGGGACTTCGCCGACCCCGAGCAGGGCATCGGCGGGTGGATCCGGCTGGGCCTGATTCCCAACCAGGACCTGGCCTGGATCAACGCGCTGGTGTGCGGTCCCGGCATCGCCACCGTCGCGTGCGTGGACTTCCACGCGCCGCTGCCGCGCGACCCCAATGACCTCAGCGGTGCGGGAATCGAAATGTCCCACGGCGCAACGGTTCCGCTGCAGTCCTACCAGGTGAGGGTGAGTGGACCGGCACGGTCCTTCGAGGACCCGGCCGGGCTGCTGCACGACGAGTCGGGGCAACCCGCCCGACTGGCGATGGACCTCACCTGGGACACCAGCGGCACCCCGTACGCCTACCGGATCGCCACCCGCTACGAAATACCCTGCACGGTCACCGGAACAGTCACCGTCGACGACAAGACCTACACCCTTAACGCGGTTGCCGGTCAGCGGGACCACTCCTACGGGGTCCGCGACTGGTGGAGCATGGACTGGGTCTGGAGTGCGCTGCACCTCGACGACGGCACCCATCTGCACGGCGTGGATCTGCGTCTTCCCGGGATGCCGCCGGTCAGCGTCGGCTACATCCAGCCGCCCGGCGAGCCGGTCATCGAGACCACGTCGGTGGACGCCGAGGTCGCGATGGCGGGCAACGGACTCCCGCTGACCACCACGCTGACCATGCAGCCGGGCCCGATAATCGCGACCGTCGACGTGCGGGGTCACGCCCCGGTGCGGCTGGTCTCACCCGACGGCCGGGTCAGCTTCTTCCCGCGGGCCTGGGCGACGGTGCGCACCGCCGACGGCCGGCACGGCGTGGGCTGGCTGGAGTGGAACACCAACCAGCAGCGGGGCGCGATCAGCCCTTGACGACCTGGGTCCCGCCGGCCAACTCGTCATGCTTGCCCTGCTTGGTGGGGCTGTTGCTGATCGTCACCGCGATCACGATCATCGCGATGAGGCCCAGCATGCCGCCGAGGTAGGGCAGGATCGGCAGCAGCGTGAAGGCGTTGCGGATGGCCGACTGCTTGACGTCCGGCTTCGGCGCGCCGCCGGGGCCCCGCACGCTCAGTTTGAGCAGCATCTTGCCGACGGTGCGGCCCTGGGTCACCTCCATCGCCACGAAGTAGGCGAACATCAGGAACCCGGTGAAAAAGCCGGTGACCATGATGCTGCTGCCGGAACGGAAGAGGGCGGACAGCAGTCCGGCCACCGCGCCGACCAGCAGGCCGTCGATCAGGCGGGCGAGCCAGCGCTCACCCAGTCCGCCGGGCTGGCCGAACCCGACCGGCGGGGGCGCCGGGGAGTAACCACCGGGGGCGTCGTACGGGCTCGGCGCGGGGTACCCGGGATACCCGGGCGCCGGCGGCGGGTATCCCGCCGTTGGCGGGTAGCCGGGGACCGGCGGCGGCGGGTAGGCCGTGGGGGGCGGCGGGTAGCCGGCCGGCGGGGGAGTCGGATAGCCCGGCAGCGACGGGTCCGGATAGGGGTTGGCCGGCGGCGGGTAGCCGGAAGGCTGCCCGTATGCGTTGGGATCCTGGTCACCCGTTGTCATGAGCACTCCTCGAGTAGGTGTGCTCGAATCTACCGGGCGCGGCGAGTGCGGTGAGTTCGTGGAGGCGGGCGCGTCGCTGCGGGCGATCGCTAGTTCATGTCCCAGGGTTCGCCGTAGGTGGTGACACTGTCGCCGCTCTTGGAGATCAGCCGGGCGAACGGGCGCAGCAGCACGCCGCCGGCGGCGCCGGTCACGGTGCCGTGGGCGTTGGCCACGCCGATCGACCCCTCCGGGCCGGCCACATCGACGGAGAAGGTGGCCACCTCCTGGATGCCCGGGCCGTTGCCCAGGTCGGAGGTGATCGAGGCGCCGGGGAACAGGTTGGGGGTGATCACCGAGCCCAGCGGGTTGAACGCCAGCGGGGACACGCTGACACCGTCGAGCAGGATGTTGGGGGTGGTGTAGCTGAAGTTGATGCCCACGCCCAGCGACCACGGGAAGCCGACCTGATAGCCCAGTTCCAGGGTGCCCTCGAACTTGTCCGCCTCCGGCCCGACCACGGAGTACTTGGCCCGCCCGGAGTGGAACCACTCGCGGGTCAGCCGGTTGTGGTCCAGCGGATAGACCCCGTCGAGGTAGGTGTCCCACTGCTGCACGGTCATGGTGTGGCCGTTGCCGGCGACCAGAACCTGCTGGTTATCGAGCCCTGCGTGGGCGGTGCCCGGGGCTGCGAATACGGTCACCAGCATCATCGCCAGGGCCACCACGGCGGGCCGGATCCTGCTCAGCAAAGTTGCCACCTTTGGTAATCAAGCACGGAGCGCCCAATGTTACAGCGGGTGTCAGCGAAGTGCGAAGTCGTGAGTCGCGATCGTGACCGGCTACCGTTGACTGACGATGCATTACGACTGGGAGTCCCTGGCCAGCGGGGTTTTCCGCTGCCGGCTGCCGTTCCTGGACGTGACGGTCGGACTGGTGGCCGGCCCGATCGGCGCTCTGCTGGTGGATTGCGGGACCACGCTGACCGAGGCGGCCAATCTGGCTGACGACGTGCGGGCGCTGACCGGTACGCTGCCGAGCCACCTGGTGATGACCCACCACCATTTCGACCACATCCTGGGCAGCGGCGGATTCCCGGCCGCCCGCAGCTATGCGTCCCCGGCGGTCGGTGAGGCGCTGACCCGGGGGATCGGCGCCGTCGTCGAGCATGCCGGCCGGTACGGCGCCGACTCCGGAGAGATCGGCCGCGCCGCCCGGGCCGCGCGGCGGCCGGAGCTCCTCGTCGAGCGGGCCGCCATCGACCTCGGCGACCGGGTCGTCGCCGTCGAGCACCCCGGACGCGGGCACACCGATCATGATCTGGTCGCGGTGGTTCCCCCAACGGGGCCGGACGACCGGGTGGTGGTGTTCTGCGGCGATCTGGTCGAGGAGTCGGCCGACCCGGCGATCGACGGCGGTTCGGATCTGACGGCATGGCCGGGGACCCTGGACCGGCTGCTGCGGGTCGGTGGTGAGGAGGCGGTCTACGTGCCCGGCCACGGCGCGGTGGTCGATGCGAACTTTGTTCGCGCGCAGCGTGACTGGCTGACCGATCGCTGCGGCTGACAACCGGTCCGGGTGACTACCAGCCGGTGTCGAGCACCGCTTCGAGCATGTCGACGAAGTAGTCGGCCGACTCCCGGGTGATGCACATCGGGGGTTTCATTTTCAGCACGTTCTGGCGGTCGCCGGTGGGCTGAACGATCACACCCAGTTCGCGCATCCGCTCGCAGATCGCCGCGGTCTCGGCGTCGGCCGGCTCCAGGGTGTCGCGGTCGCGGACCAGTTCCACCCCCATGTACAGCCCGCTGCCGTGGACGGTGCCGATCAGCGGGTGGCGCTCGGCGAGCGCGTTGATCCTGGCCTTGAGGTGATCGCCGACGCTCAGCGCGTTCTGCTGCAGCCCGTCGCGTTCGATGACGTCCAGCACGGTCAGGCCGACCACGCACGACACCGGACTGCCGCCCGCCGAGGAGAAGAAGTAGCCGCAGGAGCGGTACGCGTCGGCGATCGCCTTGCTGGTGATGACGGCGCCGAGCGGCTGGCCGTTGCCCATCGCCTTGGCCACGCAGACGATGTCGGGCACCACGCCCTGCTGCTCGAATGCCCAGAACCAGCGGCCGGTGCGGCCGTAGCCCACCTGGACCTCGTCGGCGATCGCCAGCCCGCCTGCCGCCCGCACCGCCGCGTACACCGCCCGCAGGTAGCCGTCGGGCAGCGCCATCCCGCCGGCGTTGCCGTAGAACGGCTCGCAGATGAACGCCGCCGGCGGATGTCCCTGCGCGGCAAGGTCTTCGATGATCGCCACCGCCTCCGGGGCGTAGCGGGCGGCGTCGATGCCGCGGTGCTCGCCGCGGAAGGCGTTGGGGGAGGGTACCGTGTGGACCCACGGCGGCCGGGTCGACAGTGCGTTGGGGTTGTCCGCGATCGAGGTCGAGATGGCGTCGGTGGCGTAGGTCCAGCCGTGGTAGGCCTCGGCCACCGCCACGATGTCGTGCCGGCCGGTGGCCGCCATCGCCAGCCGCAGCGCCAGATCGTCGGCCTCCGAGCCGGAGTTGACCAGGAACACCGTGTCCAGCGGGTCGGGCAGGGTCGCGGCCAGCCGCTCGGACAGCGCCACCACGGCGCCGTAGTTGAACCGGGAGTTGGTGTTGAGCCGGCGCCACTGCCGGGCCACTGCGTCGGCCAGTTCGGGGTGGCCGTGGCCGAGCACCGCCACGTTGTTGACCATGTCTAGGTAGCTGCGCCCGTCGGTGGCCACCAGGTGCTCGCGCCAGCCCCGCTCGATGCGCGGCGGGTGTTCGTAGTAGTGCTCCTGGACCAGCGCGAAGGATTTCGAGCGCCGTTGCCGCAGCGCGGCGCTGTCCTCGGCCAGGCCCGGCGTGTGCGGCAGGCCCAGCAGGACCGCGGGATCGCTCATCCGGTGCAGCCAGCCGGCGGCGTACTCGGGCCGCACGAATCGCGGGGTGCCGGCCGGACTCGGCAGGGGTTCGCCGGTCCGGTGCACCTCGATCCACACCGGGCCGTCGACGGTGGCCAGCGGCGCCCCCGCGATGGCCTCGCCATCCGGCGTACCGGCGGCCAGCCCCCGCACCACCAGCGTGCCGTCGGAGCCGGCCAGCGTCAGCGCGTCGGCGTCGCAGACGACCGTGCCCGGCCACGGCGCGGTGAGCGTCAGCGGGCCGGCCGGCCACACCTCGATCCCGGTGGCCACCGTTGCCGGCGAGGCCGGCGCCAGTGTCGCCGACCGGGTCAGCCGGGCCTGGCCGAAAACGGTGACGGCCGCGGCCGCACCGCCGGCGAGGGCTCGGCGCGCCAGCCGGCCCTCGCAGTCGGGGTCCAGCCAGGCACCGCCGTCCATGTCGTCGGATTCGGCCGACAGGTCCAGGCGCACGACGTCGTGCGGGTCCAGTCCGGCGAACAGCGGGGCCGAACCCTGAACCAGCGCGGCCGGGTGCGCCACGCCCAGCGCATCGCGGATCTGGGCGGTCATCACGTCGAGGGGAATGTCGGTGGCGCGCTGGAAGATCAGCCACTCCGGACCGGTTCGGGCACTGGCGTAGGCGTTCTCGGCGTCCAACGACGTCTGGTGCACCCCGCTGACCACGATCACCGCGGCGCGCAGCACCACCAGCGGCCACAGCGCCTCCACCTCGGCCGGGCTCAGCGGCCGCACCGCATGGAAGGCGGCGATGGCCGGGATCGCCGAGGCCGGTTCGGCGCCGTCGTGATGCAGGATCCCCGACACCGTGGCCGCCAGTTCGCCGACGGTCCACGACAGCATCAGATCGCCGAAGTCGATGACGCCGTCCGGGCGGCCGCCGGGTCCGCTGACCACGTTGTCGTCGGTGATGTCGCCGTGGATCACCTGAACCGGCAGATCGCCGGCGAGATCGCCGATCACCCGCCAGGCCGCCGCGGCGGCGGTCTGCACGGCCTCGCGGCGGTGCTCGTCGGTCACGTGAGAGGCGAGCAGTTCCACGGTGCGCATGCCGTGGCGGAGATCCCACTGCAGCACCCGGTCGACGCCCGGGTGCTCGAAGCCGGCCAGTGCCCGGCAGGTCCGGCCGGCCAGGTCGCCGAGTGCGGCCACCCGCCGCGGGCTGAGATAGCCCTCCCCGCTCAGCGTTCCGCCCGGAAGATAGGCGATCACGCGGGCGAACAACGGGCTCTCCGAACCGATTTCGGCGATCGCACTATCGGGGGCCTGGTTGACGGCGGTGCGGATGCCCTCGGCGGCGGCGATAAAGGCCGCCGCGGCGTCCTGGGCCTCCAACTCGATCCGGGTGAAGGCCTGGTTGGCGATCTTGAGGACCCCGATCGGCTTCCCGGCGGGATCACGCAGCAGAAAATTGGCATCCTGATTGCTGCCCAGTTCGGTCGCCGAGGCGCGCAACCCGAAATGCTCCGCGGCGATTGCTTCGGCCTGTTCGGCGGTGACGGCCGGGACCGGCAACTCGGCGGCTTGGAAGAAGTCGAACAGTGTCATCAGTTCCCCAATCGGCGTTCTCACTGTACTGGCGGGTTACCGTGAGGTGGTGCGTGCGCTGGTGATCGTCGACGTGCAGAACGACTTCTGCGAGGGTGGGTCGCTGGCGGTCGACGGCGGGACGGCGGTGGCGCGCGCGATCAGCGCACTGCTGGCCGGCGCCCACGGTTACGACCACGTGGTCGCCACCAAGGACTGCCATGTCGATCCCGGCGCGCATTTCTCCGACGAACCCGACTACGTCGACGCCTGGCCGCGGCACTGCGTGGTGGGCACCACCGGCGCGGAGTTCCACCCCGACCTGGACACCGCGGCGATCGAGGCGGTCTTCTGCAAAGGCGCCGACACCGCCGCCTACAGCGGGTTCGAGGGCAGCGCGGGCGGTGTCGGGCTGGCCGACTGGCTGCGCGCGCGCGGCGTCGACGCGATCGACATCGCCGGGATCGCCACCGACTACTGTGTGCGGGCCACCGCCGAGGACGCTATCCGGGAGGGGTTCGACACCCGTGTCCTGGTGAACCTGACCGCCGGTGTCGCGCCCGGCTCGACCGAAAGTGCGCTGGCCGGAATGCGAAGCGCGGGAGTGGAACTGGTAGACGCCGGCTGACGGCCGATCAGTGTGCGCGTCGCAGTGATTCCCAGTCATGCTCGGTCTCCAGCTGGGCGATGAGCGCTCCGGTGCGCTCCTTGAGCAGACGGGTCATGGCGATACCCGCGAGGACGGCCAGCACCAGGGCGACCCAGGAGAACCGGGACAGCCACCGTTCGGCGGCCAGGCCGGCGAAGTACACCACCGCCGTCGTGCCGCCGGCCCAGAACACCGCGCCGGTGGCGTTGGCCGCCAGAAAGAACCGGTACCGCATTCGCAACGCGCCGGCCAGTGGCCCCGCCAGGATGCGCAGCAGCGCGATGAAGCGGCCGAAGAACACCGCCCACACCCCCCAGCGGGCGAAGAGCTGCTTGGCCAGCGCCACGTGGCCGGGCCCGAAGTGCTTGGGGAAGCGCCGGCCCAGACGCTCGAACAGCCCCATGCCGAACCGGCGCCCGACGCTGTAGCCGATCGAGTCGCCGATGATCGCTCCGGTGATCGCTGCGACCCCCACCCACAGCGGGCTGATGTCGAGGTTGTCCCGGGTGGACAGTAGTGCGGCGCTGACCAGCGCGATCTCGCCGGGCAGCGGAATGCCGAGGCTTTCCAGGCCGATGATGACGCCGACGGTCAGGTAGACCGCCAGCGGGGGAATGGATTCCAGGAACGGCTCGATACTCATGCTCAGATGGTGACCCGCTTGCGCCGGTAGAGCGTTCCGGCGGCCAGCAGGGCGAGGCTGATCAGCAGGATGGCGGTGGCCAGCACGTTGATCTGCGGCGGCACCGCGGCCTTGGTGGCCGCGTTGACGTAGAGCGGGTAGGTGACGGTCGATCCGCTGACGAAGTAGGTGATGATGAAGTCGTCGAGGGACAACGCGAACGACAGCATCGCCGCGGCGACGATCCCCGGAACGATCAGCGGCAGCGTGACTTTGAAGAAGGTCCGGGTAGGGCCGGCGCCGAGGTCCAGCGAGGCGTCCTCCAGGGTCCAGTCGAATCCGCGGATCCGGGCTCGCACCGTCATCGCGATGAAGCTGATCTCGAAGGCGACGTGGGCGATGATGATGGTCAGGAATCCGGTGGCCCAGCCCATGCTGAGGAACAGCGTCAACAGCGACGCGCCCATCACGACCTCCGGTGAGGTCAGCGGCAACACCATGAAGGTATCCACCGCCTTGCTGCCGCGGAAGCGTTGGCGCACCAGGGCGATGGCCACCAGGGTTCCGAGCACCAGGGCGATCGCGGTCGACAGCGCCGCCACCTCGAGACTGAGGCGCAGCGCCTTGGCCAGCGCCGGATATTTGAACGGATGGGCCCAGTTCTCCAGCGTGAAGCCCTGCCAGGTGTAGTTGAACTTGCCCGCCGGATTGTTGAACGAGAAGACGATGATCACCAGGATCGGCAGGAACAGGAAGATCAGGGTGACCGCGGCGCCCAGTCGCAGTGCCAGGTCGCCGAGTTTGAAGGTGCCGCGGAAGTTGCGCCCCGGTCGGGCGAGTTCGGTGACGGCCCGGGTGGTCATCAGACCAGGTCCTCGGTGCCCAGCGCCCGGGTGTAGAGCAGTACCCCGGCCAGGATCAGCGACATCAGCACGAAACTCATCGCGGCCGCAACGGGGTAGTCCTTGATCACCAGGAACTGCTTCTGGATGACGTTGCCGATCATGGTGGTGCCGGTGCTGCCGAGGTAGTCGGCGTTGATGAAGTCGCCGACCGCGGGGATGAACACCAGCAGGCTGCCGGCCAGCACGCCCGGCAACGCCAGCGGCAGAATGACTTTCCCGAACATCCGGCGATTGCTGGCATACAGGTCGCGGGACGCCTCGAGCAGTCGCGGGTCGATCTTCTCCAGCGCGACGTACAGCGGCAGGATCATGAAGATGATCCAGTTGTAGGTCAGGCCGCCGACCACCGCCGCACTGGTCGACAGCAGCCGTCCCTCACTGGGCAGCAGCCCCACCGATCCCAGTGCTGAAACCACCCAGCCGTCGTCGGCGAGGATGGTCTTCCAGGCGATGGTGCGGATCAGAAAGGTGACGAAGAACGGCAGGATCACCAGTCCCAGAAGCAGATTCTTGAACCGGCCCGCCTTGAAGGCGATCACGTAGGCCAGCGGGAAAGCCAGCAGCAGGCACAGCAGTGTGGCGCAGAACGCGTAACCGAACGACCGCAGTATCTGGTCCCGGTACTCGCTGAGCGCCCGGCCGTAGTTGGACCACTGCCAGGCGAACGTCAGCTCGGGCAGGTAGATGGACCCGCCCATGGTCGACAGCGAGGTGCGGAACAGCGAGACGAACGGCACCACATAGAACACCCCGAGGTAGGCCAGGGCGGGCAGGATCATCAGGTAGGGCGCGATCCTGCTGCGCTGGCGGGTGCTGCTGGCTGCCCCGGCCATCAGCCGCCGGTGACCGCGGCGTAGGCCTTGTTGAACTCCTGGGTCTGCTCATCGGTCAGCGGAGCCCACGACTTGAGCTTGGCCAGCACATCCGCGGGCGGGTTGACCAGCGGATTCTTGGCCAGGTCGGGGGCGATCTTGTTCAGTTCGTCGGTCATGTCGCTGAGCACCGGCACGTAGCGGGTGGCCGCGATCAGCTTGGCGTAGTTGGCGCGGTCGTAGACGTAGTTGATCCACGTCTCGGCGGCCTTCTGGTTCTGCGTGGTGTAGGGGATCACCATGGTGTCGACGAAGGTGCTGCTGCCCGTCTCGGGCACCACGAACTTCAGATCCGGGTTGTCCTTCTGCAATTGCACCACATCGCCCGAATACGCCTGGGCGACAATGATATTGCCGGCCGCCAGGTCGTCGGCGTAGTCGTTGCCGGTGAACCTGCGGATCTGGCTCTTTTCCTTCTGCTCCTTGATGAGGTCGACGGCCTTCTGCACGGTCTCCTTCGTCGGGTCCTCCGGGGAGTGTCCCTGCGACATCAGGAACATGCCCAGACCGTCGCGCATGTCGGAGAGCAGGCTGACCTTGCCCTTGAACGCCGGATCCCACATGTCGTCGACCTTGGTCAAGTCCCGGTTGGTGGCGGCCCGGTTGTAGGCGATGCCGACCATGCCCGACATGTACGGGGCGCTGAACTTGCGGCCGGAGTCGGCCTTCGCGTCGAGCAGGTCGGTGCGGAGGTTCTTGCGGTTGGTCCAGCGGGTCTCCGAGATCGGGTTCAGCCAGCCCAGCCCGGCCAGCCGGGCCGCCATGAATTCCGACGGCACCACCAGGTCGCAGCCGATGTCCTGCTTGCGGCTCAGCGGCTCCTTGTTCTTGGCGAACCACTCCTCGTTGTCGTTGAAGTCCTCCTTGTAGTCCACGGTCAGACCGCTGGCGGTCTGGAACGCGGCCACGAACCCGTCCGCCATGTACAGCGGCCAGTTGGAGATCCGCAGCTTGCCCGAGGCCGGGCTGCCGTCATCGGCCGGCGCCAACGGCGCGTCGGACGGCCCGGCCGATTTCTTGTCCGAGCCGCAGGCGGCGAGGAACGACGGTCCCAGGATCAGGGCGGCCGTCGCGGCGGCGCCGCCGCCGATGAACCGCCGGCGGGAGGCCAGCTGGGCCAGTACTCGGGGGTCGATCTCTGACATGGTGTCGCCTTCCTTGGGGGGTCTGGGGGAACTGGGGGGTCTGGGGGAACTCAGGACGATTCGGCGTCGGTGTTGAGCAGCTCCTCGAGATGCTCGGCGGTGGGGATGTCGGCCGCGGGCAGCACCAGCGAGGCGTCGGGGGACCAGCCGACGAACACGTCGTCGCCCGGGCGCAGCATCGGCAGGTCCTGCTCGGCTCCGACATGGGCGACCACCGGCGAGCCGTCGGGCGCGGTCAGCGAGAGCCGCAGCACCGGCCCCTGGAAGGTCAGGTCGACCACCTTGGCCGGCACGCAGGGGTCCGCCGAGCCTGCCGGCCGGCCCATCGAGACCCGGATCCGCTCGGGCCGCACCATCAGGGTCGCCCGGCCGCCGGGTTCGATGGCGGTCTCCCCGGGGCGGGCCTTCAGCGTCGTGCCCAGCACGTCGACCTCGACGTAGTCGCGGTTGGCCCGCCCGGTCTGGCGGCCGTGCCAGAGGTTGGCCTGCCCGATGAAACCGGCGACGAAGACGCTGGCGGGGCGGTCGTAGATCTCGGTGGGGGTGCCGATCTGTTCGCCCTTGCCGGCGTTCATGACCGCGATGCGGTCACTCATCGTCAGCGCCTCCTCCTGGTCGTGGGTGACGTAGACGAAGGTGATACCGACCTCGCGCTGAATGCGTTTGAGCTCGAACTGCATCACATTGCGCAGTTTGAGGTCCAGCGCCCCGAGCGGCTCG
>JAPOHV010000017.1 GCA_029979305.1 Mycobacteriaceae bacterium | reverse complement strand
AAGACCGCCCGGAGCATGCTGGCGAAGGTGGCCGCGAAGGCCACCGGGAGAACCCCCGCCCCCGCCAAGGCGGCTCCCGCCAAAGCGGCTAAAGCCGCACCTGCGAAGGCGGCGAAGGCCGCGCCCGGCAGGGAGGCCAAGGCCGCGCCCGCCAAAGCCACCAAGACCGCACCCGCCAAGCCGGTCAAGGCGGCCAAGGCCGCCGCTCCCGCCAAAGCGACCAAGTCCCCCGCCAAGGCAACCAAGGCCCCCGCCAAACCCGCCAAGGCTCCGGCGAAGGCCGTCAAGACGGCTCCGGTGAAGGCCGTCAAGACGGCTCCGGCCAAAGCCGTTGCGGCCAAGCCGGTCAAAGTCGCCCCGGCAAAGCCGGCCAAAGCGGCCGCTGTGAAGGCGGCCGCGCCGGCCAAGGCTGCCAAGCCGGCGGCCGCCCCCGCTGAGAAGCCGAGCCGCGGGCGAGGCAAGAAAGCGGCCGCTCAGACCGCTCCTCAGGCAGAGATCCTCGCCGAGGACGGCGAGGTCGATCTGGCCGCCGAACCCGACATCGACGTCGCCGAGGAGATCGACCTCGAAGATCTCGAGGTCGTCGTCGAAGACACCGCGGCGGTGGCCGGCGAGGCGGGCGCGGCCGGCGCCGACGACGAGGACATCGCCGAACCGTCGGAAAACGACAAGGCTTCCGGCGACTTCGTCTGGGACGAGGAGGAGTCCGAGGCGCTGCGACAGGCACGCAAGGACGCCGAGCTGACGGCGTCGGCGGACTCGGTCCGCGCCTACCTCAAGCAGATCGGCAAGGTCGCCCTGCTCAACGCCGAGGAGGAGGTGGAACTGGCCAAGCGCATCGAGGCCGGGCTGTATGCCACCCAGAAGATGGCCGAGCTGACCGAGGGCGGCACCAAGCTGCCGGTGCAGCAGCGCCGCGACATGCAGTGGATCTGCCGCGACGGCGAACGGGCGAAAAACCATCTGCTGGAGGCGAATCTGCGTTTGGTGGTCTCGCTCGCCAAGCGTTACACCGGTCGCGGTATGGCGTTCCTGGATCTCATCCAGGAGGGCAACCTCGGCCTGATCCGCGCCATTGAGAAGTTCGACTACACCAAGGGCTACAAGTTCTCCACCTACGCGACGTGGTGGATCCGCCAGGCGATCACCCGCGCGATGGCCGACCAGGCCCGCACCATCCGCATCCCGGTGCACATGGTGGAGGTGATCAACAAACTCGGCCGCATCCAGCGTGAGCTGCTTCAGGATCTCGGCCGGGAGGCCACCCCGGAGGAGTTGGCCAAGGAGATGGACATCACCCCGGAGAAGGTGCTGGAGATCCAGCAGTACGCCCGCGAGCCGATCTCACTGGACCAGACCATCGGCGATGAGGGCGACAGCCAACTCGGCGACTTCATCGAGGATTCCGAAGCCGTCGTGGCCGTCGACGCGGTGTCCTTCACCCTGCTGCAGGACCAGCTCCAGTCGGTCCTGGAGACGCTGTCCGAACGCGAGGCCGGCGTGGTCAGGCTGCGTTTCGGCCTGACCGATGGCCAGCCCCGCACCCTCGACGAGATCGGCCAGGTCTACGGCGTCACCCGCGAGCGGATCCGCCAGATCGAGTCCAAGACCATGTCGAAGCTGCGCCATCCCAGCCGCTCCCAGGTGCTGCGCGACTACCTGGACTGACCGGCGATGCCCGCCGCGCCCCCATCCTGAGCGCGCCTGAGCGGTTCGGGCCGTTAGATGAGATCTGGCTAAGACGAGTTTCCGCGGCCGGCCAACGGCCCGTCGACTGCCGCGAGGACTGCTCCCATCAGGGCAAATTCCGGCATCACAGGAATCGTCGAGATTCCCGTCACTCAGTTATTTCCGTTACGGCTGGTTGCGGGTATATGATTTTGCTATCGGAACAGCTCAGTTTCTCAGGATGGGAATGGGGATTTCTAAGGTGCGTACTTTCACACGAACCGTCGGTACTTTCGCCGCCTCCACCGGCTGCGCGGCTGCGATGCTGTTCTCCACCGCCGTGAACGCGCAGGCCGCAAACACGGCACTGATGATCAACGGCATCGCGGGCCAGACCCAGCTGTCCGACCTGGTGATGGGCAACGTCCTGGGCGGCATGTTCAGGAACTACGTGCGCCAGAACATCGTGTGGCCCCAGCAGGCCAACCCGATCACCGGCCCCAACAGCCTGCGGCTGGATCAGTCCATCGCCCAGGGCGTCACCAACGTCGACGCCGCTCTGAACACCGCCCTGGCACAGCTGGGCCCGGGTGAGCATGTCACCATCGTCGGCCTCTCGGCCGGCTCGCTGGTGGCCGACGCCGAGATGGCCAAGCTGGCCGCCGACCCCAATGCCCCGGACAAGAGCAAGCTCAACTTCGTGGTGGTCGCCGACTCCAGCCGGATCCTGTTCAACAAGAACCGCTACGACGCGATCATCAAGTACCAATACCGTCCGCCGGTGGACACCAAGTACGACACCACCGTCGTGGCCGCCGAGTACGACGGCTTCGCCGACTTCCCGGACCGTCCGCTGAACTTCCTCGCCGTGGCCAACGCCTTCGCCGGCGAGATCGTCCAGCACGTACCGAACATGCTGACCGACCTCTCCACGGTGCCGTCCTCGAATATCTCGGTGAAGACCAATTCGCTCGGCGGCGTGACGACCAGCTACCTGATCCCGGCCGCGCACCTGCCGCTGGTGGTGCTGATCCCGGCGCTGGCTCCGCAGGAGGCTCAGCTCAAGGCGAAGATCGACACCGCCTACGTGCGCAACGACGGCAAGAATTCAGCCGCCGCGACGCCCGCCGCCGCGACCGCGGATATCTCCACCCCCTCGGTCAGCGCTGCCGAGAGCCCGGCCGCTGCGCCGGTCGCGGCACCGGCGACCAAGCCGGGCGCCAAGATCAAGGCGGCTCTGAAGAAGCTGGCTCCGGCGGCCGCGGCCGCCGGATCCGGGTCGGGTCAGCCCGGCGCAGCGAAGGCGTCCAAGGCTCCGCGTGCTGCGGCAAGCACACGCGGCAGCAAGCGGACCGCGACGCAGTAAGCTGCTCGGTACTCGGCCGTCGAAGGGGGCTTGTGGGTATGCGTAAATTCACCCGCTCAGTGGGGATGGCTCTCGCCGCCGTCGGCACCGCCGCCGGTCTGGCGCTGTCCACGGCTACGTCGGCCGAGGCCGCCAACAGGGTCCTTTTCGTCAACGGCCTGGGTGCCGGCGACCTCAACAACGTCGCCATGGCCAGCATCCTCGGCGGCATCTACGGGGGTTCCGGCTATGTGCGCCAGAACATTTCGTGGCCGGCGCAAGCCCGCCCGGTCACCGGCAAGAACAGCCTCACCCTCACCGAGTCGGTCAACAAGGGCGTCACCAACCTCGACGCCGCGATCACCAGTGCGATCAAAGCGGGCGACACCGTCACCGTCGTCGGGCTGTCGGCGGGTGCGCTGGTGGTCGACGACGAGATCCGGAAACTCGACGCAACCCCCGGATCCCCGGACAAGTCCAAGCTCACCTTCGTGGTGATCGCGGACTCCAGCCGCTGCCTGTTCAACAAGAACCGTTACGACCCGACGGTGGGCTACCAGTACCGCGTTCCGGTGGAGTCGAAGTACAACACCACAGTGGTGACGGGCGAGTACGACGGCTACGCCGACTTCCCGGACCGTCCCACCAACACCCTTGCCGTCTCCAACGCCATCGCCGGTTCCCAGCTGATCCACATCCCGTCGATGCTGACCAACCTCAGCACGGTCCCCGCGAAGAACATCACCGTCACAACCAACGCCAAGGGTGGTGTCACGACGAGCTATCTGGTGCCGACGAAGACGCTCCCGATCGTCACGCTCAACCCGAAACTGAAGGCGCAGGAGGCGCAGCTGCGCAAGCAGATCGACGCCGCCTACATCCGCAACGACCCGAAGCCGGCGTCCGCGGCCACAACCGAAGCCCCGAGCGCTGCCGTCGCCACTCCGGATGTCGCGGCCGCCACCGCGCCGACCGCGAAGACCGCGACGGCCGGCGTCGGAGCGGCAGGCCGGCTGGCCAGGGCGAAGGCGGCGGCCAACAGCTAGAACCGGCCGCGGCGCTCAGGACTGGGAAGTCGTGAGCGGCAACGGATCCAGGCGCAGCAGATTTCGCTTCGGCGACTTGGTATCCAGGCCCACCAACGGGGTGCCGTCCGCCAGGATGGCCAGCCCTTCGGCGTTCTCGGGGCTGCCGGCGATCCGCCACACCGCCTCGGCCTCCACCGTTCCGCCCGCCGGATCGAGGCAGTCGGGCAGCCGGGCGATGGCCGATCCCTGATCGGACAGCAAGTACAAACAGCCGTCGGGACCGATGGTCGCGTCGCTGATGTCGGGCAACTGCTTACTCAGCCGCTCGCCGAGCCACCAGGTGGCCAGCACCGTGAGCGTCACGTCGGCCGGGACCGGCGCGAGTACCGCCCCGCCCCGCCGCCAGCCGACCGGCGCCTCGCCGCGCGGACCGAACTCCAGGATCGCCGCGGGATCCTTCTCCTTGACCACCAGCAGGTGACCGCGGTCGGCCAGCAGCAGCGATTCGCCCCGCGAGGTCCGGTCACCGAGCCAGGCCTGCCGCAGTCGGTGGCCCTCCGGGACGTCAAGGTTGATGGTGCCCAGCAACGCCGGGATCTCAAGGTCGATGTGCAGCACGCGTGCCGGTTGCTCCTGCAGGATCAGCACGGTCTGCTCGCCGGTGGGCGCCAGCGCCTCGAACTGGGTGCCGCCGTCGGGCAGTTTCAGACCGGCGAGATCGATTCCCTGCCACCGAAGTGGCCACTGACCGACCGGCGCGGTGAACAGCACGGGCTCGTGATCTCCGACCGCGAGCAACTCCTCGCCGCGCAGCGCGAATCCGGAAACCTCCCGCAACGGGACATCGGTCACGTCGCGGACGGAGAGCTTCGGCGCCTTGGACACCGGATCAGCCTATTCAGGACTGGCTGCGCGCCGCGGACGGTTGTCGGAGAACGGACCGAACCGGCCGTCGGGTCCCGGCCGGTAGGTCTGGACAGCCACCACCGTCCCGACCGGCAGCGGGCCGTAGAGATGGGGAAACAGCATGGCCGCGGGATCGCCTGGAACCCCCGGCTCCCAGCGCAGCGGAGTGTCGAGGCCGCGCAGGTCGACGAGCAGGGCCACCATGTCCGGCCGGCCGCCGAAGAGCCGATTGGCCGGAAGGTGGACCTGCTCAGGCGTCGAGAGGTGAACGAAGCCGGCCGGGCCCGGACTCACCCGGCCGGCGGCGCGGGCGTCGTCCCACTCCTGCGCGGAACACAGGTGGATCAGCCGGTCCCGCTCCCCCGCGTCGGTCATGCTCTCAAGACTGCACCACCGCCGGGTGAGACACGACACATCCTTGGTGACGGGGAACAAGCCCGCCGCCCGGAACGTCTGAGACAGTAGACGTACCCCGGGTCACCGCGGGGGCGCCGAGCACCTTTGGAGGAGCCGATGAACGCAACGCTGACCAGTCCGGAACTGACCAGGGCTGATCGCTGCGACCGCTGCGGGGCCGCCGCCCGCGTGCGGGCAAAGCTCCCCTCCGGTGCGGAGTTGCTGTTCTGCCAGCACCACGCCAACGAGCACCAGGCCCGACTGCTCGAGCTCGAAGCCGTGCTCGAAATCAGCCAAGCGGACGCCTAGGCCGCCCCGGTCGCCGTGCACCAGCACGGCCAGAAGGCCATGACGGTCCGCCCTCCGCTCCCCCCGACGCGCCACCACGTGTGGCGGATCGCCAAGCGGACGCTGTCCAAGAGCTGGGACGACTCGATCTTCTCGGAGTCGGCTCAGGCGGGCTTCTGGTCGGTGCTGTCGCTGCCGCCGCTATTGCTCGGGATGCTGGGCAGCCTGGCCTATGTGGCGCCGCTGTTCGGCCCGGACACCCTGGCCACCATCCAGGCCCAGCTGATCGGCACCTCGAACAGCTTTTTCTCCAAGAACATCGTCAGCGAGATCATCGAGCCGACGGTGCGCGACATCGCCCAGGGCGCCCGCGGCGAGGTGGTGTCGCTGGGTTTCGTCATCAGCCTGTGGGCCGGATCTTCGGCGATCTCGGCATTCGTCGACTCGGTGGTGGAGGCTCACGACCAGACTCCGCTGAGACACCCTGTGCGGCAACGGTTCTTCGCCCTCGGCATCTACATGGTGATGCTGCTGGTCGTCATCGGGGCCGCGCCACTGTTGGCCCTCGGCCCGCGCAAGATCGGCGAATACATTCCTGCCAGCTGGGATCGGGTCCTGCAGTTCGGCTACTACCCGATGCTCGCACTGGCCCTGGTGGCGGCGGTGACGGTGCTCTACCGGGTCGCACTGCCCAAACCGCTGCCCACCCACCGGCTGATCGTTGGGGCCATCCTGGCCGCCGCGGTATTCGCGGTCGCCACCGTAGGACTGCGGGTCTACCTGCAGTACATCACCCGCACCGGATACACCTACGGGGCGCTGGCGACTCCGATCGCTTTCCTGCTGTTCGCATTCTTCCTCGGCTTCGCGATCATGATGGGCGCCGAACTCAACGCCGCGATCGAAGAGGAATGGCCCGCTCCCGAACCCCATCTGGCCCGTTGGTGGGCACGCTGGCGTGGCGTCGCCGTGGCGGAGCAGCCAGCCGTCGAGCAGGCCGCACCCGCGGGCGGGATCGCGATGGACCCGCAGCCGGCCCGGCCGGCGAAGGTCAGCCCCTCTTGAGCGATTCGTAGATGCGCTTGCAGTCCGGGCACACCGGGGAACCGGGCTTGGGCGCCCGCGTCACCGGGAACACCTCGCCGCACAGTGCCACGACATGGGTTCCCATCACCGCGCTCTCGGCGATCTTCTCTTTCTTCACATAGTGGAAGTGCTTGGGCCGGTCGGCGTCCGAACCGTCGTCGACCTGTTCGTCGCTGTCGGCGCGCTCGATGGTGTCGGTCTGCATGCCAGCCATTGTGCCTGCTGCGGCGCGCCGGCGGTAACACAGCCGTAAGAAACCAGCTCTCGTCTGGCCAGGTCCGTTGTGGAAAGGTGTGGATATGGACCGCGAGCTGGGTTTCGACGACGAAGGCCGACCCGTGCTCATCACCCGCGCGGAGTACTCCTACGAGGAGCAGCACCGGGCGAGGGTGCGCAAGTACCTGAAGCTGATGTTCTGGCGCATCCCGGCTTTCATCGCGGCCGCCGTGGCCTACGGCATCTGGCACAACGGTCTGCTTTCGCTGGCGATCCTCGCCGCATCCATCCCGCTGCCGTGGATGGCGGTGCTGATCGCCAATGATCGGCCCCCGCGGCGCGCTGAGGAACCCCGTCGATTCCCCGATGCGCCACAGCACACCGCGCTGTTCCCGCGTGCCGAACAACGCGCCCTGGAGAGCGGATACAGCCCAGCCGGGCAACCACGCGCCGCTCAGCCGGACGAAGAACGCACCCGCTGACCGGATTCTCAACGCTTTCTTAATCCGTCGGACTATTCCCCCAGCTTGGGGGGTGTGACGAGGTCGGCATGCGGGAACTCCTGCGTCACGTCGAGCGTTGGACGATTTGACAGCAGGAGCCGATCAGGAGGCACCCATGGCTAACGCCACTATCACCCGGTTCGACAGTGACCTGGACGCCCAGAGTCCGGCCGCCGACCTTGTGCGCGTGTATCTCAACGGGATCGGCAAAACCGCCCTGCTGACCGCCGAGGACGAGGTCGAACTGGCCAAGCGCATCGAGGCCGGCCTCTACGCGCAGCACCTCCTCGAGACGCGCAAGCGCCTCGGCGAGGCCCGCAAGCGGGATCTGGCGATCATCGTGCGCGACGGCCAGGCGGCCCGGCGGCATCTGCTGGAAGCCAACCTCCGTCTGGTCGTGTCGCTGGCCAAGCGCTATACCGGTCGTGGCATGCCACTGCTGGACCTGATCCAGGAGGGCAACCTCGGGCTGATCCGCGCCATGGAGAAGTTCGACTACACCAAGGGCTTCAAGTTCTCCACCTATGCCACCTGGTGGATCCGCCAGGCCATCACCCGTGGCATGGCCGACCAGAGTCGCACCATCCGGCTGCCCGTTCACCTGGTGGAGCAGGTGAACAAGCTGGCCCGCATCAAGCGAGAGCTGCACCAGACCCTCGGACGTGAGGCCACCGACGAGGAACTGGCCGAGGAGTCGGGCATTCCGGTGGAGAAGATCAACGATCTGCTCGAGCACAGCCGCGATCCGGTGAGCCTGGACATGCCGGTCGGCACCGACGAGGAGGCGCCGCTGGGCGACTTCATCGAGGACTCCGAGGCGATGTCGGCGGAGAACGCGGTGATCGCCGAGTTGCTGCACACCGACATCCGGCATGTGCTGGCCACTCTCGACGAGCGCGAACAGCAGGTGATCCGGCTGCGCTTCGGTCTCGACGACGGGCAGCCCCGCACCCTCGACCAGATCGGCAAGCTGTTCGGTCTCTCGCGGGAACGGGTTCGCCAGATCGAGCGCGAGGTCATGGGCAAGCTCCGCCACGGTGAACGTGCCGAGAAGCTGCGGTCCTACGCCAGCTGACGCCCAGTTCCGTCGAATGTGCCCGCCGGTTCTCCGGCGGGCACATTCGGTTTTCCCGGCTGCGCTCGGCCGATCCGTTCCCGCAGCTAGGCGTATAGACTCGCGGTGCGAACGGAGGGTGCCCTAACAATGAACGACCTGGTCGACACGACCGAGATGTACCTGCGCACCATCTATGACCTCGAAGAGGAAGGCGTGGTGCCGCTGCGGGCCCGCATCGCCGAGCGACTCGAACAGAGCGGCCCGACCGTGAGCCAGACCGTGTCGCGGATGGAGCGGGACGGCCTGGTACGGGTGGCCGGCGACCGCCACCTGGAACTCACCGAGAAAGGCCGGCGGCTGGCGATTTCGGTGATGCGCAAGCACCGCCTGGCCGAACGGCTCCTGGTCGACGTCATCGGGGTGCCATGGGAGCAGGTACACGCCGAGGCCTGCCGGTGGGAGCACGTCATGAGCGAGGACGTCGAACGCCGACTGGTGCAGATGCTCGACAACCCCACCGTCTCCCCGTTCGGCAACCCGATCCCGGGCCTGGCGATGCTCGGTCTTTCCACCGAAGCCACCACGACCGACCGGACGAACCTGGTCCGGCTGACCGAACTGCCGGTCGGCGACTCGGTGGCGGTCGTGGTGCGTCAGCTCACCGAGCACGTCCAGGGCGATGTGGCTCTGATCGGCCGACTCAAGGAGGCCGGTGTGGTGCCCAACGCGCGGGTGCTGGTGCAGACCGGCGCCGACGGCGACGTGACGATCGTGGTGACCGGACATCAGAACGTCGAACTCCCCCACGAGATGGCCCACGCGGTCCAGGTCGAGAAGGTCTAGACCGCCCGGCCGAACACCCGTCGCGTGGGCAGCCGCACGCCGAGTCTCTTGGCCAACCGGTATCCGGTTGCGGCGAGTTCCCTGATCTGTTCAGGACGCATGCCGGACTGCAGCGCGGTGTCGAGCATGCCGGCCATCCGGTGGTCCGGGTCACTGCGCAGCGCGGCCTCCAGCGAGATGCCCGCCAGTGGGCCATCGCCCCGCGCATATGCCGAAAATGCCAGTAGCACAAGCGCTTCCAGACGCCAGGGGTCGGGAAGGGTGCGGGCCAGCAACGCCCACAGTGCCTCGGCGGGCGCCGACTGCGCCCCGACGGCCAGCGCGTACAGGGTGTCTCGCACCGCGATGTCGCTGAGACTGCATGCCAGGTCCCCCAGTTCGCGCTCCGACGGCTGGTCGCCGTCGGAAACCCGCTGGGCCACGGCAATGGCGGCCTCGACGTCGCGACGGGCGCACGCGTCGGGATCGCGCTGCCGTTCGAGTTGACGAGCCTGCGACCGCGCCCGGATGGGCTCGACCAGCGCGGCGGTCCTGTCCGGGTCGGTGATGGCGATCACGGCCTGCAGATCGGCGCGACGCGGGTAGAGGCGCCTGCCGTCGAGGACGGCGGCGACGGCCAACGGCGAGGCCGCCGGGTCATCCACCGTGCCGGCGGCCCCGCAGCCGTCGACGCAATGCCACCTGCCCCCTGACTCGACGCGATCGACGACGTGCGTCCCGTAGAGGCCGACGGCGTGCTCATCGAGGGCGACGGTCAGCGCGTCGGACAACCGTCTGTGGTCGTCGTCACACATCGGACACAGCGCCCCGTCCGCATCGACGATCACCGCGACGACGTCGTCGGCGCCCGATGTCGCGGCGATCTCCGCGAGCCGCCCGAGGTTGCCGGTCAGGTCGCCGGAGAGGTCGGCGCGCATGACCGCTCCGATCCGGCCCTGCTCGAGGGAGACCAGTACCAGGGATTTCTCGGGTACGAAGCCGAGGACGGCAGGGAGCGCGGCGATGAGCGCGCCGGGACGGCTGAGGCGGAACTCGGGGCGATGTTCGGTCATGGCCGTGAGGCTCCCAGCCCCGGCCGTCAGATCGACCGTCACGGGCGCCCGGATGGGAGCCGGTTGTGCATGGCGGTGACACTGGGGATGAGTGGCCCGCGACGGGAACGACCGGGTGGGCCGGCGCGTTGTCAACAGTGGACGTCGTTGAGCACAGGGCGCGCGGCACTGAGCACGGCGAAACAGGCAAGGAGGCGCAGATATGGCTGACGAACAGGGGCACAGACCCGACAGGATGTACGAACTCGAGGTCCCGGCGCCACAGCTGTCGTCCTCCGACGGCCGCGGGCCCGTTCTCATTCACGCCCTGGAAGGCTTCTCCGACGCCGGCCACGCCGTCCGGCTGGCCGCCCAGCATCTGAGCGACTCGCTGGAGTCCGAACTGGTGGCCTCGTTTGCCATCGACGACCTGCTGGACTACCGGTCGCGGCGGCCGATGATGACGTTCAAGACCGACCACTTCACCGCCTACGAGGATCCCCAGCTGAACCTTTACGCGCTACGCGACAGCGTGGGCACCCCGTTCCTGTTGCTGGCCGGCCTGGAGCCGGACCTTCAGTGGGAACGTTTCGTCAGCGCCGTCAGGCTGCTCGCCGACCGCCTGGGGGTGCGCCGGACCATCGGAATCGGCACCATTCCAATGGCGGTGCCGCACACCCGACCGGTGTCGCTGACCGCGCATTCCAATGACCGCGCGCTGATCGCCGACCATGAGCCCTGGGTGGGCGAGGTCCAGGTTCCCAGCAGCGCATCGAACCTGCTGGAGTTCCGAATGGCCCAGCACGGGCATGAAGCGGTCGGTTTCACCGCCCACGTGCCGCACTACCTTGCACAGACCGACTATCCCGCGGCCGCCGAGGCGCTGCTGGAACAGGTGGCCAAGTCGGCGGCCCTGCAGCTGCCGCTCGAGGCGCTGACCGAGGCCGCCGCGGGGGTGCGCAAGAAGATCGACGAGCAGGTGGAGGCCTCCGCCGAGATCGCGCAGGTGGTCGAAGCCCTGGAGCGTCAGTACGACGCCTTCGTCGCCGCGCAGCAGAACCGTTCACTGCTGGCCCGCGAAGAAGACCTGCCCAGCGGCGAGGAACTGGGGGCGGAGTTCGAACGCTTCCTGGCCCAGCACACCGATGACTTCAAGGACGGCCTGCCCGACGAGGGATGACCGTCAGGTCCTACCAGCCCGATTAGCCCGCAGCGCCTCGATCTCCCGCTCGAAATCCTCAGCCGAGGAGAACGAGCGGTACACCGAGGCGAACCTGAGGTAGGCGACCTCGTCCAACTCGCGCAGCGGCCCGAGTATGGCCAGGCCGACTTCGTTGCTGGGAACCTCGGCGGAGCCGTCCGCGCGGATGCTGTCCTCGACCTGCTGGGCCAGCAGGTAGAGCGCGTCGTCGTCGACCTGACGGCCCTGACAGGCCCGTCGAACACCGCTGACTACTTTTTCCCGGCTGAACGGCTCAGTGACGCCACTGCGCTTGACCACGGCCAGCACGGCCGTCTCGACGGTGGTGAACCGTCGCCCGCATTCCGGGCACGAACGGCGACGCCTGATCGCCTGGCCCTCGTCGGTCTCACGGGAATCCACCACCCGCGAGTCTGGATGACGACAGAACGGACAATGCATGACCGCTTCCCGTCTCCCGGCGTGAACTGCGTGGACCGAGAGCGAGCCTACCCGCGAGCCGTTCGCGGCTGCCATCACGCCGGTCCGTTACCAGCCGGCTTCACCGGCAATTCAGCCCACCGGCGCGATCAGGGTCTGGCCGGCGTCGATGGACGCCGACCCCAATTTGTTGAGATCGCGGATCCGCTGCACCACCGGCCCCGCCGGGGCATCCGGCGCCACCCTGCCGGCCAGCTGCTGGAGGGTCTCGCCGGCCTGCACCTGAACCACCGCCAGCCGCTCGGGCAGCTGCACCGGAGCCGATGACCGGTCACCGCTGACGTGTGCGAGTAGGCCGAGCCAGAAGGTGATCAGCGCAGCGGCCGCGGCCAGGGCCAGGCTGACCGCGGTGCTCACCGGACGACGCCGGGGATGGGCGGTATGCGACATCCGGACGCCATTGCCCCGGTAGTGCATCGGAGCCACCGCCGGCCGCGCCGGCGCCGGCCGGTGCGCCCGAGGCCGGACGGCCGGGCGATGGCAGAACCCGGCCGGCCGTGCAGATACCGCAGCTGTCAGATGGCGATCATCGAGGACTGTCATGTCCGTTTCCTTCCGTCCGGCTTTCGCTCTTATGTTCGAACTGTACTCGATCACACGTTCGATTTCCGAACATTTGAGCGAGCGTGTCCGACGATAGAACCCGCCTCTGACAAGTCCGCGTGGCGCAGGTCCGACGCGGACCGGAATTCAGACACGCTCGAACACATGTTTGATAATCCGGGCGGGCCGGGTTAGATTCGCCTCTATGAGCGACAGCACCCAGACCCCAGGGACCCGACCCACCGCCTCCGGGCTGACCGAGCGCCAGCGGACGATTCTCGAGGTGATCCGGGCGTCCGTCACCTCCCGCGGCTACCCGCCGAGCATTCGGGAGATCGGCGACGCCGTGGGCCTGACGTCGACGTCATCGGTGGCCCACCAGTTGCGGACACTGGAACGCAAGGGCTTCCTGCGGCGTGATCCGAATCGTCCCCGCGCGGTCGACGTCCGGGGGGTCGATGACGCGGCCGCACCGGTGGTCACCGACGTGACCGGTTCCGATGTGCTGCCGGAGCCCACCTTCGTGCCGGTCCTCGGGCGCATCGCCGCCGGCGGGCCGATTCTCGCCGAGGAGGCGGTCGAGGACGTCTTCCCGCTACCCAAGGAACTGGTCGGCGAAGGCTCGCTCTTCCTGCTCAAAGTGGTCGGCGAGTCGATGGTCGACGCGGCCATCTGCGATGGCGACTGGGTGGTGGTCCGTCAGCAGAACGTCGCCGACAACGGCGACATCGTCGCTGCGATGATCGACGGCGAGGCGACGGTCAAGACCTTCAAGCGGTCGGCCGGACAGGTGTGGCTGATGCCGCACAACCCGGCCTTCGACCCGATCCCGGGCAACGACGCGGCGATCCTGGGCAAGGTCGTCACCGTGATCCGGAAGATCTGACCCGACGCTGTTCGGTCGTGGCTATTCAGGCGCTTTGACGAACCCGTTGGCCTGCGCCAGTTCCTCGCTGGCGAACCACACCTCGGGGATGGTGTTGTCGTAGAGCACCGAATCGGGGGTGTAGTAGAGGCCCGAATGCGTGTTGCCCTTGATCGAATACCCCTCGGGGGCCTGGAACGGATCAGCCAACGGCAGGTGGATGGCGGGCCGCCACGGCTCGTCGGCCACCGCCTCGGACTCGAGGGCCCCGGGTTCGATCAGGGTCTCGACGGCGGGGGCCGACTGCTCGAACCGCTCGTCGACCACGACGTCGATCTCCTCGGTCCAGGAGTCCGAGACGGCGTGCCGGCGCCGCGGCGCCTCGGCGAGTTCGTCGAGTTCCAGCCGCCAGGATCCCTCGGCGTGACGGCCCAGTCCGGAGTCGGCCAGCAGCGCATCGAATTCCGGTGTCGCCGATTCCTCGAGTTCGGCCTCGGTGGGGATGCGCGTCGGGGCCGTGTCGATCGCGTCCTCGTCGGAGTCGAATCCGGCCGCAGCCTCCGAGGCGGCGGGACGCGCCGACCACAGTTCGCGGTCGGTGTCGGCGCTGCGGGTTCCGGGCCAGAAGTCGTCCTCGGAATCGGTGCTGAAGTAGTCCCTGCGCACCGGCTCGATCTCACGAACCTCGGAGCCCTTGCGGCCGGCCCTGGTTGCGAGCAGCCCCAGCAGCGCGAGGACAGGCAGGATGATCGCCAGCCACCACCAGCGGAATCCGCTGCCCTCTGAGCCGCCGCCGGCGGCCGGGGTGGCGGGCGCCTGCGCCACGGCATCGGGCATCTCCAACCCGGACAGCTCCGACTTCAGCTCGGGCGGATCGGTGGTGAACTCCTTGGTGGCTTTGTTCCAGGAGACCTCGCCGCCGGAGAAGGATTGGGTGACCATGTCGCCCTTGGCGCTCTGCTCGCCGGTCGGCACGCCGAGGGTTCCGGTGGCACCGCCCAGCTTGGCCCAGGCCGCGTTGATCGGACCGCGGACGACGATAGCCCCGCTGTCGGGAGTCCAGAAGATCACCGGCTTGTCGGGCGCGCTGAACGAGTTGACCCGGCTGTTGGGCACACCGCCGTCAGCCTCGGCGCCGACCGGGAAACCGAGGTCGCCGGTGGGCCCGCCGAGGGCCTCGTACTTCGACAGGATGGCGCCGGTGACCGCGTGGGCTCCGGTCTGCGGCGAGTAGAAGATCTTGCCGCCGGCGTAGCCCTGCGCCGCGGCGTTGTCGCCGATCTTGTCCTGTCCGCCCTGACGCGCTCCCAGCGGACCGCCCAGCCCGCCGGAGGCCCGCCAGGCCAGGTTCATCATCGTGGTCGGATCGAGCGGAACGTCCAGACCTGCCAGGCTGTCGGCCAGACCGGGCGGGTCGGAGGTGAAGGTGTTGGTCGCGAGATTCCAGGACAGCTGACCCCCGGTGAACTTCTGGCTCACCACGTCGCCGTCATAGCGTTCGTCTTCGACCGGCACGCCGAGCACGCCCGCGGACCCGCCCAGCTTGTCCCAGGCGGCGTTGAGGGCTCCCCGGACCGCCCAGGCACCGGTGTCGCGGGTCCAGAAGATGGCGGGCTTGTCGCTGGCGTTGAACGTGCTGACCCTGCTGTTCGGGCTGACAAGGCCGGCGACCTCGTTGATGTTCGGGAAGCCCAGATCGCTGTCTGCCGGGCCGCCGAGGGACTCGTACTTGTCGAGGACCGCGCCGTAGATCAGGTGCGCCCCGGCATCCGGGGTGAAGAAGATCTTGCCGTCGCTGAACTTCTGCCCGTAGCCGTCTCCGATCTGGAATACCTCTCCGTCGGGGTTGCCCACGTCGGAGTCCGGACCGCCCGCGGCCTGCCAGGCCTGGTTGATGGCGTCGGTCGCGTCGCTCTCCGGGGTGGCCAGCGCTGAGGGCACCACCAGGGCCGCCGCGGCTGCGGAGGCCACCGCCCCCAGGGCGAGCCGCCGCATGGTCCGGCTCAGCCGATTACCTACCGAGGTCATGCACTGTCCTTCCGCGCCAGGACGAGATACCAAAAATCACACTGGCAACTACCGTCCCACCATGATCAGCAAATTTTGACACGACACGCGGGATTTTTGGGAATACGGAATCCGAATCGAGATAAAACCCGAATTCGAATGAGATAGCGCGTTGCCGGAAATCAGACCCCCAGGCTGCGCCCGATGATCTCCTTCATGATCTCGGTCGTCCCGCCGTAAATGGTTTGTACCCGGGCGTCCAGGAAGGCCCGCGCCACGGTGTATTCACGCATGTATCCGTATCCCCCGTGCAGTTGCAGGCACCGATCGATCAACCGGACCTGCGCCTCGGTGGTCCACCATTTGGCCATCGCGGCCTGATCCGCGGTGAGCTTGTCCTCCATCAGCAGGCGGATGAATTCGTCGACCATGATTCGCACCGCTGTGGTCTCGGTGGCCAATTCGGCCAGCAGGAATCGGCTGTTCTGGAACGAGCCGATCGGCTTGCCGAACGCTTTGCGCTGGGACACGTATTCGATGGTCTCGTCGAGCACCGATTCCATTGCCGCGGCAGCCATGATCGCGATGGAGAGCCGTTCCTGCGGCAGGTTCTGCATCAGGTAGAAGAATCCCATGCCCTCTTCGCCGATCAGGTTCTCCACCGGAACCTTCACGTCGGTGAAGGACAGTTCGGCGGTGTCCTGGGCGTCCAGGCCTATCTTGTCGAGGTGGCGGCCGCGCTCGAAACCGGGCATGCCGCGCTCGACGCCGAGCAGGGAGAAGCCCTGGGCGCCTTTCTCCGGGTTGGTCTGTGCCACCACCAGCACCAGGTCGGCGTTGATGCCGTTGGTGATGAAGGTCTTCGACCCGTTGAGGATGTAGTGATCGCCCTCCCTGACCGCGCGGGTTTTGATGCCCTGCAGATCGCTGCCGGTGCCGGGCTCGGTCATGGCGATGGCGGTGATCATCTCGCCGGTGCAGAACTGCGGCAGCCAGCGCTGCTTCTGCTCCTCATTGGTCTGATGCAGTAGATACGGTGCGACGACGTCGTTGTGCAGCGAGAAGCCCAGGCCGCTGAAGCGGCCGGCGACGGTCTCCTCGACGACGACGGTGTTGTAGCGGAAGTCGGGGTTGCCGCCGCCGCCGTACTCCTCCGGCACCGCCATGCCCAGGAAGCCCTGCTTGCCGGCCTCCAGCCAGACGCCGCGGTCGACGATCTTCTCCTTCTCCCACTGGTCGTGGTACGGCGCGACATGCTTGTCCAGGAAGCCCCGGTAGGACTCGCGGAACAGGTCGTGCTCCGGTTCGAACAGGGTGCGGGTGTACTTGACGGCTTTGCCCATGGGGTGACCTCCGACGAGTGGAACGGATCTCCCACCGAGGATAGACCAACCGGATGGTTGGTCGGTCGCGCCTCCCCGGGTCAACCGGTCGCGTAGCCGACGATCGCGGCCGCCAGGGCCGCCGGCACGCGGGCCTTGACCCGGGTTCCGTCCGGGGTGTGCTCGGTGGCATCCACGCGGCCCTCGTCGTGCAGTCGCGCAACCAGGTCCCCCCGCGAGTAGGGAATGGTGACGTCGACGGCCACCTCCCGTGGCTCGACAAGTTCGCCCATTCGGGTGCGCAACCGGTCCAGGCCGTCGCCGGTGTGAGCCGATACGAAGACCGCGCCGGGCAGCGCGCGGCGCAACTGGGCAAGCGTGAGATCGCCGGCGGAGTCGATCTTGTTGACTACCAACAGTTCCGGCGCCGGCGCGGCGTGATGGTCCACCTGAACCTCGCGGATCACCTGGCGCACCGCCTCGATCTGCGCGAGCGGGTTGGCATCCGAACCGTCGACCACGTGCACCAGCAGGTCGGCGTCGAGCACCTCTTCGAGGGTGGACCGGAACGCCTCGACCAACTGGGTGGGCAGATGCCGGACGAACCCGACGGTGTCGGTCAGCACATAGGGCCGGCCGTCCTCGAACTCACCGCGCCGGGTGGTTGGTTCCAGCGTGGCGAACAGCGCGTTCTGCACCAGCACCCCGGCTCCGGTCAGTGCGTTGAGCAGGCTGGACTTGCCGGCGTTGGTGTAGCCGACAATCGCCACCGCGGGCACGTCGCTGGTGCGGCGCCGGCTGCGCTGGGTGTCGCGGACCTGTTTCATGTCCTTGATCTCGCGGCGCAGCTTCGACATCCGCTCGCGGATGCGACGGCGGTCGGTTTCGATCTTGGTCTCGCCCGGGCCGCGGGTGCCGACCCCGCCGCCGCTGCCGCCGGCCCGGCCACCGGCCTGCCGGGACATCGACTCGCCCCAGCCGCGCAGCCGCGGCAGCATGTACTCCATCTGAGCCAGTGCCACCTGGGCCTTGCCCTCCCGGCTGGTGGCGTGCTGGGCGAAGATGTCCAGGATCAGCGCGGTGCGGTCGATGACCTTGACCTTGACCACCTTCTCCAGTGCGGTCAGCTGGGCCGGACTCAGTTCGCCGTCGCAGATGACGGTGTCCGCCCCGGTGGCGATGACGATCTGCCGCAGTTCCAGCGCCTTGCCGGATCCGATGTAGGTGGCCGGGTCGGGCTTGTCGCGGCGCTGGATGATGCCCTCGAGCACCTCCGAGCCGGCCGTCTCGGCCAGGGCGGCCAGTTCCGCCAGGCTGGCGTCGGCGTCCGCGGCGCTGCCATCGGTCCACCCCCCGACCAGCACGACACGCTCCAGTCTGAGCTGGCGGTATTCGACCTCGGAGACGTCGGTGAGTTCGGTGGACAGCCCGGCGACGCGACGCAGCGCGGTGCGGTCCTCGAGGGCGAGTTCGCCGATGCTGGGAAGATCAGGTTCTGTCATACGACGTCGATGGTGTCACGCCGGCGCGACGCCGCGCACCTCAAATACCCGGCGGCCCTCACCGCTGCGCCGCCCACCAGTCGTCGTCGAGGTCCCCGCGGGCAACCAGCACCGAAGGCCCGCGCAGCAAGCTGGTGGTTTCGGTGATCTCGACGCCGACCTCCCCGCCGGGCACCCGGACGCGTACGGTTCCGGTCTGCTCCCCCCGATGCTCGAGTGCGGCGACGGCCGCCGCGACGGTTCCGGTGCCGCAGGAACGGGTTTCCCCGACGCCCCGCTCGTGCACCCGCATCCGAATCGCCCCGTCCCGCAGCGGGGTCAGCACCTCGATGTTGACGCCCTCGGGGAACTGCCCGGCGTCGAATTCCACCGGCGCCCCGACGTCGAGAGCGGCCAGTCCGGCCTCACTGAGTTCGGGGACCACGCAAGCCAGGTGGGGGTTGCCGACGTCGACGCCCAGTCCGGTCAGCCGGCGTCCGCCGACGGTCGCGGCGCCCATGCCGAGCCTGCCGGCCTTGCCCATATCGACGGTGACGTCGGCACGGCAGCCGTCGGCGGAGTGCACGACCACCGGACGAGGGCCGGCCAGCGAACCCACCACGAACTCGTCGCGGTGCTCCAGCCCCGCCGAGCGCAGGTAGTGCGCGAACACCCGAACACCGTTGCCGCACATCTGGGCCACCGAACCGTCGGCATTGCGGTAATCCATGTACCAGTCGTCGCCGTCCACGCCGTCGGGCAGCCGCGCCAGGACGCCGGCCGCCAGGGCCGCCCCGGCGGTCACGACCCGCAGCACCCCGTCGGCCCCCAGCCCGCGCCGCCGGTCGCACAGCGCGGCGACCGCCGACGGGCTCAGGTCCACCAGCGCGCCGGGGTCGGGCAGCACCACGAAATCGTTCTCGGTGCCGTGCCCCTTGGCGAAGATCACGTGGTCGAGGATACGTGGCGCCAGTGCGCCACCGCGGCGTCGACCAGGCCGCCGGCGGAGCCGTCAAGCCAGCGGATGCGATGGTCGCGGCGGAACCAGGAGCGCTGCCGTCGCACGTATCGACGGGTTCCGATGAAGGTCGACTCCCGGGCCCGGTCGATGTTGCCGGGGGTGCCGCCGGAGTCGAGCGCCTCGATCACCTGAGCGTAGCCCAGCGCGCGGGCGGCGGTGACACCGTCGCGAAGTCCGTCGGCCAACAGCGCGCGCACTTCGTCCACCAGACCGGCGTCGAACATCGCATCGGTGCGCTCGGCGAGACGACGGTCGAGACCGCCGGTGTCCCAGTCCAATCCGACGATCGCGGTCTCCCAGCGCGGCGCACCGATGCTCGGCGCGGAGGCCGCGAACGGCCGGCCAGTCACTTCGACGACCTCCAGTGCGCGCACGATGCGCCGGCCGTCGGTGGGCAGGATGGCCGCGGCCGCGGCGGCATCGCGACGAGCGAGTTCGCCGTGCAGGGCGGCGGATCCGATGTCGCCGAGGCGGCCCTCCCAGCGCGCCCTGACCGCGGGGTCGGTCGCCGGGAACGACCAGTCGTCGAGCAGTGCCTGCACGTACATCATCGAACCGCCGACGATGATCGGCACGGCGCCGCGGGCGGCGATCGCCTCGACGTCGGCGACGGCGGCCTGCTGGTAGCGCGCGACGGTGGCCGTCGCGGTGACCTCGAGGACGTCGATCTGGTGATGCGGAACGCCGTGTCGTTGCGGCGCCGGCACTTTCGCGGTCCCGATGTCCATTCCGCGGTACTGCTGCATGGCGTCGGCGTTGACGATCTCGCCACCGAGTCGTCCGGCGAGTTCGAGGGCGAGATGGGACTTGCCGGTGCCGGTCGGCCCTATCACGGCGATCGGCCGGGGCATTCAGATCCCCGCGGTCGGAAGCCAGGTTCCGACGAAGTAGCCGACACCGTAGGGCGCGCCCCGGGCCAATTCGGTGGCCGCGGCCGGATTCGGGTCCAGTCCGGCCAGCACCTGATAGGCGACCCGGCCGACGATGCCCTCGCCCAGCGTGCCCAGTGCGCCGGCGGCCCCGGCGGCCAGCGCATCATCGAGGGCCGTTTGCACAACTTCGGCCGCCGGGTCGTAACCGCCCGGTGCGGCCTGGGTCAAGGTGTTCGCGCCGTCGGCGACCACCAACACACCGATCGGCTCGGAGTCGGCGTCGATCAGTTCGCGAAGCAGCCGGCCGCGGGCGAGTGCGGTGTCCGGGTCGAGGTCGGCCGGGTGAACCCGGACCGAAACGCTGGCCTGCGGCCTGACCTTCCCGCGCAGCCAGGCGGCAAACAGCGCGCACAGCGGCATCTGGGTGACGGGGCCGACCGACTCGGGGCTCAACGACACCTGCACGTCGGCCCCGTAACCGGCGAAGGTTCCGCGAGCGCGGGTGATCACCGACTCGCTGGGACCGACCCCGATGGCGACCCAGCGGTCCGGCAGCACTCCGGCTGCGGACAGCGCGGCGTCGCGAAACTCCGCGACCTCGATGGCGGCAGCGCCGGCGAGCTCGGGGACGAGCACCGGTGCCGAGGGGGTCAGGGCGATCGCCGTCAACACCGCTCCAACGCTAGCCGCCGGTTGCGCGGCCGGCCGAGGAGCCCGTCAGCGCTTGGCTACGGGCAAGCTCGACGATTGCAAGCAGCATGACCACGATCGCCGCCACCAGCACAGCCAGTCCGCGGTCACCGGGCCGCAGCGTCTCACCGAGCACCAGAACCCCCAGCGCCGAGCCGACCACCGGCTCGACGACCGTCATCGTCGGCAGCGACGCCGCCAGCGATCCGGCCCGGAACGACGACTGCTGCCAGGCGGTGGCGGATACCGCGACCGCGGCCCAGGCGTACAACTCCGGAGCGCTCAGCACCGCGCCGAGGCCGTGGCCCAACCGGTCGACCACCGATTTCGTGAGCACCGCGAACACGCCCCACAGCGAGCCGGAGACCACGCCCAGCAGCGCCGCGGCGGCCGGCCGGCCGGTGAGCGTCCGAGCGCCCGCCACGCACAGCGCCAACACCGGGCCGAGCACGCCGATCACCACCGCCCACACCTCGAAGCCCGCCCGGGACTCACCCGGTGACGGATTGCCCACCGTCACAACCACAGCCACCGCGGCGGCCAGCAGCGCCGCCCACGCCCACTGCCGCGTGCTGACCGGGTGGCCGGTGACACGCGCGTTGATCGGCAACGCGAAGAGCAGCGAGGTCACCAGCAGCGCCTGCACCAGCAGCACCGAGCCCAGCCCCAGGGCGGCGGCCTGCAATCCGAAGCCCAGCGCCGAGACGAGGCTGCCCAGCCACCACTGCCGGTCCCGCAGCAGCCGGGTGAACAATTCGAGATTCCCCACCCGCTCATCGGTGACGTCGTGGGCGGAGTGCTGGTGAATGACATCGCCGATGGCGATGAAGAACGCCGCGCCCAGCGCGAGCAGTGCGGCGACATCCGACCTGACCACCGGCCACAGACTGCCCGGCGCGCCGGTTCCGGGCAAGCGCGCGGGCCAACCGGCGCCACCCCGACCGGTGGAACTGGTTCAATACCGGGGTGGCCGGCCGGCACCCGGCGGCCGCAACGCAACGGCGCCGCTTCGCGCGGCAGGGGCGCGGTGAACCGCGCGGAGGGCAGGTGATCCGATGACGAGCGACGACACACAACCGGGGCCGTCCCCCCGGCCCGGCCCGCGACCGGGGGCACCCAAGCCGGTTCCACGTCCGCATCCGCCCGCTCATCCGGTGCCCCCGCACAGCGATCCGCGCCGGTTCGGCCGCGTCGCCGAGGACGGCACGGTGTACCTCGTCACCGGCGGCGGCGAACGGGTCATCGGGTCGTGGCAGGCCGGCGAACCCGATGCGGCTTTCGAGCACTTCGGCCGGCGTTTCGACGACCTGGCCACCGAGGTCACGCTGATGGAGACCCGACTGGCCTCGGGGACCGCGGACGCCCGCAAGGTCAAGGCCGCTGCCGCCGCGCTCGCCGGGACCCTGCCCACCGCAAGCGTTCTCGGCGATGTCGACGCGCTGGCTGCCCGGCTGGCGGCGATCGCCGATCACGCCGAGGAGGCCGCACAGGCCGATCGCGCCCGCCGCGAGGAGCACCGCGCCGAGTTGACCGCCCGCAAGGAGGCCCTTGCCGCCGAAGCCGAGGAACTGGCCGCCAACTCCACGCAGTGGAAGGCGGCCGGCGAACGGATCCGGGCGATCCTCGACGAGTGGCGCTCCATCACCGGACTGGACCGCAAGACCGACGACGCGCTGTGGAAGCGCTACTCGGCCGCCCGCGACGCGTTCAACCGGCGCCGCGGGGCGCACTTCGCCGAACTCGACCGGGAGCGCGCCGGCGCCCGCGAGGCCAAGGAACGGCTGTGCGCGCGGGCCGAGGAGTTGGCCGGTTCCACCGACTGGGCGCCGACCGCGGCGAAGTTCCGCGACCTGCTCGCCGAGTGGAAGGAAGCCGGCCGGGCCGCCAAGGACGTCGACGACGCGCTCTGGCAGCGGTTCAAGTCTGCCCAGGACAAGTTCTTCACCGCCCGTAACGCGACCAACGCCGAACGCGAGGCGGAGTTCCAGGCCAACGCCGAGGTCAAGGAGAAGCTGCTCGCGGAGGCCGAGCGGATCGACGCATCCAACCTCAAGGCCGCCCAGGCGGCGCTGCGCGTCATCACCGACAAGTGGGACGCGGCCGGCAAGGCTCCCCGGGAAACGTCGGCGGAGTTGGAGCGACGGCTGCGGGCGGTGGAGAAGAAGATCCGCGACGCCGCCGACGCCGGTCGTATCGACCCGGAGGCCCAGGCCCGCGCCGAGCAGTTCCGCTCCCGCGCCGAACAATTCGAACGGCAGGCCGAAAAAGCGGCGGCGGCCGGCCGGGGCAAGGAGGCCGAGGAGGCCCGCGCCAGTGCGGCGCAGTGGCGGGAGTGGGCCGACGCGGCGGCGCAGGCCGTCGCCAAACGGCGCTAGCCCTCGTCGGGCCGCGGCGGGCGGTCGGGCCTTTT
>JAPOHV010000207.1 GCA_029979305.1 Mycobacteriaceae bacterium | reverse complement strand
GGTTCTCCAGCGCCCAGGCCGCCGCACCGGTCTGGCCCTCGGCCTTGCGGTAGACGTTCTTCTGGGCGCGCCGGCCGAAGATGATGAACGCCACCATCAGGCCGAGCACGATCCCGAGGACGATCAGCGTGTACATGGTGAACCCGCCGATACTGACGCCGACGGCCACCGATATCGCCAGTACCAGCAGGAACGCGCCGATCATGTAGGGCAGCAGCCGGCGGTCCTCTTTGCGCTGCATCTGGAAGGCCTGCCACAACTGGGTGCGGCGCTGCTTGGACTTGGCCTTGCTGGCGGCCTTGGCATCGGCTTTGGCCGCTTTGAGTTCGGCCGGGGATTGGGATCTAGCCATAGCTGCTCAGGATACGGACGGTCGGCGGGCCGACGAAGCCTGCTGGTAGAGCCGACCCGCCCGATACGACGACCGCACCAGCGGACCGGCCAGCACACCGGCGAACCCGAGGCCCTCGGCGAAGCCGGCCAGTTCGGTGAACTCCTCGGGATGAACCCAGCGCTCGACGGGATGGTGGCGGGCCGACGGGCGCAGGTACTGGGTGATGGTGACGATGTCGCAGCCGGCGCCGCGCAGATCGGCCAGCGCGGTATGGATCTCGTCGATGGTCTCGCCCATGCCCAGGATGAGGTTGCTCTTGGTCACCAGACCGAAATCGCGGGCAGCGTTGATCACCTCGAGGCTGCGTTCGTAGCGGAATGCCGGACGGATCCGCTTGAAGATCCGCGGCACGGTTTCGAGGTTGTGCGCGAACACCTCCGGGCGGGATGCGAACACCGCGCGCAGCAGGTGCACCTCGCCGTTGAAGTCGGGGGCGAGCAACTCCACACCGGTGGACGGGTTGAGTTCCTTTATGGCACGGACGGTTTCGGCATACAGCCACGCTCCGCCGTCGGGCAGATCATCGCGGGCCACCCCGGTGACGGTCGCGTACTTCAGGCCCATGGCGGCCACGCTCTCGGCGACCCGGCGCGGCTCGTCGCGGTCGAGCTCGCCCGGTTTGCCGGTGTCGATCTGGCAGAAGTCGCAACGTCGCGTGCACTGCTCGCCGCCGATGAGGAAGGTGGCCTCGCGGTCCTCCCAGCACTCGTAGATGTTCGGGCAGCCGGCTTCCTCGCAGACGGTGTGCAGACCCTCGCGGCGGACCAGACTCTTCAGTTCGGTGAACTCCGGACCCATCTTGGCCCGGGTCTTGATCCACGGCGGTTTGCGCTCGATCGGGGTCTCGGCGTTGCGCACCTCGAGCCGCAAGAGCTTGCGGCCATCCCGATCAACGCTCATGGGTGCGATGTTACGGGCAGCCGCCCGTCGAGGGCGTCGCAGACCGCCTCGGCGACCCGGTCGGCGACCTCGTCGACCGTGACGTGACGGCCCAGTTCGGCGGTCAGTGAGGTGACCCCGGCGTCGGGGATTCCGCACGGGACGATGGCCGAGAAGGCGCCCAGTTCGCAATCGCAGTTCAGCGCGAACCCGTGCAGTGTGACGCCGCGGGCCACCCGGATGCCGATCGCGGCGATCTTGCGTTCGGGACGGACGTCGTCAGCACGTAGCCACACTCCGGAGCGGCCCTCGACCCGGCCGGTGGCCAGGCCGAGTCCGGCGCACACCGCGATCAGCGACTCCTCAAGGCGCCGAACGTAATTCACCACATCCAACGGTTGGGCGAGTCCGATCACCGGGTAGCCGACCAGCTGTCCAGGCCCGTGCCAGGTGATCTTGCCGCCCCGGTCGACGTCGATGACGGGGGTTCCGTCGACGGGACGATCACCGGACTCGGTGCGCTTGCCCGCGGTGTAGACCGACGGGTGCTCGAGCAGCAACAGGGTGTCCGGGCCGCCGGCCACCCGGGCGTCGGCGATCTCGCGCTGGAGCTGCCAGGCGGCCGGGTAGTCGACCAGGCCGAGGTGGCGGACCTCGATGGGGTCGGCGCCGGACCGGACGGATTGCTGCACGGTCTTGACGGTACTACCGGATCGCGTAACCGAGAGCCTCGCCGATGGTGTTGTGGTGGAACGTGAATCCGGCGCGCTCGAGGGCGGCCGGGACGGCGCGTTGCCCACCCAGCAGACCCTCGTCGGCGAACTCGCCGATCATGGTCTTGAGCGCGAAACCGGGCACCAGCCACGGCGACGGCCGTCCCAGGGCGCGACCGAGGGCGGCGGTGAACTCGGCGTTGGTCACCGGGGCGGGGCCGGTGAAATTCACCGGACCGGACAGCCTGGCGTCGGTGAGGGCGAACAGCAGCGCGCGGACCTCGTCCTCCAGGCTGATCCACGGCATGTACTGCCGGCCCCCGCCGAGCCGGCCGCCGAGACCCAGGGCGAACAATGGGCGCAGCCTGCTCAGCACGCCGCCGCCGGGGGAGAGCACCAGACCGGTTCGGGCCAGCACCACGCGGGCGCCCGACTCCTGCGCGGGCAGTGTCGCGGCTTCCCAGTCCACGCACAGCTGCGCGAGGAAACCCTTTCCGGCAGGGGCGGATTCGTCGACGATCCGGTCGCGGGTGTCGCCGTAGTAGCCGACCGCGCTGGCGTTGACGAGCACCGGCACGCCGGCGTCGGCGACCGCCTCGGAGATCACCTCGGTGGGGTCGATCCGGCTGTCGCGCAGGATCTGCTTGAACGCCCCCGACCAGCGCCGGTCGCCGACTCCGACACCGCAGAGATTGACCACCGCGTCGACACCCTCGAGTGCGGACGGGTCCAGCTCACCGCGTTCGGGATCCCAGCGCAGTTCGTCGCCGCCGACCGCAGCGCGCCGCACCATCCGGATCACCCGGTGATCGGAGGTGCGCAGGGCGGCCACCAACGCCGAACCGATCAGACCGGAGGATCCGGCGATGGCGACCGTGCCTGCGGGGCCGCTCGCCTGGGAGGCTGCCACCTCAGAGACCGAGTTCGGCCTCGAAGGCTCCCTCTTCCAGCCGCCGCTTGACAGTGGTGAGGAACCGTCCGGCGTCCGCGCCGTCGATCAGCCGATGGTCGTAGGTCAGCGGCAGGTAGCAGATCGAGCGCACACCGATCGACTCGTTGCCCAGTTCATCGGCGATCACCCGCGGCCGCTTGACGATCGCTCCGGTGCCCAGCATCGCCGCCTGCGGCGGCACCAGGATCGGGGTGTCGAACAATGCGCCCTGGCTGCCGATGTTGGTGATCGTGAAGGTGCCGCCGGAAAGCTCGTCGGGCTTGAGGTCGCCGGACCGCGCCCGGGCGGCGATGTCGTTGATGGCGCGGGCCAGGCCGGCCAGCGACAGATCGCCGGCGTTGTGGATCACCGGCGACAGCAGGCCCTGCTCGGTGTCGACCGCGAAGCCGATGTGTTCGGCGTCGTAGTAGGTGATCTCGCCGGCATCCTCGTTGTAACTCGCGTTGATGTTCGGGTGTGCCTTCAGCGCGTCGATCGCGGCCCGCGCGATGAACGGCAGATAGGTGAGGTTCACGCCCTCGCGCTCGGCGAAGTCCTTCTTGGCCCGGGCCCGCAGTCCCACGATCCTGGTCATGTCGACCTCATGGGTCTGAGTGAGCTGGGCGGTCGCCTGCAGCGACTCCCGGGTCTTCTTCGCGGTCAGTTTCCGGACCCGGTTGGCCTTCTGGGTGGTGCCACGCAGGTGGGCCAGCGGGGAGGCCGCGGCGGAAGCGGAGGCGGCGGCCGGTGCCGACGGGGCTGCCGCTGGGGCGGCCGTTGCGGCAGGAGCCGGCGTGGGCTGGGCAGCGGCGAGCACGTCCTGTTTGCGGATCCGGCCGCCGACCCCGGTGCCCTTCACCGAGGCCAGGTCGACGCCACTCTCCGAGGCCAGCTTTCGCACCAGCGGTGTGACGTACGGGGAGCCGTCACCGGCCGGCGCGGCAGCCGCGGCCGGGGGAGCAGGCGGGGCAGCCTGGGGCTGCGGG
>JAPOHV010000128.1 GCA_029979305.1 Mycobacteriaceae bacterium | reverse complement strand
GTCGACGGTCACCACGGCGGTCGCCGTGATGTGGTCGATGGGCTCGGTCACGAGCGTGACGTTGTTGCGATTGAAGGTCGACAGGTAGGTGTTGTGGAAGGCCGGACGTTTGCAGCCCACGGCGTAGCGCGGGGTGAGTTTGTCGCGAATCTGAGGATCGTGAACCTCCCTGCGCAGGTACGACTTTCCCGCCCCGGACATCTTCTTCGCGAACGGGTTGAGGGTGAAGTAGTGCGCGGCGATCGGGAAGGTCAACTCCACATAGGCCTGGCTGATCCAGCGCTGCAGTGATTTCCCGCCCGGAATTCGCATCGCGGCGCGTACCGCACGCGGCAACGGCACATCGAACTTCGGGAAGCACCAGATCGGTGTCCGCTGAAAAACTGTGAGGTGCTCCACCTGTGGTGCGATCTCCGCGATCACCTGCACCGCCGATGCGCCGGTGCCGATGATCGCCACCCGCTTACCGGTGAGGTCTTGGCCGTGGTCCCAGCGGGCGGTGTGCATCGTCACGCCCGCGAACGATCCCACGCCCTCGATATCGGGAAGGTTCGGGATCGTCAGTGCTCCCGTCGCGCTGACGAGGAAACGTGCCCGCAGCGTCTCGCCGGTGTCGAGGTCGACGCGCCACAGCCCGTCGTCTTCGTCGTAGGCCGCACCGAGCACCTTGGTGTTCAGGGTGATCTTGGGTCGCAGTCGGTACTTGTCGACGCAGTGCTCGGCGTAGGCGTGCAGCTCACGCCCGGGGGCGTAGGTGCGCGACCAGTCGGCACTCTGCTCGAAGGAGAACTGGTAGGAGAACGACGGGATGTCGACGGCGATCCCGGGATAGGTGTTCCAGTACCAGGTACCGCCGACGCCACCGCCGGCCTCGATGATGCGATAGTCGCCCAGACCCGCCTTGTCGAGCGCGATCGCAGCGCCGATGCCGGAGAACCCGGCGCCGACGATCAGCGTCTCGACGTCGGGCCCGGTCACGATTGCGCCAGCCGTCGCTCAGCCGCCGATGAACTGATCGAAAGCCCATTGGAACTGTGCGGGCACCACCTGCACGCCGCACTGGGTCTGCAGCGTGGCCAGCGGAGCGAGGATGGCCTTGAACTCCGCGTACTCCTGGGGGTTGGACGTCGCGTAGTCGGCGATGGTGGCCTGGGCCTGCGGACGAGGCTGCAGAGCGGCGGTCATCAGCATCTTGTTACCCGCCGGATGAGCGTCCATGTAGGCCTGTGCCTGCTGGGTCACCGAGCTGACCGTGCCGTCCACCGCGGCGGGGCTGCAGTCCGGTGCGGCGCCGGCGGTCGGAGCGGCGAGTCCGGCGAGCGCGATGCCCCCGACCAGCACTCCGAGGCAGGCGCGGGCGGTCCGCCGGGTGTCTGCGGGTGTCATGGCAGGTCCTCCAGGTGTGTGACGTATGAATCAACGTGACTGAGTCAGCGTGATGCTGACATTGTTGCCTGTCGTTTGCTGGGCGACAAGCGTTACAGGTCAGGGGTGCAGCGCGGCCCGAAGTGCACCAAGCCCCCGGGCGGTGGCCTCGGTGGCCGCCGGGACCACCCCGGAATATCCCAGATAGCCGTGCACCAGGGTCGCGGCGTTGTCCAGTTCGGTGTCGACGCCCGCCGCCGCCAGCAGTTCCGCGTAGCGGATGCCGTCATCGCGCAGGGGATCGTGCCCGGCCACCGCGATATAGGCCGGCGGCAGGCCGGACAGATCCGGGTTGCGGCCCGGTGCGAGCGCGACCGGCGGGTCGGTGAGGTCGGCGAGGTCAAGGTGCCCGGCGTACCACTCGGTGAAGGCCGCGATGGCGGCGTGGTCGAGCACCGGCGCGTCGGCGTTCTCGGTGAGCGAGGCCAGCGTGGTGTCCCACATGGTCGACGGGTACCAGAGGAGTTGGAACACGATCCGCGGTTCGCCGTGATCACGAGCCGACTGGGCCACCACCGCGGCCAGCGTGCCGCCGGCCGAATCGCCCGCGACCGCCATCCGGGAGGCGTCGGCGCCGAATTGCTCGGCGTTGCGCCAGACCCACCGGGTGGCGGCCCACACGTCGTCCACCGCTGCCGGAAAGGGATGCTCGGGTGCGAGCCGGTAGTCGACCGACACCACCACGCAATCACCGGATACCGCGTGTTCGCGGGCGGTGACGTCATGGGTGTCGAGATCGCCGAGCGCGAACCCGCCGCCATGGAAGAACATCGTCACCGGATGCGGCCCCGGTCCGTCGGGCCAGTACACCCGCACCGGGATCGGACCGGCCGGCCCGTCGATGGTGCGGTCCTCCACCCGAAGGTCCGGATGCAGGCCACGGCGGGGCAGGTCACGCAACCCGGCGCGGGCCGCCTCGACGCCGCCCTCGACCGCAAGCCGGAACGGCACCGCCTCAAGTACCTTCTGCAGAATGTCGTCAACAGGCGGTCGTGCGGAGTCGGCCATGACCACACCGTACAAAAAATCAGCGGACCGCAGCCCACCTAACGGCGAGGTGCCGGCAGCGGTGCGAATCTGGTGGACCGCAGCCGTGCTGGCCGCCGTCGGCTACGGCCTCTTCCTGGCCGCCACCGCACTGACCGTCCCGGCCGGTACCGACCTCACCGGGCGATTCTGGGCCCAGCCCGCGGTCAAGGCCTCGATGGCGGTCCTGCTGGCCCTGGCCGCCGCGCGTCATCCGATCGCCCGGGAACGGCGCTGGCTGATTCCCGCGCTGCTGCTGTCCGCCCTCGGCGACTTCTTCCTCGCCGTGCCGTGGTGGACACCGGCCTTCGTCTGCGGACTCGGTTCGTTCCTGCTCGCACACCTGTGTTTCCTGGGTGCGCTCATACCTCTGCGCGCAGCGCCCGGCCGGACCCGAATGGCAGTGATCGCGGTTGTCTGGGTGGCGTTCGTCGGCATGCTGGCCCAGTTCTGGCCGGCGCTGATCGTCGAGGGCCTCGCCGTGCCGGTGATCGCCTATATGAGCGTGCTGGGTGCGATGGTGACCGCCGCGTTGCTGGCCCGGCTGCCCACACGGTGGACCGCAGTGGGCGGTCTGCTGTTCGCGGTGTCCGACGGCATGATCGGGATCGGGAAGTTCCTCCTCGGATCCCAGGCGCTGGAGCTGCCGATCTGGTGGGCCTATGCCGCCTCCATGGTGCTGATCACGGCCGGGTTCTTCTTCGGGCGAGCGCGCGGGGGAACGCGCGGGGGAGCGTAGGCGATCGCAGTGAGCACAGCGGGGCGCCAGCCCGCCGAACACGAACCGATCGCCCGGGTACTGCCGATGCTGTCGGTGCCGCACCTGGACCGGGAATTCGACTACCTCGTCGGTGCGGAGCAGTCCGATGACGCCCAGCCCGGTGTGCGGGTCCGGGTGCGGTTCCACGGCCGACTGGTCGACGCCTTTGTGTTGGAACGCCGTTCGCATACCGACCACACCGGCAGGCTCGGCTGGCTCGACCGGGTGATCTCGGCCGAGCCCGTGCTCACACCGGAGGTGCGGCGGCTGGTCGACGCGGTGGCCGCCCGCTACGCGGGAACCCGACCCGACGTCCTGCGGCTGGCGATCCCGCCCCGGCACGCCGGTGCGGAGAAGGCCGCCGTCACCCCGCCCCTGCTGACCGCCGTCGAGCCGACTGATCCGGCCGGCTGGTCCGCCTACGCTCGCGGCGAGCGCTTCCTGGAGGCCCTCGAGCAGGGGCGCGCCGCGCGCGCGGTGTGGCAGGCGCTGCCCGGCGAACAGTGGGCCGACCGGCTCGCCGAGGCCGCCGCAGCGACGGTGCGCGGCGGTCACGGTGTACTGGCGATCGTTCCCGACCAGCGCGACATCGACGTGCTCTCATCGGCCGCGCTCGCGCGTCTGGAGGAATCCGCCGTGGTGGCGCTGGCCGCGGGACTGGGCCCGTCGGCCCGCTACCGGCGCTGGCTGTCGGTGCTGCGCGGCCAGGCGCGTCTGGTGATCGGCACCCGCAGCGCGGTGTTCGCACCGGTGCAGCGGCTGGGCCTGGTGATGGTCTGGGACGACGGCGACGACTCCCTTGCCGAACCGCGCGCCCCGTACCCGCACGCCCGTGACGTCGCGATGCTGCGCGCACACCAGCTGCGCTGCGCGGCGCTGATCGGTGGATTCGCGCGGACCGCCGAAGCCCAGGCGCTGGTGAACGACGGATGGGCCCACGATCTGGTGGCGCCCCGGCCGGCGGTGCGCGCCCGTGCGCCCCGGGTGGTGGCCGTCGAGGACACCGGACACGCTCAGGAGCGCGACCCGGCGGCCCGCAGCGCCCGCCTGCCGTCGGTCGCGCTGCGCGCGGCGCGTTGGGCGCTCGAGCGCGGCCGCCCGGTGCTGATACAGGTTCCGCGCCGCGGTTACCTGCCGTCGGTGGCGTGTGCCAAGTGCCGGGCGGTGGCGCGGTGCCGCCACTGTGTGGGCCCGCTGTCGCTGGCCGACCGCAACGCCGACGGGGCGACGTGCCGGTGGTGCGGCCGCATCGACGTCGCACCGCGCTGCCGGCGCTGCGGCGCCGCCGCGATTCGCGCGGTCGTGGTGGGGGCGGGGCGCACCGCGGAGGAACTCGGCCGGGCCTTCCCGGGCACCACCGTCGTCACCTCGGCCGGTGACGCCGTCCACGCCGAGATCGGGCCGGGACCCGCGCTGGTGGTCGCCACGCCCGGGGCCGAACCCCGCGCGCCCGACGGCTACGGGGCCGCACTGCTGCTCGACACCTGGTGCCTGCTGGGCCGCCAGGATCTTCGGGCCGCGGAGGACACCCTGCGCCGCTGGATGACCGTCGCCGCACAGGTGCACTCCCGCGCCGACGGCGGTGTCGTCGCGGTGGTGGCGGACTCAGCCCTGCCCACCGTGCAGGCGCTCATCAAATGGGATCCGGTGGGCCATGCCGAGGCCGAACTGGCGGCGCGGGTCGCGGTGGGACTGCCCCCGGCCGTGCACATCGCCGCTGTCGACGGCGGATCGGTCGCGGTGGACGCGCTGTTGAACGCCGCCACCCTGCCCGACGATGCCGACCGGCTGGGACCGGTCGATCTGCCACCGGGTGTGCGCCGGCCACCCGCCACTCCCGCGGGCGAACCGGTGATCCGGATGCTGATCAGGGTCCGCCGCGACGAGGGCCTGACGCTCGCCGGTGCGCTGCGGCAGGCGACGGTGGTGCACAGCGCACGCCACGACCACGAAGCCGTCCGGGTGCAGATCGACCCGTTGCACATCGGCTGACCCGTTGCACATCGGCTGAGGTCCGGACCCAGGGATTAGGCTGATCGGCTGTCAGCAGGGAGGCGCGATGAAGGCAGTGGGCCGCTGGGCGGCGTGGTTGATTCCCGTGCTGCTCGTCCTCGTCGGGCTGACGTGGCCGGCGCTGTTCGGCGGACCCTCCGGCGGCGGGACGGTCGACGACCCGGTGGTCATCACCACCTTTCGCGCTGAGTTCGACGTCGACGCCGACGGGCTGATGAGCGCCACCGAGACCATCACCGGCGAGTTCCCCAGCGGACGACACGGCATCTTCCGGTACTGGGATGTCGCGAACGCCAACAACTCTCGTATTCGGCAGCAGCCCGAAATCACCCAGATATCGCTGGACGGACGGCCGGTGCCCTTTGAGTTGCTCTGGGAGAATGAGCGATTCCGGGTCGCCAAGATCGGTGACCCCGACAGCTATCTGACTCCCGGCAGCCACGTCTACCGCATCCGCTACACGGTGCCCGGCGTACTCGATCCCTCGACCACGGGGGCGGACAAGGTATTCGCCTCGGTCAGTGGCGATGAGGGCGCAGCGCCGTCGGTGTTCTTCTGGAACGTCATCGCCCCGGCGTGGAACAACCTGATCGAGCGCGCCGAGATTCGGGTGCGGCTGCCCGGGCAGGTACCCGGGGCGGGGTGCACGGTCGGATACGGAACCGGCCGCGAATGCGACTCACTGTCGGTGCGCGGCGACACGGTGGAACTGTCCGCCACCGATATCGCCCCGCGGACACCGGTGACGGTGCGCGCCGGAGTCGACGTCCCGACCCCCGCCCGCACCGAGGTGCCGTGGCCGGTCCGCTGGGACGGCGTGCTCGGCCGTTCGGTGCCGGTGGTGGCCTGGCTGCTGGGCCTGTCTGTGGCCACCGGTCTGGGCGCGCTGATGTGGTGGCGCACCACCGTCGAACCCGATCCCGGATTCCCGTTGCAGTACGCGCCGCCGAATGGTCTGGGGCCGGTTCAGTGCGAATACATTCGCACCGAACAGGTGCCCGCCGAGGGCCTGACCGCGACGCTGTTCCATCTCGCCGACCGCGGCCTGCTCTCGCTCGATCAGACCGGCTCGAAGAAATGGACCGTGCACAGTGTCGGGGAAGCCGGCGCGTGGGCGGACGTGGATCCCATCGGCGTGGCGGTCGGTTCCGCCCTCGGGCTCACCACACCGGGAACCACCTTCCGTGCCAACGGCACGGTGAGCGCCGGCCGCGCACTCTCGTCGGCCAAACAGGCCATGAACGCGGCGGTCAAGGACTGGGCGCTGGGGCAGGGTCTGATCGCCAAGCACCCGGCCGAGTTGTGGCTACGTGTCGCGAACGTTGCGGCGCTGGTACTGGCGGTCTGCGGATTCGTCAGGTGGTTTTTCCCGATCACCCTGTGGGCCCTGCCGTTCGCGGTGTTCTTCCTGCTGTCGCTGCCGGCCTGGCTGCCGGGAATCGGGCTGCGCCGCACAGTCGCCGGGCGGCAGCTGTGGTCGCAGGCCGGCGGGTTCCACCGGATGCTGGCCACCGATTCGGCCGAGTCACGCTTCGATTTCTCCGCCCGCAGGGACCTCTACACGGCCTATATCCCTTTCGCCGTCGCCGGCGGCGCCGCGGCGCTGTGGGCGGCGAAGTACCAGGCCGCCACCGGCCAGCCGCCGCCGCAGCCGGGCTGGTACCACTCATCGGCGGACAGCGGCTGGACGTCGTCGACACAATCCGGGGGTGCTAGTTTCGACAGCTTCGAGTCGGCACTGTCGTCGTCGATCGGCGCGTACACCGCCTCGCAGTCGTCTTCGTCGTCCTCCTCGGGCGGGGGAGGCGGTGGCGGTGGTGGCGGCGGAGGAGGAGGCGGTTCATGGTGACCTTCGTGCTCGTGCTCGCGCTGATCATCGCGGTGGGGGTGCTCATCGGTTTCGTGGTGGGATACAACAAGCTTCGCGCCGCCGACGTTCGGGTCGATGAGGCCCTCGGCGGCATCGACGTACAATTGACCCGCCGTGCCGCACTGATTCCGGGGTTGGTGAGTGCTGTGCAGGGCTATGCCGCGCACGAGAAGACGGTGCTGGGGCGCATCTCCGAGGCGCAGGCCGCTCTCACCGCAGCCACCGCGGGTACGTCGATCGAGCAGCGCACGGCCGCGGAGCGTCAGTTCGACACCGCCGTCGGTCAGGTGCTGGCGCTGGGAACCACGTATCCGCAACTGAACTCGTCGAACAATTTTCTGAATCTGCAGCAGAATCTCGCCGACACCGAGGACAAGCTGGCGTTCGCCCGTCAGTACTACAACGACGCTGCCGCCACCGTCAACCGCTTGCGCTCCACGATTCCGTGGATGTTCGTCAGCGGTATGGCCGGTGTACCCGAGCGCGAGTTCTATCAGGTGCCCAGATAATCCCTATGCGCATTGTTTTCGCCGGTACGCCGGAGCCGGCTCTGCCGTCGCTGCAGCGGTTGCTCGATTCCCCGCGCCACGAGGTTGTCGCGGTGTTGACCCGCCCGGACGCCGCCGCGGGCCGTCGCGCAAAGCCCGCGCCGTCTCCGGTGGCCAGGCTGGCCGCCGATGCCGGCGTCCCGGTCCTGCGGCCGTCACACCCGAACTCCGAGGAGTTCGTCGCCGAACTCGCCGCTCTTGAACCTGAGGTCTGCGCGGTGGTGGCCTACGGAGCGCTGCTCGCACCGCCG
>JAPOHV010000110.1 GCA_029979305.1 Mycobacteriaceae bacterium | reverse complement strand
GTACAACTGCTCGCGCCCAGCATCGAGGTGGGCCTGGTGACCACCAACCGCGACGCGATGGCCGCGTTCTACGAGGGTTTGCTGGGCCTTGCCCACCAGGGCGACCTGGATTTCCCGGGCGGGTCGATGAAGCGCTACGCCGTCGGGGCCAACGTCGTGCTCAAGCTCGTCAGCTACGACCAGCCGCCGGCCGCGCCCGCCGTTCCCGGCGGCGGTCACGCCCAGGCCGGCATCCGCTACATCACCCTGGTGGTCGCCGATGTGCGCGACGCCGCCCGCCAGGCCGCCGATGCCGGCTATCCGGTCGTGCAACCGCCCGCGGCATTCCCGGCGGTGCCCGGAATGGGCTGGTCGTTCATCGCCGACCCGGACGGTAACTGGGTCGAACTGGTCGGGCCGGTCTGAGGTGGCCGAACTCCACCCCGATATCGCCGCCCTGGCACCGCTGCTGGGCAACTGGTCGGGTCGCGGCGTCGGCGACTACCCGACCATCGAGCCGTTCGAGTACCTCGAGGACGTCGCGATCGGTCACACCGGCAAGCCCTTCCTGACCTACACCCAGCGCACCCGCGCCGAGGACGGCCGTCCCATGCACGCCGAGACCGGGTACATCCGTATGCCGGCCCCCGGCCGCCTGGAGTTCATCGTGTCGCATCCGACCGGTGTGACCGAGATCGACGAGGGCACGCTTACCGACGACGGTGGGGCGCTGGTGCTCGAGGTGACCTCGACCTCGATCGGCCTGACCGTCTCGGCGAAAGCTGTTGCGGCGCTGCAGCGATGGATCCGGGTAGCCGATGACGAGCTGCGCTACAACCTGCAGATGGGTGCCGTGGGCCAGCCGCTGCAGCAGCACCTGACCGCCACGCTCTACCGGCAGCCGTGACAGCGTACGGCCGCATCCGGGTTCCTGCCGACCTCGACGCCGTCACCGACGCGGGGCCCGAGAGCCCCTCCCCCGCAGCGGATCGCATCTGGGATGCGGTCCGGCACTGGTATTCCGCCGGAACCCAGCCCGCGATCCAGCTGTGCCTGCGGCACGACGGTCAGATCGTGCTCAACCGTGCCATCGGCCACGCCTGGGGCAACGGGCCCGGCGACCCCGCCGACGGCGAGCAGATACCGGTGAGCACCGGCACGCCGTTCTGCGTCTACTCGGCGGCCAAGGCCATCACCACCACGGTGGTGCACATGCTCGTCGAACGGGGCGCGTTCGACCTCGACGACCGGGTGTGCGAGTACCTGCCGTCCTACACCGGAGCGGGCAAGGAGCGCACCACGATCCGCCACGTGCTGACCCACTCCGCCGGAGTGCCGTTCGCCACCGGACCACGGCCGGACCTACGCCGGATGAACGACAGCGGCTACGCCCGCGAGAAACTGGGTGACCTCAAGCCGATCCACCGTCCCGGCCTGGTGCACATCTATCACGGCGTGACGTGGGGACCGCTGATCCGCGAGATCGTCTCGGCGGCCACCGGCCGCAACATCCGCGACATCCTGGCCACCGAGATCCTTGATCCACTGGGCTTCCGGTGGACCAACTACGGCGTCGCCGAGGCAGACGTCGCACTTGTGGCGCCCAGCCACGTCACCGGTAAGCCGCTGCCCGCCCCGGTCGCGGCGGCGCTGAAGATGGCGCTGGGCGGTTCGATGCAGAAGATCGTCCCGTTCTCCAACAGCCCGATGTTCCTGACCAGTGTCGTTCCGTCGTCGAGTACGGTGTCGACCGCTGCGGAACTGTCCCGTTTCGCCGAGATGCTCTGCCGCGGTGGTGAACTCGACGGTGTGCGGATAATGCACCCCGAGACGCTGCGGGAGGCGACGCGGGAGCGCCGGCGGCTGCGGCCGGACGTCGCGACCGGTCTGGCTCCGATCCGCTGGGGCACTGGCTTCATGCTGGGCTCCGCACGGTTCGGCCCGTTCGGGCGCAATGCCCCGGCGGCGTTCGGACATACCGGGCTGACCAACATCGCGGTCTGGGCAGACCCGTCCCGCAACCTGGCGGTCGGCCTGGTCAGCAGCGGCAAACCCGGCCGTCACCCGGAAGCCGGGCGCTACACCGCGCTGCTGGACCGGATCAACGCCGAGATTCCCCGGGGCTGATCCCCCGTCGGGGTTCCCGCGAGACCGCTTGTCCACAGGACTGAATTGTCCAGCTTCCCCGCGAGGCTTAACGTTGCCGGTATGGCGGAATCGATGCTGCAGCGGCAACTCGATGAGGTGCGCGCGCTGCTGTTGCGGGCGCGGGAGCTGTTCGGGCCGAATCCCGTTGCGCCCCCGCAAGACATCGCGCCACGGAATCGCCCGGGGGCCACGGACTGACGATCAGGACTCGTCGGCGGTCAACTGATCGCGACTCAATTCCGCCTCCGCGCGGATGAGGTCCGCCGGGGTGGGAAGCCCGGCCGACGGGCTGAAGCCGCTGTCGATGATCTCGCTGCGGATCTGCATTACCGCCTTGAGGTGAGAGACCTCGGCGGCGCGCAGCACCGCCCGCGTCAGCGCGGCCGCATCGACGTCGAGCACGCCCTCGGAGAGCGCCACGCTGTGCAGGTATCCGCCGCGGGACGAGCGGAATAGCAGATGCCCGCTCGGGTGGACGGCATCGAACTCCGGATCGGGATCGCTCACGGGCCGTCCTCGGCGAGCGCCCGCAGCCGCTGCGCGGCCTCGGCGTCCTGCTGCTGCCAGGTGTCGGCGGCGCGGTCGAGCCGGTCAGCCATGTCGGCGTGGGCGGCCGCTTGCCGCTCGTAGCATTCGCGGCGGCGCTCCAGCAGTTCGGCACCGGCGGCGCGGAATTCGGCGAAGACCGGTCCCAGCGAGTCCAGGGTGGCCATCCCCTCGGCGTTGCGTGCCGGCGCGGCGCCGAGCCGGTCGGCGGTCTGACGATGCTCGTCAGCCGCCCGGCGAAGCTCACCGGGATCCACGTTGAGGCGCTCTGCCATCGCTCACTCCTGTCAGGACGGGGCCGTCGCCGCCGGCCGCCGCGGTGCCGGGACTTCCGGCGTCGGGGAATCAACGGTGCTGCGGCCCGGTGGGTGCAGCCAGCCTAGAAAGCCGGAGCCGGTGACGCTGGCAATAGGCACGATCCGGCTGTCCAGCAGTGCCGTGCCGTTTCCGAGGGCCAGGGCGTAGCGGTCCGCGAGTATGCCGACGTCCCCGGGTGCCAGGCGGGCGGCCTCCAGCGGCGCCGTGACGGGCGAGCCGGGCGGCGGAAGCACGATTCCGTTCTCGCGGAACGCCTCCGGTATCGGCTTCCCCGCCAGGGCGGCGGAGATCACCGCGGCCAGTTCCGGGTTCGGGGCGACGACGCTCTCGCCATCCGGCAGGTCGACGGCGGTGGGCTCCCCCGCCGGCACTTGCCCGGATTCCGGGTTGGTGTCGGACAGCGCGGAGTCCTCCGCTGGCGCCGGTTCGGACACCGGGTCCGAGACGTCGGCGGGCCGGTCGCGAGTCGGGCGGCCGGGCGGCGGGTCCGGGTAGGAGCGCGCTGGCGGCCATATCGGCGAAGACAGCGAGGGCAACCCGCCGCCCAGCGACGCCGGCGCTCCCCCGCCCGGCATCGGCGGCAACGCCGCAATCGGAGCCGGGGCCACCGGGGCCGGGGCCGGTGGCGGAGCGGGCGGCGTCGACGGCTGGTAGGCGACTGGCGGCGGTGGGCCTGCCCACCCGATCGGCGGCAACTGACCGTGGTCCGTCGCCGGATCGGCGAATTCTTCTGCCGAATAGGCCAATTCGGGCTCCAGCGCTGGCTCCGATATCGGTACGGCCGACGCCGGCCGACGAACCGGTGCCGTCGACGGGCCGGGGTCGCGGTCCGGCTGCTCTGCGGTCGGCGGTGGCGAGTCGGGTGTCGACGACCCGTAGAGCGATCCGAGCGCCGCCGCCAGCGCGGCTCTCGAGGTGGCATCCAGACCGGTGGTGTCCAGGACGGTCCGGATGTCGCGCAGCTTTCCGGTCAGGAACCGCTGGAATTCCCGCGCGCCCGCCGGGGTGTCCAGGTCGTTGCGGGCCAAGACGGCCTCCTCGATCTCGCGTTGCAGCCGATCGAGTTCGCCGAGACCCTCGTCCCGGACGGCGTGGGCGTTGAGGACCGCTGTGACCACCTGGAGATCCAACTGCGCCACCGCCGTGTGCTGCTGTGCGAGGGCTGTCTCCGCGCCGCGGATGGCGTTCGCGGCCAGGCCCTCGCCCGACCGCGGCGGCGCGGCGGGCCCCGGCGCGGCCAGGAAGGCATCCGGATGGCCGGCGATGACCTTCGTCATCACCGCACCGAGCACGTCAGGAGAGCTCAGCGGGTTGCAGATCGCCGCGATATCCGCACCGGACAGACCGTTCTGCCAGGAGTCACGGTCGCCGGTCGCGGCGCGCACCCGCGCTATCGCGTCGAACAGGTCTTGGTACGACGCCACCGGATGCCTCCCATGCCGGTGACTGTAGGTGCGCCCGCAACTGCGGGCAATTCACATGTGCATGAACGGCTACAGTGCGGCCGGGGGCCGGTAGTGCTCGGAAAGCTTCTGCAGAGCAACAGTTTTCGCATGAGCGGCTGCCCGGGCATCGCGGATGATGTCGGCGATGTCGCGGTTCCTGGCCACCAGCTGACGGCTTAGTTCCCGGGCACCGGCCGCGGTGTCGTTCTGCTGGCCTGCCGCGGCTGATTCGATGTCGGACTCGATCGTCGCGATACGGCCGATCGAGTCGACGGCGACGGCGTGTGTGTCGGCCACCGCCGCGATCAGGACGCGGTCGGCCTCGGCGAGGTCGGCGTCACGCGCGGCCAGCGCTCCGCGCGCCGCCTCAATCGCGTCGATCGACTCACCGCCGGCAACCATGCGCCGACGGTACTCAGCGGTCCCGGAGGCTAACAACTCACCATTGCACTCCCCCGGCCCGGCCGCGGCTCAGACCGGGCGCCGGATCGCCACACTCGGTCCCAGCCGGCTGATCTGAACCGTGGCGCCCGGCTGCGGCGCCTCGACAACCAGGTTTCCCCCGATCGCCAGCTGGACGTGCCCGGTGTGCGGGAAGACCAGATCGCCCGGCCGGACCGCGGAGCGCGGCACCGGGATGCCGTCACCGATCTGCTGATAGGTGGTCCGATGCAGCCGGACTCCGGCCTGGGCGTAGGCCCACTGCACCAGACCCGAGCAGTCGAATCGGTCCGGGCCCGTGGCGCCCCACACGTAGGGACGGCCCAGCCTGCTCAACGCCGCCCGGACGGCGGCTTGCGCGCGCCGGTCCGCGCCGGCTGACCCGGCCCCGCGCAACCTGTAGCGCAGCGCGTTCAGTCTGGTGCGGTGGCGTCGTGCGCCCGCGCTGGCGGCCAGCACGTGGGCCCGCTGGGTTCTGAGCCGAATCGCCCGGCGGCGCAACATCTCCCGCGCTGCGATCGGACTCGCGGGAGGGACTGCGGCGTCAGCCCGGGCGGCGGCGAGTACCGCCGCGGTTTCTCGGTGAGCGTCGCTGTGGTCGCGTGCAGCAGTACGCAGGATGGCCGACATTTCCGCATCGACGCGGCGGGCCTCGTCCAGTTCGGCGATCCAGGCTGCCGCGGTCCGGCGGTAACGGCGGACGGCGGCACCGGTCTGATCGGACGAGGGTGGCGCGGGGGAGCGGTCGGACTCCAGCGCGGGTTGTCCGGGTGCGCCGCCGAACAGCGCGTGCGCCCGGCCCAGCAGTTCGACCTCGGTCACGACCCGGCCTCGACGAAGGCCCGCACCCGCGGCAGCGCACCGGGCGGGATCAGCCCCTTGTTGCGGATGTCCCACATCTCCTCGGCGCTGACCCCGAGCAGGGCCGCGATGACGGCGTCGGGAAGCGGGCTGCGCTCACACGCACGGTCGAACCTGGCGCCGATGCTGCCCGGCAGCCGCGCCAGCAGTGACGCGCGGATGTCCTCCAGGGTGGTGAGGTGGGCCATCAGCCGGCCGGCGGACTCCGAACCCGCGTTCACGGCGACCCGCCACGAGTTCGCTGCCAGCAGCTCTGCCTTCACGCACTGAGCGATCACAGAGAGAATATACGTCTCATATTCGTTTGACGTCTCCGGCGGCAGCCTGGCTATCAACGAGTTGAGCGATTCCAGGTGTGCCTCGGCGTGTGCCTCGAGGACGTCGGCGTCGGTGTGCCTGCTCACCACGACCGGTCCGGTGGTCCGCGCGACGGCCCGCGGGCCGTCCGGACTGGCCAGCAACTGGGCCAACTCGGCGTCCGGATTGTCGGCGACCACCAGCCGGGCGAAGGTTCCCGGCGGCAGGCCGAGACCATTTTCGACCTTTTGAACTGTGCCTTTATGGGGTTTGCGGGCTCCGCGCTCCAGATAACTCAAGCCCATGATGCTGACCCCGGTCGCAGCGGCCAGATCGGCCAGCGACCAGTCTCGAGACTCCCGCAGCGCCCGGATGGCGGCGCCTGCCGCCTCTCGGCTCACCGCTGCACTCCCGCCACAGCCGAATCGTACACAGCCGTCTCCGGATATACGTTTCTGTTTAGGTTTTGCTTGCGCAGTCCGGAGGTTACATATACGCTTTCGTCATCTAATCGCTCTAGGGAGGTAGTGATGGACATTCACCCGTGCACGGTGGAACCGGACCTGTGGTTCGGCTACGCCGATGACGACGCCAGCGACGGGGCGGCCAAGGCCCGGGTCTACGAGCAGTCCGCGGCCAAGGCCAGAACCATCTGCCTGCGCCGCTGTCCGCTGGCGCAGCAGCGTCAGTGCGCACGCCGGGCCGTCGAAGCGGGAGAGGAGTACGGGGTGTGGGCCGGGGTGAAGCTGCCCGGTGGCCAGTACCGCAAGCGCCATCACCTGGCGCACGCCCACGCGGTGCTGCGTCAGATCGCCGACGGGGTGATCAATCCGCGCGAGTTGCCGGAGAGCGCGCAACTGCTCTCCGGCGGCGAGGAACCCGTTGCCCCGTCGGCCGCCGTCGTGCACATCCGACTCGGCCGACACTCCAGCGCCGCCTGAGAACACGCCGCTCACCGATCGCCGGGTTTGAGCCCGCCGGAGGCAGACTGGAACGGTGCGGGCTGTTGTTGTGCTGGCGGTCGCCGGGGTGGTGGCGCTGATGATCGCCGCCCTGACCGGCAGTACGCCGCTGGCCCTCGTCGTGGTGGCGCTGGCGGCGGCGGGAATCGTTCAGCTGCTGCGGGATTGGCGCTCGGATCGCCCGCGGGGATCCGCAGCCGTGGCGGCACCGGTCTCCGCGGTGATGACCGGTGAGGATACCGGCATGTCGCCCGATCAGTTCTCGCCGGACATCTCGACCGACCCCGATGGGCCGTCGTCGGACGCCCGCGCCGATCAGACCTGAGCCTCCCCGGGGTCTAACCGGTCGCGCGGATCAGTTCGAGGGTTCCCAGTTCCCGGATCGCCCTGCTGCCGCGCGCCAGCATCGTCAGCACCATGTCGTCACCTCGTTCGGTGGAGGCGGAGAACGCAAACCCCAGAGTCGTGATCAGCGGGATCTGGAGCATCCCGAAACGGTAGTCCTGCCAACAGGTTTCGGTGTCGTAGCCCACGATGCCGTACGGTCGCAGCGCCTCGTGGTAGGTGCCGACGAGGGAGCGCTCCAGGCGCGCACGTTCCTCGGGGATGAGGCTGGTCCCTGCGAAGTAGGCGAGGTCCCGGGCCGGCAGTCCGACGGCCAGCGTCTGCCAGTCCACGACGGTCACCGCGGTGCGCTGCGGGTCGAACAGCAGGTTGTCGGCCCGGTAGTCGCCGTGCAGCAGTGCGAACCGGTCGGGCGAGGCCAGCAGCCAGTCGGCCACCAGATCGGCCGACTCCATGACCGTGGTCCGATCGGCCGGGTTCATCCGTGCGCCGAGTTTGTCGACGGTGGTCTGCGCGGCCAGTCGGGTGATGTCGCCCAGGCCGCGGGCAGTGGACTCGTCGGGCTTGGGCATCACCGTGCCGGGGAAGCTCAGCCAGGCCGGGTCGCACCAGCGCGGACCGTGCAGGCCGGCAAGAGCGGATACCGCCAGGCGCGCCTGGGCCTCGTCGCAGCCGCGGATCTGATCGCCCTGCTCGGCCGGCGCCATATCAGCGAGCAGCAGTACGAACTCCGCGCCGTCGTCGGTCAGCGAGCAGTGGTAGCAGCGGGGGAGTGGCACCTCGACGGTGTCGGCGACCCCGGTGTAGAAGGCGTGCTCGGAGCGGTAGCTCAGCGCGACCCGCTGACGCACCTGCTCGTCCTGGGCTGGCAGCTTCACGACGAACGAATCCGGCAGATCCGCTTGGTCTTTCGGGTAGCGCGCCACGATCCGATAGGTGGCGCCGGTCTGCCCGGTACCGACCGGAGCGAGTGCCACCGAGTCGACGGTGACGGGGTGGCCGGGGCTGCTCAGGACGGCCGCCAGCCACTCGGCGGTGACCTCGGCGGGGGAGCACGGTATGAGCATGGCGCGATTGAACCACCTTCGGCGTAGCTAGGATCAGCTCTCATGACAGCTCGCCGGTTCGTCGATCTGTCGGTTCCGCTTCAGGCCGGGATCGGCTCGGATCCGCCCGGCCATCTGCCCGAGATCGACTACTACGACCACCGGCAGACGGCCGCCGAGGTGGTGTCGTTCTTCCCGGGTGCCAGCGTTGCCGATCTTCCCGACGGCGAGGGCTGGGCGATCGAACGGGTGCGGATCACCACCCACAACGGCACACACCTGGACGCGCCCTACCACTACGCGTCGACCATGGACGGCGGCAAGCGGGCCATCACCATCGACGAGGTTCCGCTGGAGTGGTGCCTGCAGCCGGCGGTCAAGCTGGACTTCCGGCATTTCCCGGACGGCTACGTGGCGACGGCCGCCGACGTCGAGGCCGAGCTTGAGCGCATCGGCCACATCCTGGGTCCGTTGGAGATCGTTCTGGTGAACACCAGTGCGGGAACGCATTACGGGCAGCCCGACTACGTCGGAAAGGGCTGCGGTATGGGCCGGGAGGCCACGCTGTACCTGCTCGAGCGCGGTGTGCGGCTGACCGGCACCGACGCCTGGAGCTGGGACGCCCCGTTCGGTTTCACCGCGCAGCGCTACGCGCAGAGCCACGATGCTTCGATCATCTGGGAGGGTCACCGCGCCGGACGTACCATCGGCTACTGCCACATCGAGAAGCTGCACAACCTGGAGTCGCTGCCGCCCAGCGGATTCGAAGTGGCCTGTTTTCCGGTGAAGGTTCACGCGGCGTCGGCGGGCTGGACCCGCGCGGTGGCGATCTTCTCCGACTAAACCGGGGGGAGCTGCGTCAGCCGGTGAACTTGCCGCTGCGGATGCGTTCCGCCTCCATCAGGGCGAGTTCATGGGCACCCGGGATCACGATGTCGGGATCCGGCACGAAGTCGACGTCATCGGCGCGCCCATCGTAGGGAACGGCGGCCAGGATCACCTTCATCGCGTTGAGCCGGGCTTGGTGCTTATTCTCCGAACGGATGATCGTCCAGGGCGCGTCGGGGGTACTGGTCCGGCGCAGCATCTTGTACTTGGCCTCGGTGAAGTCGTCCCAGTGCTCCTGGGCCTGGACGTCGATCTCGCTGAGCTTCCATTGCCGCAGCGGATCGTCTCTGCGGCGTTCGAAGCGGCGGGCCTGCTCCTCCTTGGTGACGCTGAAGTACAGCTTGACCAGGATGGTGCCCTGGCGCACCAGGTCCTTTTCGAAGCCGACGACGCCCTTGAGGAAGTTGCGGTATTCCTCGTCGGTACAGAAACCGAACACCGGTTCCACCATCGCGCGGTTGTACCAGGAGCGGTCGAACAGCACCATCTCCCCGCCGGTGGGGAACTGGGCGATATAGCGCTGGAAATACCACTGGCTGCGC
>JAPOHV010000125.1 GCA_029979305.1 Mycobacteriaceae bacterium | reverse complement strand
GGCAGCGCGGCCGGTGCCGGTACGGCGGTCGGGTCCGTCACCCGGAACCCGTTGAGGATCGCGTCGGTGGCGGGGGCCGGGGCGACGGCCTGGTTGGCCGCGGTGGTCACCGACAGCGACAGCAGGTACTGGTCGGACCCGGTCTTGGCGATCACGTAGCGCCGGGAGGTGTTCAGCGTCAGGTCGTTGTCGCGGTAGGTCCCGCTGATGATCGAGGACGGGAAACCGCCGAACTCGGCCAGCGACGCCGACGTCGACTGCCAGCCCCGCAGCTTCTGGCTGTCGATGAAGCCGTGGCTGATGGCCTCTCGCGGGTCGACGTCACCGACCAGCTTGTAGACCACCAACTGGGCGTTGGAGGTGTAGAGGCCGTCGCCGCCCTTGCGGTCGGCGATCACGCCGAAGGCGTCGGGAACGTTGGGATCCGGGACCACGCTCCAGTCCGGCGGGACCGGCAGCACGATGTTGAGGGCGGTGAACCCGGCCGCCTTCTGCGGCTCCAGCTTGACGCCCTTGTCGTTGAGGAACTCCGCGATGGTGCCCGAGGTGGCCGGCTGCAGCGCCGGCTCGGCCGCGACGGCGGGAGCCGGGGTGGCGGGGGCGGTCGAGGCGGCCGGGGCCGGCACGACAGCAGCCGGTGTCGCCGGCGGGGTCGCGGCCGCGGGTGTCGCACCGGACGCCGCCTGCGCGACCGGAGCGGCGGTCACGGTGACGGTCTGGGTGACCGTCGCGGGGGCGGGTACCGGCGGAGCCGGCAGGACCGGCTCGGCCGACGCGCTCGCGCCGGTGAACCCAATGACGGCCGCGGTGCCGGCGGCTACGCCACCGAGCAGCACCCGCCAGTTACGGGCGTTCGTGTTCATCGTCGTCGTCCTTGTTCGCAACGGTTGGGCCGCTTCGGCGACGCGCTCGCAGCCCACTTCCGTCCCGACAGTAGCCAGCGGGCCGGACCGTCCGACAGCGCTGGAACCGACCTGGAACCAACCCCTGACCAGCCTGCGACGCAACCGATACCGAGCCGTTGCCTCGCCCCGCCACCCCGATACCCTGTCTGTCGTGACCGACTCCCCGACCGCCGCGGTGGACGCCGACGTTCCGCGCCACCGCTACACCGCGGAGTTGGCCGGCCGGATTGAACAGCAGTGGCAGGACAACTGGCGGCAGTGGGGAACGTTCAACGTGCCCAACCCGGTCGGGTCGCTGGCCCCCGCAGACGGCTCCGCGGTGCCAGCGGACAAGATGTTCGTCCAGGACATGTTCCCGTATCCCTCCGGGGAGGGACTGCACGTCGGACACCCGTTGGGCTACATCGCCACTGACGTCTACGCCCGCTATTTCCGGATGACCGGCCGCAATGTGCTGCATGCCTTGGGGTTCGACTCGTTCGGCCTGCCCGCCGAGCAGTACGCGGTGCAGACCGGCACCCACCCGCGGACCCGTACCGAGGCCAATATCGGTAACTTCCGCCGCCAGCTGGGCCGGCTCGGGCTCGGCCACGACCAGCGCCGCAGCTTCTCCACCACCGATGTCGACTTCTACACCTGGACGCAGTGGATCTTCCTGCAGATTTACAACGCCTGGTTCGACCCCGACCGGAACAAGGCCCGGCCGGTGGCCGAATTGATCGGTGAATTCGACAGCGGTGCAAGGACTCTCGACGACGGCCGTGCCTGGTCTGCGTTGACCGCGGGTGAACGATCCGAGGTGATCGACGGCTTCCGGCTGGTGTACCGCGCGGACTCGATGGTCAACTGGTGCCCGGGATTGGGCCCCGTGCTGGCCAACGAAGAGGTCACCGCGGAGGGCCGCAGCGAGCGGGGCAACTTTCCGGTGTTCCGAAAGCGGCTGCGGCAGTGGATGATGCGCATCACCGCTTACTCCGACCGGCTGCTCGAGGATCTCGACGTGCTGGACTGGCCCGAGAAGGTCAAGACCATGCAGCGCAACTGGATCGGCCGGTCCACCGGAGCCTCGGCGCTGTTCGCCGTCGCCGGACACGACGTCGAGGTCTTCACCACCCGGCCCGACACGCTGTTCGGCGCCACCTATCTGGTACTGGCCCCGGAGCACGAACTGGTCGACCGGGTGACGGCGCAGCAGTGGCCCGACGGTGTGGACGAGCGCTGGACCGGCGGAGCCGCGACGCCGGCTGAGGCGGTGGCGGCCTACCGCCGCTCGATCGCCGCGAAGTCGGACCTGGAACGCCAGGAGAACAAGACCAAGACCGGCGTTTTCCTCGGCAGATATGCCGTCAATCCGGCCGACGGCCGGCCCATCCCGGTCTTCATCGCCGATTATGTCCTGCTCGGCTACGGCACCGGCGCGATCATGGCGGTGCCCGGCCACGATCAGCGGGACTGGGAGTTCGCCGCCGAATTCGGCCTGCCGATCACCGAAGTGATTGCCGGCGGTGATGTTTCGAGGGAGGCCTATACCGCGGGCGGGATGCTGGTGAACTCCGGCCACCTCGACGGTATGGAGGTCGAGGAGGCCAAGAAGGCCATGACCGCCCGCCTGGAGGCCGACGGCCGTGGTCGCGCCCGCGTCGAGTACAAGCTGCGCGACTGGCTGTTCGCCCGCCAACGGTATTGGGGCGAGCCGTTTCCCATCGTCTACGACGCCGACGGCCGGGCCCACCCGCTTCCGGAGGCGATGCTCCCGGTGGAACTGCCCGACATCGAGGACTACTCCCCGGTGCTGTTCGACCCGGACAGCCCTGACAGTGAGCCGTCGCCGCCGCTGAACAAGGCGACCGACTGGGTGCACGTCGAACTGGACCTGGGCGACGGCCTGCGGCCCTACACCCGCGACACCAACGTGATGCCGCAGTGGGCGGGTAGTTCCTGGTACGAACTGCGCTACGCCGACCCGCACAACAGCGAACAGTTCTGCGCCATCGAGAACGAGGCGTACTGGATGGGCCCGCGGCCGGCCGAGCACGGTCCCGCCGACCCGGGCGGGGTGGACCTCTACGTGGGCGGGGTGGAGCACGCGGTGCTGCACCTGCTGTACTCCCGGTTCTGGCACAAGGTGCTGCACGATCTCGGCTACGTCACCTCACGGGAGCCGTACCGCCGGCTGGTCAACCAGGGCTACATTCAGGCTTTCGCCTACACCGACTCCCGGGGCGCCTATGTGCCGGCTGCCGAGGTCGTCGAACGCGACGGCAAGTTCTTCCTGCCCGGGCCCGACGGCGAGATCGAGGTGTTCCAGGAGTTCGGCAAGATCGGCAAGAGCCTGAAGAACTCGATCTCGCCGGACGAGATCTGCGACTCCTACGGCGCCGACACGCTCCGGGTCTACGAGATGTCGATGGGCCCGCTGGAGGCCTCCCGGCCGTGGGCCACCAAGGACGTCGTCGGCGCGCACCGCTTCCTGCAGCGGGTCTGGCGGCTGGTGGTCGACGAGAACACCGGTGCGGCAAGGGTTTCCGAGGACCCCCTGGACGAGGAGACGCTGCGGGCGCTGCACCGCGCCATTGCGGGGGTACGCGACGACTACGTCAACCTGCGCAACAACACCGCCGCCGCCAAGCTGATCGAGTACACCAACCACCTGACCAAGGCGGGCGTCACCGGCCGGGCGGCGCTGGAGCCGCTGGTGCTGATGGTCGCCCCGCTGGCGCCGCACCTGGCCGAGGAACTGTGGCGGCGACTGGGCCACGACGCGTCGCTGGCGCACGGCCCGTTCCCGCAGGCCGACGAGCGATACCTGGTCGCCCACACCGTCGAGTACCCGGTTCAGGTGAACGGCAAGGTCCGCGGGCACGTCACCGTCGCGGCCGACGCCGACCGCGCCGCGGTGGAACAGGCTGCGCGGGCCGACGAGAAGGTGCTGGCGTTCCTGGCCGGCGCCACGCCCAAGAAGGTGATCGTGGTGCCCGGCCGGTTGGTGAACATCGTCGTCTGAGGCGACCCGGGCGCGCTCGTGTCCGCTGAGCGACGAAAAGCGCGCGCAACTCAGCGGGGGCGGATGATCACCTCGTGGGTGTGCCCGTCCGGGGGAGTGGCCACCACCTGCGCGACGACACCGGCCACGGTCTGCGGGGCCAGGAACCGCGCCGGGTCGTACTGCCCGCCCTCGTAGGCCACCAGGTCACGCTGCATCGCGGTGTCCACCCGGCCCGGGTGGATGCTGGTCACCCGCAGCAGGGGTTCGTCGGCGCGCAGTGAGTCGGCGAAGGACCGCAGCGCGAACTTGCTGGCCGAATACGAAGCAAGGCCGGGGGAGGAGGTGATCCCCGCGCCGGAGTTGATGAAGACAACCTGGCCGCGGGCGGCGCGCAGCGCGGGCAGCAGCGCCAGCGTCAGGGCGACCGCACCGGTTACGTTGACCTCGAAGGTGGCCCGCCACTGCTCTGGAGTGGACTCGGCCACCCGCCCCGGATAGGCCACGCCGGCGTTGTGCACCAGGACGTCGAGCTCAGTGAGAACCTCTGCGGCGGATTCGATCTCGTCCACGTCGGTGAGATCCAGCGGCCAGGTGGTGGCACCGAACCGCTGGGCGACCTCGTCGAGGCGGGCCGAAGGCCGGCCGGCGAGCAGCAGCGTGTGGGTGTGGGCCAGAGCCTGCGCGATCGCCTCTCCGATTCCGCCGCTCGCCCCGGTGATCAGTGCGGTCGGCATGGGCTTCACCCTACCGACCTGCGGTGCGGACGCCCCGCACCGCAGAATGATCCGGTGGCTTTCGACGCCGGCTTCACGCCCACCCAACTGGCCGCCCGTGCGGCGTATCTGCTGCGGGGTAACGACCTGGGCGACATGACCTCGGCGGCGCCCCGGCTCTATCCGCACATGTGGAGCTGGGATGCGGCGTTCGTGTCGATGGGGCTGGCGGTGCTCAGCGTGGAACGGGCCGTCGTCGAACTGGATACGCTGCTGTCGGCCCAGTGGTCCAACGGGATGATCCCGCACATCGTCTTCGCCGAGGGTGTCGACGGCTACTTCCCCGGGCCCCAGCGGTGGGCCTGCCGTCAACTCAGCGCCGCCGCACCGCGGGACCGGCAGACCTCCGGTATCACCCAGCCGCCGGTGCATGCCATCGCGGTGCAGCGCATCCTCGAGCGGGCCCGCAACCACGGGCGCTCGACCCGCGCGGTGGCCGAGGAGTTCCTGGACCGGCGGTGGAACGACCTGGTGCGGTGGCACCGATGGCTGGCCGAAGCACGCGACCCCGAACAGCGCGGCCGGATCACGCTGTACCACGGCTGGGAGTCCGGAATGGACAACTCACCGCGGTGGGATTCGGCCTACGCCAACGTGATTGCCAAGGCGGTGCCCAGTTACGCGCGTGCCGACAACCACATCATCACCGACCCGGGCCAGCGTCCGTCGGATGGCGAGTACGACCGGTACCTGTGGCTGCTGGAGGAGATGAAGTCGGTCGGCTACGACGACGCCAGGTTGCCGGAGGTGATGAGCTTCGCGGTGGAGGACGTCTTTTTCTCGGCTGTCTTCGCGGTGGCCTGCGAGGTGCTGGCAGGCGTCGGCGAGGACTACAAGCGGCCGAACGCCGATGTCCGCGACCTGTACACCTGGGCGGCCCGGTTCCGTGCGGGTGTCGTCGACACAGCCGACGAAAGAACCGGGTTGGCAAAGGATTTCGATTTGAGGGCCGGCCGCTGGATCAGCACCGAGACCGTGGCCGGGTTCGCCCCGCTGCTCTGCGGAGGCCTGTCGCATGAGCAGGAGCGCAGGCTGTTGAAGATCTTCGAAGGACCGAGGTTCTGTGGGCACCCCGATTTGCGGTTTGCGCTGCTGCCGTCGACGTCTCCGGTGTCCAAGGACTTCCGGCCGCGGGAGTACTGGCGCGGCCCGGTGTGGCCGGTGCTGAACTGGTTGTTCGCCTGGGCGTTCGCCCGCCGGGGATGGGCGGACCGGTCGGCGACGCTGCGCCGTGAAGGACTGCGCCAGGCCGGCGACGGCACCTTCGCCGAGTACTACGAGCCCTTCACCGGGGAGCCGCTGGGAAGCATGCAGCAATCATGGACCGCCGCAGCCGTTTTGGACTGGCTGGGCTAGTCGGCGGCTTCGGTCAGCCGTTCCAGCGGCTTGAGGGCGCGGACAAGATCGGCTCGCTCGTCGTCGTTCAGCCGGCTCAGCAGTTCCGCGAGGTGGGTACGCCGGGCCTGCAGTGCCTCCTGGTACTGCACCTGACCGTCCGGGGTCACCTCCACCAGGACCGCGCGCATGTCCGACGGGTCGCGGGAGCGCTTGACCAGGCCGAGGTTCTCCAGCCGCCGGATGGCCACCGTGGTGGTCGGGGTCCGCACCCGCTCGCGGGCGGCCAGTTCGGTCATCCGGATCGGGCCACTGTCGAGCAGCGTCAACAGGATGGAGATTTGCGCCATCGTCAGATCGGGCTGCGATGCCCGGTTGGGATCGCCGCGGCGCACCACGGTGACGAGCTTCGCAAGCACCCGCTGCAAGTCACCGGCCAGCGCGGTGAGCTGCGACGGGCTCTCGGACATGGTTTGCCAGTCTACGGCGTGCGCGCGCCGCGGATTACCCGTTGGCCAGGCTGTCCCGCCAGCGCACCAGTGCCTGCGCCCGCCCGAGGTCATAGTCCGGACCGTCGCACCCGACCGTCATCAGCGTGACGCCGAGCCGGGCGAGCGCCTCGGCGTTGGCGACGACGGCGGCGGCGTCGCGCCCCTCCACACCGGAGGAGCGTTCCACGGTCGCCGGATCCCGGCCGACCGCCGCGCAATGCCCGTCGAGCACCGCGGCCTTACCCGGGTAGGTCTCGGCATTGGTGAATCCGTGCCAGATGTCGGCGTGCTTGGCCACCAGCTTCAGCGTCTTCTTCTCGCCGCCGCCGCCGATCAGGATGGGGATGCGCCGGGTGGGGGCGGGGTTGAGCTTGGCCAGCCGCGCCTCGATGCGCGGCAGTGCGGCGGCGAGGTCGTCGAGGCGGCTGCCGACGGTGCCGAACTCGTAGCCGTACTGGTCGTAGTCCTTCTGCATCCAGCCCGATCCGATGCCCAGGATCAGCCGGCCATCCGAGATGTGGTCGACGGTGCGGGCCATGTCCGCGAGCAGTTCGGGGTTGCGGTAGGAGTTGCAGCTCACCAGCGCGCCGATCTCGATGTTGGAGGTCTGCTCGGCCCAGGCGCCCAGCATGGTCCAGCACTCGAAGTGGGCGCCGTCGGGATCACCGTAGAGCGGGTAGAAGTGGTCCCAGTTGAACGCGATGTCGACGCCGATGTCCTCGCAGCGGCGGACGGCGTCGCGGATGTACTCGTAGTGGCTGGAGTGCTGCGGCTGCAGTTGCACACCGATGCGGATGGGGAACATGGCGTCAGTCAAGCACCGAACGCAGGATCTCCACCAGTGCCCGCGGCTGATCGCCCTGCACCGAGTGGCCGGAGTCGGGGACGACGATCACCCGCTGGAAACCCGGAGCGGTGCGCGCGAATTCGGCGGCGTCGTCGTCGTTGACGAAGAACGACTTGGCGCCACGCACCAGGGTGGTGGGAGTTCTCAGCGCCGGCACGTCGTCCCACAGGCCGAGGAACCCGTCGCCGTTACGGAACGAGTCGTAACGCCACGTCCAGGTGCTATCGTCGAGCTGCTTGGAGTTGTGGAAAACCCCGCGCCGCAACGACTCCCGCGACCGGTGTGGCGAGGCGGCAACGGCGGCGTCCACCATCGCCTCGAAGCTGGGAAAGGATCGCTCGCCCTGCACCAGTGCCACCGCGCCCATCTGGGCCTGAGTCATCTGCTCATGACGCTCCGGGGCCGACGGGGTGACGTCGATCATGACCAGTTTGCGCACCAGGTGGGGTTCGGCCACGGCGAGGCGCATCGCGGTGAGCCCGCCCAGCGACATGCCCACCACCAGATCGGCGTCGGGTGCGAGTTCGGCGATCACCGGCGCGACGGCGTCGGCGTTCAGGCGCGGCCCGTAGTCGCCGTCCTCCCGCCATTCCGAGCGGCCGTGACCGGGCAGGTCGATCGCCAGC
>JAPOHV010000227.1 GCA_029979305.1 Mycobacteriaceae bacterium | reverse complement strand
TGGCGCCCCCGGGCGACGTTCCGCCCCCACCGCCGCTGTTCCCGCCCCCGCCCCCGCCGCCGCCGGCTCCAGAGGCCGCACCGGTGCCGCCTCCGCCCGCGGCGCCGGCGCCCGCACCGGCTCCCGCGCCGGTCGCCCCGGCGACCGCGATGGGCGCTGCCAAGGGCCAGAACGCGGCACCGTTCACCGGTGACCCGGTGTTCGCGCCGCCCAGCTTCAACCCGGTCAACGGCGCGCTGGTCGGTGTGGCCAAGCCGATCATCATCAACTTCCAGCGGCCGATCGCCAACCGTGCACTGGCCGAGCAGGCCATCCACATCTCGTCCAGCCCGCCGGTGGCGGGAACGTTCTACTGGACCACCGACACCCAGGTGCGCTGGCGGCCCTACCAGTTCTGGCCCGCGGGCACCCAGGTCCACATCGACGCCAGTGGGGCGCAGTCCAACTTCCGCGTCGGCGACTCGCTGATCGCCACCGTCGACGACAAGACCCACCAGATGACCATCACCCGCAACGGCGTGGTGGTGAACACCTTCCCGGTGTCGATGGGGATGCCCGACGGCAAGCACGAGACCAAGAACGGCACCTACTACGTGCTGGAGAAGTTCCCGACCATCGTCATGGACTCCTCCACCTACGGTGTGCCGGTGAACTCGCCCGACGGCTACAAGCTGAAGGTGGAGTGGGCGGTGCGGATCGACAACAGCGGCGGCTTCGTCCACAGCGCGCCGTGGTCGGTGGCCGACCAGGGCAAGCGCAACGTGAGCCACGGCTGCATCAACCTGAGCCCGGCCAACGCCAAGTGGTTCTACGACAACTTCGGCAGCGGCGACCCGATCGTGGTGAAGAACTCGGTGGGCCTGTACACCAAGCCGGACGGCGCCGACGACTGGCAGTGGACGCTGTACTGACCCGGTTCTAGTTCCAGATCCGGACCCGCTGCGAGGGCTCGAGGTACAGCGCGTCGTCGGCACTGACGCCGAACTCCTCGTAGAAGGCGTCGATGTTGCGGATCACGCCGTTGCAGCGGAACTCCGGCGGCGAGTGCGGATCGACGGCGAGCCGGCGGACGGCCTCTGCCGGACGGGATTTGGTGCGCCACACCTGCGCCCACCCGAACAGCACCCGTTGCACACCGCTGAGGCCGTCGATCACCGGAGCCGGCTTCCCGCCGAGGGACAGCCGGTAGGCCAGCAGCGCGATCGACAAGCCGCCCAGGTCGCCGATGTTCTCCCCGACGGTGAAAGCGCCATGGACGTGCGGGCAGTCCGGGCGGTCGGCGAGGTCGCGCGGCACGTAGGCGTCGTACTGCTCGATCAGCCGGTCGGTGCGGGCGCCGAACTCACGGCGATCCTCGTCGGTCCACCAGTCGACCAGGTGGCCGTCCCCGTCGTACTTCGATCCCTGATCGTCGAAACCGTGTCCGATCTCGTGGCCGATCACCGCCCCGATGCCGCCGTAGTTGGCCGCGTCGTCGGCCCCGGCGTCGAAGAACGGGGGCTGCAGAATCGCCGCGGGGAAGACGATCTCGTTCATTCCCGGGTTGTAGTAGGCGTTCACGGTCTGCGGGGTCATGAACCACTCGTCGCGATCGACCGGACCGCCGAGCTTGGCCAGTTCGCGGTCGGTCTCCACCTCGGCGCCCCGGATCACGTTGCCGTACAGATCATCTCGTCGCACAACCAACGCCGAATAGTCACGCCACTTTGCCGGGTAGCCGATCTTGGCCGTGAACCTGTCCAGCTTGGCCAGCGCACGCTCCCGGGTGGCCGGCGTCATCCAGTCAAGATTGCCGATGCTCTCCCGGTAGGCCTCGCGCAGATTGGCCACCAGAACGTCCATCCGTTCCTTGGCGTCCGGCGGGAAGTGCCGTTCGACGTAGATCCGGCCGACGGCATCTCCCAGCAGGCTCTCGACCAGCGACACTGCCCGCTTCCACCGTTCGCGGATCTGTTCGGTGCCCGACAGGGTGCGGCCGTAGAAGGAGAAGTCCTCGTCGACCAGTGCGGCGGGGAGTACCGAAGCCCGGGCGTGGATGAGTCGCCAGCGCGCCCAGTACTGCCAGTCGGCGAACTCCGCACCCGACCACAGCGAGGCGAACTCGGTGAGGTAATCGGGCTGGCGCACAACGACTTCGGCGAGCTGCTCCGAAGAGGCGCCCAGTGCGGCGATCCAGGCGGCCCAGTCGAAGCCAGGCGCGCAGCCCGGTATCTCGTCGAAGCCGCGCAGGTTGTAGGAGAGGTCAGCGTCTCGGCGTCGCACCACATCCCAGTGCGCCGCCGCCAGTTGCTTCTCCAGCGCCACGATCCGGCCGGCCCGTTGCGCGTAGAGATCGGCTGTGCCGCCGAACACCAGGGCGAACATCGCCGCGATATGCGCCGGATACGCGCCGAGGATCGACGCGTGCTGATCGTCGCGGTAGTAGGACTCGTCAGGAAGGCCGAGGCCGGACTGGCTCAGATGAGCCAGGTAGCGGGAGGAGTCCTTGGCATCGGTGTTGACGTAGATCCCCACGCCGCCGCCGACGCCGGTGCGCTGCAGCCGGCCGACGACGGCGGCCAGCTCGCCGGGGCCCGTTGCGCCGTCGATGAGCGCCAGCTCGTCGAGCAGCGGGCCCAGGCCGCGCCGTTCGACGGCCTGCTCGTCGAGGAAGCTGGCGTAGAGGTCACCGATGCGTTGTTCGTCGCCGGGGGTCGCCGCCGCGGCAGCCGAGGCGATGATCTCACGCACCTGCTCCTCGGCCCGGTCGTAGAGCTGACGGAAGGCGCCGTCGGTCGCCCGGTCGGCTGGCATCTCGTAGTCGGCCAGCCAGCGGCCGTTGACGTGGCCGAACAAGTCGTCCTGCGGCCGGACGGCCGGGTCGAGGTGGGAGAGGTCGATTCCGGAGCGCTGAGTGTCCACGGTCACGCCACCATCCTGACATATCCGGAGATCAAGGTTGGCTCCACCCGCGCCCGGTAGCCTCGCCTGCATGCCCGATGCCGGAGACGACCAGTCCAGCGTGCCCACCCCGACCGACCGGCAGCGTCCGGGGCCGGTGTCGGTA
>JAPOHV010000087.1 GCA_029979305.1 Mycobacteriaceae bacterium | reverse complement strand
TACGGGTCGAGCCGCCGACGAGCACCACATGGTCGATGTCGGCAACGGCGATCCCGGCGTCCTTGATCACCTGCTGGAACGGCGCACGGGTCCGGTCGAGCAGATCCTGGGTGATCTTCTGGAACTCCGAACGGGTCAGCTGCTCGTCGAGGAACAACGGGTTCTTGTCCGCGTCGACGGTGATGTAGGGCAGGTTGATCGAAGTGCTCTGGCTGGAGCTCAATTCGATCTTGGCCTTCTCGGCTGCTTCGCGCAGCCGCTGCATGGCCATCTTGTCCTTGGTCAGGTCGATGCCGGCGCTGGCCTTGAACTTGTCGACCAGCCACTCGACGATCCGGTCGTCCCAGTCGTCGCCGCCGAGGTGATTGTCACCCGAGGTGGCACGGACCTCGACCACGCCGTCGCCGATCTCCAGCAGCGAGACGTCGAACGTGCCGCCGCCGAGGTCGAAGACCAGGATGGTCTGTTCCTTGCTGCCCTTGTCCAGACCGTACGCAAGTGCCGCGGCGGTGGGCTCGTTGACGATGCGCAGGACGTTGAGGCCGGCGATCTGGCCGGCTTCCTTGGTCGCCTGCCGCTGGGCGTCGTTGAAGTACGCGGGAACGGTGATCACCGCGTCGGTGATGTCCTCACCGAGGTAGCTCTCCGCGTCGCGCTTGAGCTTCTGCAGCACACGCGCGCTGATCTCCTGGGCGGTGTAGTTCTTGCCGTCGATCTCGATGGACCAGTCGGTGCCCATGTGGCGCTTGACCGACCGGATGGTGCGGTCGACATTGGTGACCGCCTGGTTCTTGGCGGGCTGGCCGACCAGCACTTCGCCGTTGCGCGCAAAGGCGACCACCGACGGGGTCGTCCGGGCGCCCTCGGAGTTGGCGACGACGACAGGGTCCCCGCCTTCGAGGACCGCGACGACGGAGTTGGTGGTCCCGAGGTCGATACCGACCGCACGAGCCATGGTGTATTCCTCCTGATTGAAAAGCTGCCGATAAAAACATGGGTCTGAGCGAACCAGGCTCAAGCTTGCTCCGAGCCGGCGCCCGCTGTCAACCAACAGTTGAGCCTGTCCGACTCAAGTTGTCAGTAGGGGTAACCGCGCCGCCCCGGCATTTGTTCCCGGCCCGCCGGCAATTCCCGCAGAGCGGCTATCGGCCCGGGAAGGACCGCACCGCGTCGAAGGCCACGAAACTGCCCGCACCCAGCAACAACAGCGCGGTTATCCACCGGCCGTGGACCTTCATGACGCGCTCGTAGCCGTCCTTGATGCGGACCGTCGCGCCCGGCCTGACCCAGTCGATCACCGCCGGCATGAGCGCCGGGATCACCGAGATCACGGCGAACGTCACGATGCCGAGGGTGCGCTCGGCCGGGCTGGCGATCTGCAGGATCTGGTGGCCGGCCGCGATGGCGATCGGGAACACCTTCGGATGAAGCCCGCACATGGCGAAGCCGGCCAGCGCGGCACGGCCGACCCGCCGTGGCACGGGCAGGTCGGCCTTCATGTCGAGGCTGGGAAACCGGCGGGTCAACTCGGCGCGCACCCGGCTCGGCTTCTGCTCGGGCTTGGAGGGGTCGGCGATCGGCTTCCTGCGGACGGCGTTGAGCGCGCGATAGGCGCCGAGCGTGATGAGCGCGGCGGCGATCACGACCCGGAGGATGAAGCCGGGCCAGCCGTGGTGCTTGGCCGTTCCGGCGTCGATACCGGAGGCGTGCGCAACCCACAGGCCGACCCCGGTGGCGAACGCGATGCCCAGAACGCCGCCGAGGGCGAAAGCGGAGGCGGCGAGCCGCGGAACCTTCTTGTCCCCGGCGACGATCAGTCCGACGACCAGCGTCTCGGGGCTGAAGAAGATCGCCAGCGCCAGTGAGGCGAGGACGGCGAAGTGCGAACTCATGGCACCCGACACATTAGTGATGCCCCGCGCGTGCCGAGGTCGGGTGTGGGCCAACTCGGCTAGATTTCCGGGCATGAGCCGCTCCCGGGTGACCGCCGTCTTCATCCTGCCGGCCGTGATCGGAATCGGCGCAACCGGCTGCGCCAGGCCGGCTGAACCGTCCGTCACAGGGTCCGGCGTGGTCGCCACGACGCAAGCCCCCGCGAGCGGTGCGGTGAGGAAAATGGACGCCCCGGCAGGCGCGCAGCCCCGGCTGGCGTCCGACCCCGCCCAGATCGCCGACGACCTGGTGGCCGACGAGCAGGCGCTGCGAGATCCCGCGACCGCCGAGGATGCGCTGGTCACCGCGGCCCGCCGTCAGCAGGTCGCCTATCGCGCGATCGGCCGCCACCCCGAGTGGGACCCGATCATCCGGCCGCGCATCCCGGAATGGTTGATCGTGACCTACGACCGAAATGTGGACGCCCGCCGCCAGCTCGCCGCGATGTCCCCGGTGCGCGACACCCTGCCGGCCTGGCGCATCATCCCGACCGCTGCGGCCAACGACCTGCTCGGGTTCTACCGCGACGCCGAAGCCGCCACCGGGGTGGGCTGGAACTACCTCGCGGCGATCAACCTCATCGAGACCAGATTCGGCAGCATCGCCGGCCTGAGCACCGCCGGGGCGCAGGGCCCGATGCAATTCATGCCGGAAACCTGGGCCGTATACGGCAACGGCGGCGACGTCAATTCACCGCGCGAGTCGATCATGGCCGCCGGTCGCTTCCTGGCCGCCAGCGGATTCGCAAACGACCGCAACCGCGCCGTCTTCGCCTACAACCATGCGAACCAATACGTGAACGCGGTCAACGACTACGCCGCCATCCTCGCCGCGGACCCCGGCGCGTTCGGCGGCTACTACCGCTGGGACGTCTACTATTACACCACTGCCGGTGATGTGCTCCTACCACTGGGTTACGATGCGCCCCAACGCATTCCGGTCGGCGAATACCTGGCAACACATCCGCAGTGAACAGGGTCCTCCTGCTGACCGGTTTGGTCGGGGTGTGGGCCCTCAGCCCACACCGCCACCCACCAGCAGGCCGAGCAACCAGGTGATCGCGGCCGCCCCGTAACCGATCATCAACTGCCGCAACGCCCGCCGCAGCGGCGGGGCCCCGGAGAGCAGGCCGACGACCACGCCGGTACCGAGCAGTGCGACTCCGACGAGCACAGCTGCCACCACGACGGCCGTCATTCCGCTCAGGCCGAAGAGATAGGGCAGCACCGGGATGACCGCGCCCGTGGCGAAGAACAGGAAGCTGGACAGTGCGGCGCCCAGTCCGGTTCCGATGGCGTCGTGCTGACGGCTGTCGGCGGCGGCGTGGGCGCCCGCACCGGATGCCGGGTCGCTCAGTACCCCGGCGGCGTGCGCGCTGGCCTCCTCGGCAGTCATACCGCGCGCTCGGTAGACCAGCTCCAGCTCGTTGGCGTCGACATCGAGTTGCACCAGGGCCGCACCGACATTGGCACCCGGCGCCGAGGCCTCGAGCAGCTCGCGTTGCGAACTGACCGACACGTACTCCCCCGCGCCCATCGACAGCGCCCCGGCCAGCAGCCCGGCCAGGCCGGTCACCAGAACGGTGTGGCTGGAAACCCCGCTCGCGCTGACACCGAGGATCAGCGCCAGGTTGCTCACCAGGCCGTCGTTGGCACCGAACACCGCCGCCCGGAAACTGCCCGACAGCCGGTCACGACCCCGCGCGGCCAGCGCCCGGATGACCTCCTCGTGGATCTGCTCGTCGGCGGCCATCGTGGGGGTGGCGTCGGCGTCCGCCTCATAACTCGCGCGCGCCTCGAATCGCTGGACCAGTGCCAGCACGAAGACCGACCCGAAGTGGCGGGCCATGAACGCCAGGGTCCGGGTGCCCAGGTCCGCGCGCACCGGCTGGCCGACCCGGTCGCCGAGCAGATTCAGCCAATGCTGCTCGTGGCGCTCCTCGGCGGCGGCGATCGAGGCGAGGATCTCGCGCTCCTCGCCGTCGTGTTTGAGCGCCAGATCGCGGTACACCGAAGCCTCGGCGCGCTCGTTGGCCAGGTGTTTCCGCCATCGCTTCAGGTCGGCTTCGGTGGGAGCCTCAGTCATCGGCGTGACCACCCAGGACGCTGTCGACGAAAGCCGCGCTGCCCTCTTTCCAGGCCACCATGAAGTTGCCGACGTCGTCGCGGCTGATCGACAGGCCGGGGCAGAACCAGCCACCTCCGTCGGGGGTGAAGAAGTGCGGGGAACCGACGACACCACGCGCGGTTCCCTCCTCCCAGTCCGCCCGCACGGCCGAGTCCGTCCCCCCGGCATCGAGCGGTGTCAGCCCGAAACGGTCGGCCAGCTGCCCCACCACCGCGGGACGCCCGATGTCCAGCCCCTGCTCGAAGACCGCGTCGCGCAGCGCCATGCCGACCTTCTCGATCGTCGCCGGATCGCCGGTGCGGGCAGCGGCGGCGGTCAGCGCGAAGGCAGTCATCGAGGTGTTCGGGAAGGTGTCGACGGAGAACCCGGCGAACAGGTCGGGGCGCACCGAGGCCCGCAGCGCGACAATCTCCGCGGCGATGTGGTCGGGCTCGAGCGGCTTTCCGTTGATCAGCTCCAACGGCCAGGCCCGGATGCGCAGCAACGGTTCAGCGAGTCCACGCTCGGTGCGCCCGTCGATGAGGGTGTGCAGGCCGACGTGGGTGAACGGACAGAGGACATCTGCGAAGACCTCGATGGTGCGCATGAAGGAAAGGCTAGCCCCGGGCGGCCGTGCTCTGGCCGGGTGGCGAGCGGCGCGGTTCCGACAATTCGGGAGCCCGGCGGGTCAACCCGCCCAGCCCGTGACCCTGCCGGGAAAGCTCGGTGAGGTACACCTCCAGGTCGGTAAGACCTGCGACGCGGGGCCTCGGCCGCAGCGTATTCGGCAGAACTACGGGTGTTTCGGCTGGCTAACCACTATTGTCGCGGTCACTTTCCGAAAAGATTCAGCACCCGCCGACGGCATGGTTGCCGGCCGCAGGCTCTCCCCGAAAGGAACGACAATGGGTTACGCCCGACACATCGGCCGACTGGGTACGCTGGCCGTCGCCCTCGGCATCGGCTACGCGGTCACCGACGCCCCGGCATTCGCGGACACCGCCGATGCCGCGGGCGATACCTCTGCGGTGTCGGTGACAGCGGCCAAGGCCCCCTCGGGTGCGACCAGTGCTGCGCGGAGCAGCCGATCCGAGACCGCAGCCAACAGCGCTGCGCCGGCGCCGCGTTCCGCCGCGGCGACACGCCGCGCCAACAGGAACGCGCAGCCGAGCCTGGCCGTCAAGGCCGCCAAGGCGGCCGCCGCTCCGTCGGCCTCGGTCAGGGCTCCGGCGCCGGAGCCCGCCTCGACGGTGGCCGCTCCGGCGGACGCCACCGCGGCCCCCGTCGTCGCGGCATCGGCGGCTGTCCGCGCGCCGAAGGCCGCCGTCGTGCAGTCGGCACCCCGGGCCGCGGCCACCACCCGGGTCCAGCCGGTGAAGGCCCTGGCCCAGTTCCTCAACTCGACGCTGGCTCCGCTGCTGACGGGCAACAGCGGAGCGCCCGCGCAGTCCCAGCTGCTGTTCACCGTATTGGCCTGGGCGCGAAAGGAATTCGACGGCATCATCAAGGCGGGTAGGCCCGCCGCCGTCGTCACGAACGGCCTGCAGAGCCCGAATCTGCTGGTTAACCCCGGTGCCGAGATGAGCAGCCCCTCGGGTTCCGGATTCAGCGCCGTCAGCATGCCCGGCTGGACCGTCACCGGAACACCGACGGTGATCGAGTACGGCACCCCGCGCGTCCTGATGCCGCTGGGCATCCCGTTCGCCCTCCCGGATCTCCCCTCGATCTGGAGCTTCCCCAAGGCCGACAGCGGGCCGGCGGACGGCGGCAACCAGTTCTTCGGCGGCGGCAACGTCGCCGACTCCACCATCACGCAGACTGTCGACTTGTCCGCCGCACACTCCGCAATCGACGGGGGGAACGTTTCCTACGACCTCGCCGGCTGGCTGGGCGGCTACGGCATCAACCGGTCAAAGGCGTCGATAAAGGTCACTTTCCTCGATGAGAACGCGACCTCGCTCGGCTCGGGACAGGTCGATCCGGTGACCGCGCTGGACCGCCGCTGGCAGATAGGTCTGTTGGAACGCGCCACCAGCGGTGTGCTGCCCGTCGGCACCCGTTATGCGCGGGTGGAGGTGATCTTCGACGACAAGGCCGCCAGCTACGGGATCTCGGCGGGTTACAACAGCGGGTTCGCCGACAACATTTCGTTCGCCATCAGCGCCGACCTCCCGGCCCCGGCTGATCCGCAGCCGATCGACTCGTCGCCGCCGGCGCTGGACCACTTCTTCTTGTTCTACATGGAGAACAAGGGCTACAGCGACATCGTCGGCAGCGCCAACGCGCCCTTCCTGAACGGCCTGATCGACACCTACGGGTTCTCGGACAACTACTACGCGCTGACCCACGGGAGCCTGCCGAACTACTACCCGATCGTCGGCGGCGACAACTTCGGGATCACCTACAACTGCACCTCGCCGTGTATCGACGCCGACACCACCCTGGTCTCCAACATCGCCGACGCCGGTCTGACGTGGAAGGCCTACGCGCAAGGTCTGGCCCCGGGGGGCGATCCGCTGGTGAGCACCGACACCTACGCGTTCGACGAGACGGCCTTCCCGGCGTTCAAGTCGATCGCCAGCGACCCGAATCTGAAGGATTACATGGTCCCCTTGGAACAGATGGTGGTCGACCTGACTTCGCCGGACACCACGCCGAACTACGTCTGGGTCGATCCCAACGAGGCCAATAACGGCGAGGGCCCGGTCGACAGCCTTGGCGGCGTGCTGAAGTTCGCGTTCAACCAGATTGATCCCAAGCACCAGTACAACGTCCCGGCCCTGGACGCTTTCCTGGACCAGAACGTGACGGCGATCCTGGACTCGGCGGCGTGGAAGTCCCCGGACAAGTCCGTCATCGCGGTCACCTTCGACGAGGACAACAACAACCTCTCGCTGGGCTTCGGCAACGAAGGCAACCACATCGTCACCGTGATCATCCCCAACCAGGCCGCGATCGACGCCGGCTGGAAGGGCGGATCCTTCACGGCCACCGGCGGGTACAACCACTACAGCCTGCTGAGGATGATCGAGGATTCGCTGGGGCTGCCCACGCTGACCAACAACGACAAGTACGCGACCCCGATGAACGAGTTCTGGGACGGTCCCGCCGAGTCGGGGGCCGGCTCACTGACGTAGCGCTCCGGTGACGTCAGCGACCGGCCGGTTGATCTGCGCCATACTTCGACGGTGGCCATCTACGCAGTGACCGGCTCCGCCTCCGGTATGGGCCGGGCGGTTGTCGAAGGGTTGCGCGGGCGCGGCGACACCGTCATCGGGGTGGACATCCACGACGCCGAAGTTCCGGCCGACCTGTCGACGGCCGCGGGACGCCGTGCCGCGGCGGACACCGTGCTCACCGTGTGCGAGGGAAGGCTGGACGGAGCGGTGATGGCCGCGGGTCTGGGGCCCACCAAGGGCGCCGAGAAAATGATCACCGAGGTCAACTACTTCGGTGTGGTGGACCTGCTGACGGTCTGGCGGCCGGCGCTGGCAGCGGCCGAACGCGCCAAAGTGGTGGTCTTCTCCAGCAATTCGACGACAACCGTCCCCGCGGTGCCGGGTCGCGCGGTGCGGGCACTGCTTGCCGGCGACGCCGGCAAGGCGTTACGCACCTACAAGCTGCTCGGGCCCGCCGCGCCGCCGATGGCCTATGCCGCGTCGAAGATCGCGGTCAGCCGGTGGGTGCGGCGCAACGCGGTCACCCCGTCCTGGGCGGGAGCGGGAATCCGGCTCAATGCGCTCGCTCCCGGCGCCATCATGACGCCGATGCTCGAGCGCCAACTCGCCACGCCGGCAGAGGCGCGCAACATCCGCAGGTTCCCGGTACCGATCGGAGGCTTCGGCGACCCGGGCAAGCTTGCCGAGTGGGTGGTGTTCATGTTGTCGGATGCGGCGGACTTCCTCTGCGGGAGCGTGGTTTTCGTCGACGGCGGCTCGGACGCGTACTACCGCTCCGATGACTGGCCGCGTCCTGTGCCCGCCCACCGGATACCGTCCTACCTGTTGCGAACCCGCGAGTTCTTGAAGAGGAGCCGCCCATGAATCCGTGTCTGTTGGCGGCGGCGCTCATCGCCGTGGCGCCGCTGACGGCCTGCGCGGGTAAAACCGAACCGCCGAAGTCGGGACCGCAGACCACGACGATCCAGATCTCCTACGACGACCTGCTCAACCAGAAGCACATCAGCCGGGACGTCACACTCGCGGTCGGCGACTACCTGCAGGTCAGCCTCGGCTCCAACGCATCCACCGGCTTCCGGTGGGCCGAGCAGATGCAGATCTCCGATCCGAAGGTTCTGGCCCAGAGCGGTCATGAGGCACTGGCGCCCAGGCAGAACGTGCCCGGTGCGGCGGGCAGCGAGGTGTGGATGCTGCAAGCCACGGCCCCGGGGGCCGCCACGGTGACCGCCAGTTACGGGCGGCCGTGGGCCGGTGGTGAGAAGGATGCCTGGACCTTCACCGCCCGGGTGACCGTCAAGTGACACCCTGCGAGTCACTCCCGTAACTCCCGTCACCGACTCCGTAGTCTGGAGGCGTGCGTACCTCCCACGGCGGCGGGCTGAGGATTCGGCTCGGGCTTGCCGCCGCATGTGTGCTGACCGCGACCGTCGCCGGATGCGGCAGCACCGTCGACGGCGTGGCGACCTGCCAGGGATGCGGTGGCGGCACCGAACCCGAGTTCTCCACCCCCCGCCCCACGCCGAGCACTCCGAGCGAACCGCCCACCGAGCCGAGCACCACCACGGCGCCGGCGGGCGGGCCGACACTGGAGCCCAACGAGAACGGGTACGTCTACATCGAGACCCGATCCGGCAAGACGCGCTGCCAGATATCCGCCGAGAATGTGGGCTGCGAGTCGGAGTTCACCGACTCGCCGATCGTCGACGGCGAGCACGCGAACGGCGTGGAGGTGTCGGCCAGCGGCAGCAACCGGTGGGTGCTGGGCAATCTCGGCGCCATGCCCACCACGACCATCGACTACGACACCTACCACGCGGTGGGCTGGACCATCGTCGCCGACGAGACCGGGACCACGTTCACCAACGACAGCACCGGGCACGGAATGTTCGTCAGCACCGACCGTGTCGACTTCTTCTGACCCGGGCTGGGGCGACGTGGACTTTCGGGTATTCGTCGAACCTCAGCAGGGTGCCACCTATGACCAGCAGCTGGCCGTGGCTCAAACCGCCGAATCCCTCGGATTCTCAGCGTTTTTCCGTTCCGACCACTACCTGGCGATGGAGGTCGACGGCCTGCCGGGGCCTACCGACTCCTGGGTGACTCTGGCGGGTATCGCGCGCGAGACGTCATCGATCCGGCTCGGAACGCTGGTGACCTCAGCGACGTTTCGCTACCCGGGGCCGCTGGCCATCTCGGTGGCGGAGGTGGACGCCATGAGCGGCGGCCGCGTGGAGTTCGGGATCGGCGCGGGCTGGTTCGAGGCCGAGCACCTCGCCTACGGGATTCCGTTCCCGGGCCTCGGTGAGCGCTTCGAGCGGCTGTCGGAGCAACTCGAGATCATCACCGGCATGTGGGGCACGCCCACCGGTGAGACCTTCGACTACTCCGGTGCGCACTACACCGTGGTCAACTCTCCCGCGCTGCCCAAACCGGTGCAGCGGCCCGGGCCGCCCATCCTGATCGGCGGCGGCGGGCCGCGACGGACACCGGCGCTCGCGGCGCGCTACGCCGCGGAGTTCAACCTGGCCTTCCCGACGCTGGATTTCGTACGCCTGCAGTACGGCCGTGTCCGAGCCGCTCTCGCCGAGGCCGGCCGCGACCCCCACGACATCACCTACTCGGCGGCGTTCGTGGTCTGCGCCGGCCGCGACGAGTCGGAGCTGTCCCGACGAGCGGCCGCGATTTCCCGTGATCTCACCTAATTACGGAGCAACTCACCGCTGGTGGGAACACCCGCCGAGATAGCCGGACGGCTCACCGAGTTCGCCCGGGCCGGCGTCGAACGGGTATACCTGCAGCTACTCGACCTCACCGACCTCGACCAGCTACGACTGTTCGCCACCGAGGTCATACCCGCCGTCACGGCGCAACACTAGGATCGGACCACGTGGCGCGTAACGGCTTCCCCGACGATCCGGGCAACTACTCCGACGGCGACCCGACCCAGTACGCCAATTACGGCGGAACCGGTGGCGAGGCCTACAGCGAGTACGGCCCGCCGACCGGCTACCACTCGCCGCCCACCGGCTACGGCCAGTACGGTCCCCCGGCCACCCCGCCCCCGACGCCGTGGAACCAACGTCCCGCCGTTCTGGTCGGCCTCGGCGTGCTGACGGCGGCCCTGCTTGCCCTGCTGGTGTACGCGGTCGTGACGTTCACCAATTCGGGCAACTCGCCGAGTCCGTCGTCCACGTCGGCTACCGTCCCCGCCGGCACCTCGGCCGCACCTGCCACTTCGACTGCGCCACAACCGGTCCCGACCGAACAGAGCACCGCACAACCGTCGACGTCCACCGCCGTGCCACCGCCGCCGCCCCCGACCACGGTCACCGTCACCACCACCGCCGCACCGACCACAACGGCGACCCCGACCACCACCGAGACGCCGACGCCCTCGACGACCACCAGCGTCAGCACATCGGTCACCACCGTCACCGAAACCACGACCAAGCATCTGTTCCCGACGCTGCCGTTGCGCCCGACGCCGAGAACCGAGCAGGCGCCGGCAGGCTAGGCGCGGGCGCGCCCGGGTTGGGGCGCGCCGGCGGCGGGCTGAGAAATGGAGACACCGCGTGACCGACCCCCTGGGGCTCTCGATCGGAACGGCGAATCTGGTCGCTGCCCGACCGGGCCGGGTACCGGTCACCCGCCCTCGGCGGCCGGCCGCTGACGGCTCGACGCTGCGGCCCGAAGCAACGCTGGTGGCTGGGCTGGAGGCGCTGGCATGGACCGGCGGTGACGGCCCGCCCGGCACGGTGGTGCTGGCCGCACCGGCACACTGGGGCCCGGCCGCCATCGGTGCGCTGCGCGGCGCCCTGCAGCAGAGCGTGACGCTGTCCACCGCGGTGATCGTCTCCGATGCCGCCGCCGCGCTGACGGCCCTGACAGCGTCCCCGGGCCTGCCCGCCGGCGGGGTGGTGGCACTGTGCGACTTCGGCGCCGGCGGCACGTCGCTCACCCTGGCCGACGCCGGCGCCGGCCTGGCTCCGATCGGCGAGACGGTGCGATTCGCCGACTTCTCCGGCGACGGCATCGACCGGATGCTGCTGAACCACCTGCTGGCCGGGATCGGCCCGGCACCGGACACCGGGGCGACCGCCGCGGTGGGGGCACTGGGCCGGTTGCGCGAGGAGTGTCGGCTGGCCAAGGAGCGGCTCTCCGCCGAGACCGCGACCATGGTGCCGGCCGACCTGCCCGGCCATCGTGGCGGGATCCGGGTCACCCGCGCCGAACTCGACGAACTGGTGGCCGGCCCGTTCGAAGGTTTCCTCGACGCGCTTGGCGACGCCTTGGAGCACAACCGGATTCCCGCTGCCGAACTTGCCGCCGTCGCGATCGTGGGAGGTGGTGCGGCGATCCCGCTGATCGGTCGCCGGTTGTCGGAGGTGCTGCGCGTACCGCTCATCACCCGCCCGGCATCCGGTCAGACGGCCGCGGCGGGCGCTGCCGCGCTGGCTGCCCGCAGCGGCCTCGCCGGAGTCATGCCGTCGACCCCCGACGAGCCCACCAGCCTGGCCCCGACCGCGTGGGCTGTCGGCACGGCGGGCCGGGCGGCCACCGAGTCGGCCTCCGATGGGTCGCCGTCGGCGACCTACCGCGCCCTTGCCTGGTCGCAGGACGACGATGCCGTCGCCGAGCCCGTTCCCTATGCCGGAGACGACTACCTTCCCGAGGACTACGTTGTGGCCCCGCACGCGAGCGGTCCGGTGGGTTTTCCGGCCGACGACCGGGAAACCGTGCTCATCACGGCGGCGCCGCCGTGGTACCGGCAGCCGCCGCTGCTGTTCGGGATCGCCGCCGCGCTGGCGGCCGTCGTCGTGGGCGGTCTGACTCTGACGTTGACCAACAGCCAGAGCACTCCCCCCACAACCAC
>JAPOHV010000224.1 GCA_029979305.1 Mycobacteriaceae bacterium | reverse complement strand
TACAAGGTGGTGCGGCCGGCGCGCGGCCGCACTCCGGCTCCGCCGGACGGGGATCCGGGTGCCGGTGAGGTGGACGTGGCCGATATCGACATCGATGCCGGCACCGACACCCTGTCGCATTCGCAGTGAATTCCCTCAGCTGGCGGACCGAACTGTCAGCCGATGAGCAGGAGGCGGTGCGCGGCCTGGTGACCGCCGCCACCCGCGCCGACGGCATCGCCCCGGTCGGCGAGCAGGTGCTGCGCGGATTGTCCGGCGGCGGTGTGAATGACGCTGCCGGACATCACGCCGAGCACCTCGTCGTGACCGACTCGGACGGGCACATCGCGGGCTACCTCAACTACGCGCCCGGGCACGACGCGGTGGCCGAACTGGTCGTGCATCCGCAGGCCCGCCGTCGCGGTATCGGTTCGGCGATGCTGCGGGCCGCGATCGAGCGCAGCGGCGGACGTATCCGGTTCTGGGCGCACGGGACGCAACCGGCGGCCCGGGCGGCGGCCAGCGCCGTGGGGCTGCGACCGGTTCGTGAGCTCGTCCAGATGGCGCGTCCCCTCGCCGGCATCACCGAATCCGTTGCGCCTGAGGGGATTACGGTGCGCACATATTCCGGCGAGGTGGACCACGCCGAACTGCTGCGGGTCAACAACGCGGCCTTCGACTGGCACCCTGAGCAGGGCGGCTGGACCGATTCGGTGCTGCGTGAACGCCTGGGCCAGCCGTGGTTCGAGCCGGAGGGACTGTTCCTGGCGTTCGACGACGCCACCGGCCGGCTCGTCGGGTTTCACTGGACCAAAGTCCACGACGACCGGCTCGGCGAGGTGTACGTGCTGGGTGTGGACCCCGATGCCCAGGGCCGCGGACTCGGCCGGGCACTGACCGTGGTGGGGCTTGCCCACCTGGGACGGCGGCTGGCCGACGCCGCCGACCCGCAGGTCATGCTCTACGTCGAGGCCGACAACGCGGCCGCGCTGGGCACCTACCGCAAGCTGGGATTCGCGGTGGTCTCGGTGGACACCGCCTACGCGCGGGTCTGACAGCTGTTCACCCCCCGTTAACCTTCCATGCCCGAAGTGTCCACCCCGTGCGAATACGGTCTGGCTTCGAGAATCTTCGACTCCCGTCCACGTTCATCCACGTTGGAAATTCGCAGAAAGAGGTATCCGGTGAGCACTCTCGGCAGGACGCTGGCGATCACGCTGTCCGCGGCCACGATCGCGGCGCTGAGCGCCTGCGGCAGCGACGTCAACACCGCCGCGCCGACCACCACCGGCGCCGGAGGTTCCTCGGCGTCGGCGGAGTGCGGCGGCAAGAACACGCTCAGCGCCGAGGGCTCGACCGCGCAGCAGAACGCCATCGCCGTCTTCAACCAGGTGTGGGGACAGAAGTGCCCGGGCAAGAACCTCTCCTACAACCCGACCGGCTCGGGAGCGGGCGTGAACCAATTCATCGCCGGGCAGGTCGACTTCGCCGGATCGGACTCGGCGCTGTCCAAGGACCAGCCAGCCGAGGCCGCCAAGCGCTGCGGTGACAACCCCGCCTGGAACCTGCCGCTGGTGTTCGGCCCCGTCGCGCTGGCCTACAACCTGCCCGGCGTCGACAAACTGGTCGTCAATGCCGACGTGCTGGCCGGGATATTCACCGGCGCCATCACCACCTGGAACGACCCGGCGATCGCGGGGCTGAACGCGGGCGCCACGCTGCCGGACACCGCGATCGTCCCGGTCTACCGGTCCGATTCCTCGGGCACCACCGACAACTTCCAGAAGTACCTGGGTACCGCCGCGCCGCAGACCTGGACCAAGGGCTCGGGCAAGGAGTTCCAGGGCGGGGCCGGCGAGGGCGCGCAGAAGTCCTCCGGCGTCGTCCAGGCCGTGCAGGCGACGCCCGGCGCCATCGGATACGTCGAGAAGGGCTTCGCCACCCAGGCGGGGCTGCCGATGGCGCAGATCGACACCGGCTCGGGGCCGGTCGAACTCAACGACGAGTCGGCGGGCAAGGCCATCGAGGGGGCCAAGTTCGCCGCCGAGGGCAACGACCTCGCCCTGGACCTGAATTCGATCTACGGCACGACCGCCCCCGGCGCCTACCCGCTGGTCCTGGCGACCTACGAGATCGTCTGCTCCAAGGGGTACCCGGCCGACACCGCCGCTGCGGTGAAGTCCTTCCTCACGGTGGCGGCCAATGACGGCCAGGCCGGGCTCTCGGCCGCGGGCTACAGTCCGCTACCGGACGCCTTCAAGGGGCGCCTGCTGACCGCTGTCAACGCAATCCAGTAGTACCGCTGGCGCAGGGGATCGGTTGCGGTGACGATAGAACGTGATGTCAGCGATGGGGTTGCCGTGACCGAGAACCTGCCCGACCCGGTGGACGCCGGGTCGGCAGGAGCGCTCGCCGCCCCCATCCCGGAGCCCCCCGCCATCCCGACGGACCCGTCCGGGCACGCCCGGACGCGCCTCGGGGACCGGGTCTTCCGGTCACTGGCCGAGGGCTCCGGCGTCCTCGTCATCTCCCTGATCGCCGCCATCGGGATCTTCCTGGTGTGGCGGGCGGTTCCGGCGCTGTCGCGCAACGATGCCAACTTCCTCACCTACGGCGGGAACTGGATCACCACCGACACCGCCAACATGCAGTTCGGGATCCTCGACCTGCTACAGGTGACGGTGTTCGTATCGCTGTTCGCACTCGTTCTCGCGATGCCGATCGCCCTCGGGATCGCGATCTATCTGACCCAGTACGCGCCGCGCCGTGTCGGCGGTCCACTGGCCTACATGGTGGATCTGCTCGCCGCGGTGCCCTCGATCATCTACGGCGTGTGGGGCCTGTACGTGCTCGCCCCGGCGATCAAACCGCTGGCGCTGATGCTCAACGAGAAACTGGGGTGGTTCTTCCTGTTCGCGACCGGCAACGCCTCGGTAGCGGGCGGCGGCACCATCTTCACGGCCGGGATCGTGCTGGCGGTGATGATCCTCCCGATCATCACCGCCGTGACCCGGGAGGTGTTCGCCCAGACCCCGCGGGGTCAGATCGAGGCCGCGCTCGCACTCGGCGCCACCCGCTGGGAGGTCGTGCGGACCACGGTGCTGCCCTTCGGGATGTCCGGGTACATCAGCGGTGCGATGCTCGGCCTCGGCCGGGCCCTCGGTGAAACCATCGCGCTGCTGATCATCCTGCGCTGCACCCAGAAGGCGT
>JAPOHV010000107.1 GCA_029979305.1 Mycobacteriaceae bacterium | reverse complement strand
CCGGCGGGAAAGCCGCGGCGCGGCTCGCGGCCGGTACCGCCTCACTGGCGGCCGGCGGGGGGGGGCTGCGGGCCCCGCGCGATACCCCCGCAGCGCTGGGGGCCACCCCCGCCGCGCTGCACTCCGCCGCCGCCGGGTCGCCCAACTACCGCGGCGGAATCTTCCACAACCTGGAACCGGCCTCCCCGATCAAACTCGATGTCGAAGAGAACCGGATGCTGCTGTTCGAGATGGTCGCGAGCCGTTCCCGCAGCCTTCCGAAGAACGCCATCCCGCTGGCCGACCCGGCGCCGCACACCACCGCCGGCCGGCTCAGCACCACCTGGCTGGGCCACGCCACGGCGCTGGTGGAAGTCGACGGCTACCGGCTGCTCACCGACCCGGTCTGGAGCGAACGCTGCTCGCCGTCCCGTGCGGTCGGCCCGCAGCGTCTGCACCCGCCGCCTGTCCCGCTCGAGGCGCTGCCGGCACTGGACGCCGTGGTGATCAGTCACGACCACCACGACCATCTCGACATGGCCACCGTGCGAGCTCTTGCCCGCTCCCAGCGCGCGGTGTTCATCACCCCGTTGGGTGTCGGCGCCCACCTTCAGGCCTGGGGCGTCCCGGCCACACGGATCATCCAATTGGACTGGGGTGCAAGTCACGTCATCGACGGCCTAACCCTGACCTGCACACCCGCTCGCCACTATTCCGGGCGTTTCCTGACCCGCAACAACACGCTGTGGGCCTCCTGGGTCTTCGCCGGCCCGCGCCACCGGGTCTACTTCGGCGGAGACACCGGATACACCACCGGGTTCACCGAGATCGGTTCGGCACACGGACCGTTCGACCTCACGCTGCTGCCGATCGGCGCCTACAACCGCTCCTGGCCGGACATCCACATGAACCCCGAGGAAGCGGTGCAGGCCCACCTCGACCTGAACGCGACAGGTGCGCTGGTTCCGATCCATTGGGGCACCTTCCGGCTCGCCCCGCATCCGTGGGCCGAACCGCCCGACCGCCTCCTGGAGTCCGCGACCGACGCCGGCGTCGAGGTGGCCATTCCCCGGCCGGGCGGCCAAGTGGTGCCGGGGCGGCCCGCGGTCGAGCCTTGGTGGCGGTTTTGACCCGAGTCCGACGAACCGTCGCCGCCGCACTGATTCTCCTGGTCGGCGCCTGCGCCGGTCAGCAGCACGGACCGACGCCGACGACGCCGTCTGATGAACCGCCGCAACTCGCCGCGGCCCTGCCGCTGCCGAACGATGCCGTCGCCAACGCCGTCGCGCGCCTTGACGGCATCGCCGAAGAGCTGATGACGTCCTCCGGAATCCCCGGCATGGCGGTGGCGGTCGTGCATGGCGGAAAGACCATCTACGCCAGGGGATTCGGTGTGCGCGACACCCGCAAGCCGGAGAAAGTCGACCCCGACACAGTCTTCCAGCTGGCGTCGCTGTCCAAGCCCATCGCCGCGACCGTCGTCGCCCACCAGGTCGGCGCAGGCGCGATCGGCTGGGCCACCCCGATCGTCGAGAAGCTGCCGTGGTTCGCCCTGTCCGATCCGGCGGCCACCCGCATGCTCACCGTCGCCGACCTGTTCGCGCACCGTTCGGGCCTGCCCGACCACGCCGGTGACCAACTCGAGGACCTCGGCTACGACCGCCGCATCATCCTGGAGCGGATGCGCCTGCTGCCGTTGGCCCAGTTCCGAACGACTTACGCCTACACCAACTTCGGGGTCACCGCAGCTGCCGAAGCGGTCGCCGCGGCGGCAGGCAAGACCTGGGAGGACCTCAGCGAGCAGGTGATGTACCGACCGCTGGGTATGGCTTCGACCAGTTCCCGCTTCGCCGACTACGCAGCGCGCCCCGACCGGGCCGTCGGCCACGTCCGTATCGACGGTTCCTATCAACCGCGCTACACCCGCGACCCCGACGCCCAGTCGCCGGCGGGCGGGGTCAGTGCGTCGGTCAGCGACCTGGCGCGCTGGCTGACCATGATGCTGGCCGACGGCAGCTATGGCGGCGCCCAGGTGGTCCCCCCCGAAGCGCTGCTTCCGGCGCTTACCCCGCAGATCGTCTCCAGTCCGCCCACCGAACCGGCGATGCGTTCAGGCTTCTACGGCTACGGATTCAACGTCTCCACTTCGCCGGCCGGGCGGGTGCACTTCAGCCACTCCGGCGCGTTCGCCATCGGCGCGGCAACCAATCTCGTCATCATCCCGTCGGCGGACGTGGCGATCGTCGCCCTCACCAACGCCACCCCCGGCGGGGTGCCGGAAACGCTGACCGCGGAATTCACCGATCTGGTCGAGTTCGGCGAGGTGCGCGAGGACTGGCGCAAGCTCTACGCCGGCGCGTTCGCCGAGATGGACACGCCTTTCGGTCGGTTGGCCGGCAAGCAGCCCCCCGCCGATCCCACGCCGGCCCGGCCGCTTCGGTCCTACACCGGCAGCTATGCGAACCCCTACTGGGGAACAGCCACGGTGGCGGAGAAGGATGGCGCACTGACCGCCTCGCTTGGGCCACGGCCGGACACCTATCGACTCGAGCACTGGGACGGCGACGTGTTCACCTTTCAGCTGAACGGCGAAAACGCCCCGCCCGGAAGTGTTTCCGCAGCCCGCTTCGACGCGGACACGCTGACGCTGGAGTACTTCGACTCCGAGAAGATGGGGACATTCACCCGATGACTGCCATGACCGCCGCGGGTCTGTCCGACGCCGAGGTCGCCGCCCGGATCGCTGAGGGCAAGACCAACGATGTGCCCAGCCGGGCCTCCCGCAGCGCCGGCGACATCGTCCGCGCCAACGTCTTCACTCGGATCAACGCCATCCTCGGGGTGCTGCTGGCGATCGTGCTGGCCACCGGCTCACTGATCAACGGGCTGTTCGGTCTGCTGATCGTCGCCAACAGCGCCATCGGCATCATCCAGGAGTTGCGTGCCAAGAAGACACTGGACAATCTCGCGATCGTCGGTCAGGCCAAGCCGATGGTGCGCCGCCAGTCTCAAACCGCGGAGTTGATGCCCAATCACGTGGTGCTCGACGACGTCATCGAACTCGGGCCGGGCGACCAGATCGTCGTCGACGGAGCGCTGGTGGAAGCCATCACGCTGGAGGTCGACGAGTCGCTGCTGACCGGTGAGGCCGACCCGATAGCCAAGACGGTGGGCGACCCGGTGATGTCGGGCAGCTTCGTGGTGGCCGGTACCGGTGCCTACCGCGCCACCAAGGTCGGCCGCGAGGCCTACGCCGCCAGGCTGGCGGAAGAGGCCAGCAAGTTCACCCTGGTGAAGTCCGAGCTGCGCAGCGGCATCAACAAGATCCTGCAGTTCATCACCTATCTGCTGCTCCCGGCCGGCCTGCTGACCATTTATACCCAGCTGTTCCTCACCGGGGTCGGCTGGCGGGAGTCGGTGCTGCGGATGGTCGGGGCGCTGGTGCCGATGGTCCCCGAGGGACTGGTGCTGATGACCTCGATCGCGTTCGCGGTCGGGGTGATCCGGCTGGGCCGGCGCCAGTGCCTGGTTCAGGAACTGCCTGCCATCGAGGGCCTGGCACGGGTGGACGTGGTGTGCGCCGACAAGACCGGCACCCTGACCGAGAACGGGATGCGGCTTTCCGAGGCGAAGACAGTGGGGGACATCGACGCCGGACAGGTCGCCGAGGTGCTTGCCGCGATGGCCGCCGCCGACTCCCGTCCCAACGCCAGCATGCAGGCCATCGCCGAGGCATGCCCGCACGCTCCCGGTTGGACCGCGACGGCGGTGGCGCCGTTCAAGTCCGCCACCAAGTGGAGCGGCGCGTCGTTCGCCGATCCTCGGGAGGGCGAGCGCGGCAATTGGGTGATCGGCGCGCCCGACGTTCTGCTCGAGCCTGGTTCGCCGGTGGCCGAGCAGGCCGAGCAGATCGGCGCACAAGGACTGCGGGTGCTGCTGCTGGGAGCGTCGAACCTCAGCGTCGACGACCCCGACGCGCCCGGCCGGGTGACTCCCGTGGCGCTGGTGGTGCTCGAGCAACGGGTCCGGCCCGATGCCCGCGACACACTCGAATACTTTGCCGCCCAGAATGTTTCGATCAAGGTTATCTCCGGGGACAATGCGGTGTCGGTGGGTGCGGTGGCCGGCTCGCTGGGATTGCACGGCGAGACCCTCGACGCCCGGGAACTGCCGACTGAACCCGATGCGCTCGCCGAGACGATGGCGGAGTACACCACCTTCGGCCGGGTGCGGCCCGACCAGAAGCGCGCGATGGTGCACGCGCTGCAGTCGCGCGATCACACCGTCGCGATGACCGGCGACGGAGTCAACGACGTGCTGGCGCTCAAGGATGCCGACATCGGAGTGGCCATGGGGTCGGGCAGCCCCGCCTCGCGGGCCGTTGCCCAGATCGTGTTGCTGGACAACAAGTTCGCGACCCTGCCGTATGTGGTGGGGGAGGGCCGGCGCGTCATCGGCAACATCGAACGCGTCTCCAACCTGTTCCTCACCAAGACGGTCTACTCGGTACTGCTGGCCCTGCTGGTGGGGCTGGCCGGTCTGATCTCCCACTTCGGCCACACCGACCCGTTGCTCTACCCGTTCCAGCCGATCCACGTCACCATCGCGGCCTGGTTCACCATCGGTATCCCGGCCTTCATCCTGTCGCTCGCGCCGAACAATGAACGGGCCCGCACCGGTTTCGTCCGCCGCGTCATGACCGCCGCCCTGCCGGCCGGGACGGTGATCGGGGTGTCGACGTTCTTCTCCTACCTGATGGCCTACCCCGGCAGCGCCGGAACCCTCCGGGAGCAGACCCAGGCATCCACCTCGGCGCTGATCACTTTGCTGATCGGGGCGGTGTGGGTACTGGCGGTGGTGGCTCGGCCGTACCAGTGGTGGCGGGTGGGTCTGGTGGCGACGTCGGCGCTGGCCTACGTGGCCATCTTCGCGATACCCCTGGCGCGGGAGAAGTTCATGATCGACCCGTCCAACGCCGAGGCGACCGCCGGATCCATCGCGATCGGTCTTGCCGCCGGGGGGCTGATCGAGGCGCTGTGGTGGATGCAGGGCCGATGGCTCGGCGAGCCCCGAAAGCTCTGGCGGTAGTCTTTGCGGGGAATCGATCCGGGAGACCGGATGCCACCGAAGAAAGGGTGAATCATGTCGTTCATCGACAAGGCCAAGGAAGCCGCCGAGAACCTCGCCGACAAGGCCAAGGACGTCATCAGCGAGAACGTCGACAAGGTCGAGGGCGCCATCGACAAGGCCGGCGACTTCATCGACGAGAAGACCGGCGGCAAGTTCGGCGACACCATCGACAAGGTGCAGGGCGCCGCTCACACCGCCGTCGACAAGGTTGCCGATGCGGCTGAGACCGCTAAGGACGCCGCCACCGACGCCGCGCAGACCGTCGCCGACAAGGTCGACGGCCAGTAATCCGGAGATGGCGAAGGTCTCGGTCTCCGTAGACGTTCCGCTATCGCCTGATCGGGCGTGGCAACACGCCTCCGACCTTTCCCGGTACAAGGAATGGCTCACCATTCACCGGGTCTGGCGTTCGAAGCTGCCGGAGAACCTCGACAAGGGCACCGAAGTGGAGTCCATTGTCGAGGTCAAAGGCATGCCCAACCGGATCAAGTGGACCATCGTGCACTTCAAGCCGCCGGAGTCGATGACGCTCAACGGCGTCGGCACCGGCGGCGTCAAGGTCAAGCTGATCGGGAAGGTCCGCCCGAACCAACGGGACGGGGCCGCCTCGGTGGTCACCATGGACGTCCACCTCGGCGGCCCCGCCCTGTTCGGGCCTATCGGCATGGTGGTCGCCGCGGCGCTGCGTGGTGACATCCAGGCCTCGCTGGACAACTTCGTGTCGGTGTTCGCCGGGGACTGAGCGATGCTGGCCGACCGCAGGTACGAGTACGGCATCGACTTCGACGCCGTGGCCGCCGTCGACATCCACACCCACGTCGAGATCGACTCGTCCGGACGGTGCGCCTACGACCCCGAACTGGCCGAGGCCACCGGCCGCTACTTCAAACTCGGTCCCGACCACTTCACCCGGGTCGACGATCTGGCCGAGCACTACCGCCGGCACAACACCGCCGCGGTGGTCTTCACCGTCGACGCCCGCGGCGCCACCGGGCACCAGCCCAACTCGGTGGAGGAACTGATCGCGGGCGCCGCCCGCAACAACGACGTGCTGATTCCGTTCGGCACCGTCGATCCGCTGTCCCACGACGCGCCGCGGCGCGCGACTCGACTGGTCGACGACTATGGCGTCAAGGGGTTCAAGTTCCACCCCAGCCTGCAGGGTTTCGAGCCCAACGACCGCCGCTTCTACCCGGTGTACGAGGCGATCGAGGCCGCCGGGGTGCCCGCACTGTTCCACACCGGGCAGACCGGTCTCGGATCGGCGCTGTCCGGCGGGCATGGGATCAAGCTGCGTTACTCCGACCCGATGCTGCTCGACGACGTCGCCGCCGACTTCCCCGACCTGACGATCGTGATGGCCCACCCGGCGGTTCCCTGGGTCGACTCGCAGATCGCGATCGCCTCACACAAGGCGAACGTCTACATCGACCTCTCCGGCTGGTCGCCGAAATACTTTCCGCCGCAACTCGTCCGGGCGCTGGGGCGGCAGTTGCGGACCAAGGCGCTGTTCGGGACCGACCATCCCTACATCACGCTCGAACGCTGGCTTCGTGACGTCGAGACCCTGGACCTGGACCCCGATCTGCTGCCGATGATCCTCAAGGACAACGCGTTACGGGTTCTCGGGGTCAGATGAGAGCATCGCCGACCCCGCCGCCGAGGCCAAGCCGCTCGGCGACGCCGATCGGTGGGTGCGCCTTGCGGGGGCGGTCCCCGCGCTGGCCCTTGCGCAGTGTGTCCAGCAGTTCCCGGTACGGGCCGACCAGATAGACGGTGTCGCCCGACCGGAACCCGGTCTCGCGATCCGGGTGGAGTTCGGCCGCGCCGCCGTCGCGTTGCAGCGCGATCACGCGGGTCAGGGTGGAGAGACCGGCGATGGTCATCCCGTCCAACTCGCTACCAGGCTCCACCAGGACCCCGCCCACCATGAACGAGCGCTGGCCCACCGAGAAGGTGCCGAGCACGTCCAGGCCCATCGCCGCCCCGATGAACCACGGCGCCGCCAGATCCACGGTGGAGCGCACGTGTCTGAAGTCCAGCCGGTGCCCGACCGCCTTGCCCAACGCTTGGTCGTAGATCCGCAGCACCACCTGAATCCGCTCGCGCCCAGGCGAACTCGTCATCTGCTTGCTGATCAGCCCGGTTTCGATATTGACCATGTCGGCCTCGGTCAGCACGGCGATGGCCCGGGCCCGCTCCAGGCCCGCCGCGGCCAGCGTCGTGGGCAGCGTCGCGTCACCGAAGATCACCGGGATCTGTGATTCCGCCGCCGACGACAGGTAGCGGTTGTCCTCGTCGCGCTCGATTACCACCACCGCGTGGCCCGCATCCTTGAGCATCCCGGCCACCCGGATCCCGAACGACCCCAGTCCCACCACGACGAAATGGCGGCGCAGGTGGCTGACCCGCTGCCGGTTGGCCGCCTGCGACAGCCGCCGGGACAGCAGGACATCGGCGACGAACGCCACCATGATCGAGATGATCGCGATGCCGCTGAGCATCATCACCACGCCCCACAGCCGCAGCCAGGTCTGCTGATCGCGGAGGTCGAAGTCGCCGTAGCCGACGGTGGTCAGGGTTTCGGTGGTGAAGGACAGCGCGTCCACCCAACTCATGCTCGGCCGGAAGGCCAGCCTGATGACGATCGTCGATCCCAGCAGCAGGAACACCGCGACGCTCAGCGCCCGGTAGAACATCGGGTTCATGTCCTCGAGGAAGGCGCGGGCCCCATCGAACGCCCGGACCGGGGGAGAGCGGTGTTCGAGCACGACGCCGCGCTGGCCCACCACCAGGCCCTGCGCCTCGAGTTCCTCGGCCCGGCCCATCACCGTAGTGCTGTCGCCCTCGTAGATCTCGTCGTCGCGGTGCGGACAGGGCACCACCTCGCCCGGATTGGGTGCGTTCTCACCGCGGATCACCGCTACCGGGGCCAGCCTGCCGTAGATCTCCCGCAGCGTCCCGTCACGCCCCGCGGTGTCGGTGGAGACCACGAAGTCGACCCCGCCGGCGGTGATGGTGTGCGCGGTCCGGCCCAGCAGGGCCTCCACCACCGAGGGGGCGGCGAGTTCGGCCACGTCGAGCACCGCGCCGGGTCCGATGCCGTCCTCCATCGCCTGGTGCAGCACGGTGTTGGACAGCCGGGCAACCACCCGCACCGTCGGGCTGGCCTGCCGGGCCAGCAGCGCCACCTCGAGATTGACCCCGTCGTCGGCGGAGGCGGCGATCACCGCGTGAGCGGTGGCCACCCCGGCTGCCTCCAGGGCGGCGGGGGACTGCAGCAGTACCACCGAGAGCTCGGCCTCGTTGAGCTCGTCGATGATCCGCGTCGCGAGGGCGTCGTCCCCGCAGACCAGGATGTGACCGCGCATGGGCGAAACGCTACTGCGAAATGCCCGCCCCGGGTGTCAGGTATCGGGCGGGCACGTCGGACGGCCGGTGTCGGGCCGTAAATTCGAGGTATGGCACGCCCTAGCCCCGGTTGGCTGGTCCCGCTGTTCGCCGCCGGGCTCTCGGTGAGCGCCTGGCTGCCCTGGTTGACCACGACGGCGCACGGCGGCGGCAGGGCCAGTGCCATCGGGGGCGCGGTCGGCAGTATCGTGCTGCCGCCGCGATTCGGGGCCGGTCAGCTCATCGTGCTGCTGTCCTCGGCGCTCGTCGTCCTCGGCGCGATGGTGGGACGCGGCCTGATGCCGCGGCTGGCGGCCTCGGCTGCCACGGTCATCTCGGTCCTGGTCGCGGTGCTGACGGGGTGGTACGTCCACACCAACGTCGTTGCGCCGGTCTCGGCCGGTTACGGCCTCTACATCGGCGGGGTGTGTGTGCTGGCGGGGCTGGCCTGCGCGGTGTGGGCGCTGGTGTCCGCGCTGCTCGGCGACTGACCCGGCGGCACCCGGACCGGCGCCGGTAGGCTGTGGCGGGCCTTGGAAGGAAAGCAGATGCGCGCAGTGGTGGGGCGGTCGGCGGTGGCGGCGGTGCTGGCCGCCGGTCTGCTGGTGTCGGGATGTTCGGGTTCCAAGCCGGTTGCCGAGAAGTGCCAGACCGTTTCGGCTCCGCTGACCGACATTCCAACCCGCACCGACCAGGAGCCGAAGTTGCGCATCCCGGTGCCCGACGGTTGGGAGCGCGCCACCCAGTTGGACTCCGAGCAGATTCGGTTCGCCATCCGCAGCCCCAAGCTCGCCACCGACAATTTCACCCCCAATGCCGTTGTGACGCTGCAGAAGATCAGCGCCGATCTGGGGAAGCCTGATCAGATTCTGCAGGCACAGCTCGACCAGCTGACCAAGAAGCTCGACATCAAAGACGTCCAGTCGACTCCCACCAAGGTGTGCGGCGCCCCGGCGCTGACGTCGACCTACATCACGCCGGAGCTGCGGCTCAACCCCAAGGTTCCCGGGGTCCCGCCGCGCAAGGCGAGTTCGCTGGGGGTGGTGTACCGCAGCGGTGACGACAATTACGTCGCGACGGTGACGGTGCAGTCGGTCAAAGCGGACAACCCGGCATACGCAGGTGATTCCGACACCATCCTCAAGGGTTTCCAGATCCTTCCGCCGCGCTGACCGTCACCTGCGCGCCGGTGAGCCGGCCGCCGCATCGGTTGCAGGCCAGTTCGGCGACGAACTCCGCACCGCAGTCCCGGTGGCGGGCGACGATCGCGGGACCTTCGGGGGCGACGAACCAGCGTTGCGCCCACTGCAGCGCGGTGACCAGGATCCCGAAGAACGCCCGCCCCTTGTCGGTCAGCAGGTAGTCGCCGCGCTCGCCGGCGGCCGGCTGGAAGCCCAACACGCCGATCTCGCAGAAGGTCTGCAGCCGTTCGCTCAACAGGGTGGGCGGCGCGCCCAGCAGCGACTGGAACTCGGAGAACCGGCTGGCACCCAGGAAGGCCGCGCACAGCAGCGCCGCGGCCCAGCGGTTACCCAGCACGGTCATGGTCTCGGGGAAAAGCCCGGCCTGGCCCGCTGCGGCGTGCGAATCGGAGCGCCGGCGGGTCGCCGCCGCCGGTGCGG
>JAPOHV010000127.1 GCA_029979305.1 Mycobacteriaceae bacterium | reverse complement strand
GCCACGATGATCACCGCGGATAACACCACGGTCCGGCCCGCCGTCATCACCGTGCGCCGGACGGCGGTCTCGGGGTCGTAGCCCTCGGCGATCTCCTCTCGGAACCGGCTGACGATGAACAGGCCGTAGTCCACCGCGATGCCCAGCCCGATGAGCGTCACCACCGGCTGGGCGAAGAAGTGCACCGGGGTGAATCTGGCTGTGAGTTCCATGATGCCCAGCGCCCCGAGGATGGACAGTCCGCCGATGATGGCTGGGAGGCTGGCGGCGACCACGCCGCCGAACACGAAGAACAGCAGCACGGCGACCAGTGGGATGGCGGCGATCTCCGCGCGCTGCTGGTCGATGCCGATGGTGCCGGTGAGTTCGCTGGCAAGCGGGTTCAGACCGGCCAGTTTGATATTGCCGTCGTTGATGGACTTCAGGTCGGGTTCGACCTCTTGGTAGTTCTTCAGGATCTCGTCGTCGCTGTCGCCCTTGAGCGGAATCGACACGAAGGTGTGCCGCTTGTCCGCGGTCTTCATCTGCTGGACGGTGGCGTCGGTGCTGTCCGGAGCCCGCAGCCAGCCGACCCAGCCGACGACCTTGTCCTCGTTTTTCTTGGCGAAGTCGTCGAGCTCGGTGACCATCTCCTTGGACCACTTCGGGTCGTCGACCTTCTCGTCGCCGGGCGGTGTGAGGATTGCCACCACGTGACTGGTGCGGTCCCGGCCGTAGGCCTCGTCGGCGATCAGCGAGGCCTGCACCGACTGGCTGCCCTCGTCGTAGAAGCCGCTCTGGGTGACGTGCTTACCCAGGTCCATCCCGAAGATGCCGCCGCCGATACACAGCGTGACCATGAGCGCGATGACGATGTATCGATACCGGTAAACGGTTCGACCCCACCATGCAAACACTCGATCTCCTCACTAAGAACTAACGCGCGACCGCGCCGCAGGCTACAGCCGCGAGGTCAACAATGCGGACAGCGGCCGGAACGGCTGCAGCCATGCTCCGTGCGCCGGCAGTGAATCCAAACCGATCCGGGGCAGTGGCTCGCGGAAAACACCGGGGATGTCCTCCAAGTCGACGAAATCCAAGGTATCCGACGCTAACGCCCAGCTGGCGTGTTCACGAAATCCCAGCACGGCCACCGGGGTGCCGGCCCGGGCGATCTCCTCCAGCGGGATCCGGAAGGCCTGCCCGTCGGCCGACGCGACCAGCACCGCGGCCAGGCCCTCCTGGCGACGCTGGGCGATGTGGGCCAGCATGTCGCCGTCCACGTCGCTGTCCTCGTCGACCTTGGGCTTGGCGAAGACGGCGAAGCCGACGTTACGCAGCGCCTCCACCCAGGGCCGGACGACGTCGGCGCTGCCCGGCGCGATGTTGGTGAACACCGTCGCCTCGGGTTCGGACGACACGTCGGGCTGCCCGACGGCCAGCTCGGCGGTCCGGCCCAGCAGCCAGCGGCCCAGGGCGTCGAAGCGGGGCCGGTGCGCCGCGGTCGGCCGGCCGCCCAGGATCGCGCCCAGTCCCATGTCGAGGTTGGGCGCGTCCCAGACCAGCAGCACTCGACGGGGGGCCAGTTCGCAGGCCGGCTCGCCGGTCGGCTCCGGCGGAGCCGGCTCGGGCTGTCCGACGGTCGGTTCGAGGGTCTCGATAGTGGTCATGCTCGCCTCACCCACAGCAGTTCGGTTACCGGGCTGCCCGCGTCGCGGGCCTTGGTCTCGTATTTGGTGACGGGTCGTCGCACCGAGATCGGCAGCGACTCGTCGGGCGCCGCGCGGCGCAGTCGGGGTTCGGCGTCACCGGCCTCGGCGATCTGCTCGGCGTAGCCGGCGTGGTCGGTGGCCGCGTGCAGCACGCCGCCGGGCCGCAGCCGGTCGGCGATCAGGGCGATCGTCGCGGGCTGCAGCAGCCGCCGTTTGTGGTGGCGGGACTTGGGCCACGGGTCGGGGAAGAACACCCGCACCCCGGTGAGCGCTCCGGTGGGGATGAGGTGCTCGAGCACGTCCACACCGTCACCTCGGATCAACCGGATGTTCGTGACGCCCTCGCGGTCGATGGCGCTGAGCAGTTGGGCCAGCCCGCGGCGGTAGACCTCGACGGCGATGACGTCGATACCCGGCTCGGCCTGCGCCATCGCCAGCGTCGATGTGCCGGTGCCGCAGCCGATCTCGCATACCAGCGGTCGGCCCGCGCGGCCGAACCAGGACTCGGCCTCCAGCGGTGCGACAGCCCCGGCGGGTTCGGTCCCGGCGAGCGCCTGGCGGCCCAGGCTCGGCCACAGCCGGTCCCACACCTCCTGCTGCGTCTCGGTCAGGGCCGAGCGGCGGGAGCGGAAGCTCGTCACCCGGCGCTGATGATGCGTGGCGGTCTCGGGCGTGGTGGAGCCCCCGCGCTGCGCATGCATTGATCCATGGTGGCGCATGAACCCCGTCGCGCCGTCATCGCGAGCCAGATTGATACCCAACAGTTGCCTACCCGGGTGAGTCGCGGCCGGCCCGGACGGCTGCCAGCATCGTGGCCGTGGCGCCGCCCCGTTCCGAACCGCCCGACCCCGCCCGGCGGGTGCTCCAGCTGCGTGCCGAGGCTCAGCTGGTCCGGCTGCAGCTGGCCGCGCAGGCGCGCTCGACGTGTGCGGGGCTGCGCGCCGGCTGGCAGGCCGAGGCCGCCCGGCTGAGCAGGACCGGCCTGGGCTCCTTCCCGGACCGGGTGGTCCGGCAGGCGTGCCGGACGGCCGACGAGTTCGAGGCGGCTGTGGTCGACCGCTTCGCCGAGCTGGCCGATCGTGCCGGGCTGGCCGGTGTCGAGCCCTCCGGCGCCGCGGCCCCGGCGGCGCTGCCGGCGGCGCCGCGCGGTTCGGCGCTGGAGGACGGGCTGTCGGCGGTGGTGGGGGCCGGTTTCGGCCTCGGCGTCGCGCTGACCGCCGGCCGGCTGCTCGCCGAACTCGGGGCGACGCCGGCGACGCTGACCGGGTGCGGCGGGATCGGACTGGCGCTGAGCTGGTGGGTGGTGCGCGCCCGCCGGCTGCTCAGTGCGCGGACCGCGCTGCACCGGTGGTCCGGTGAGGCCGCCTCCGGTCTGCGCGCGGCGCTGGAAGAACGGCTGCTGACGATCGAGCCGGTCCTCATGACCGCGGTGCGGACCGCTCATTTCGGGCCGGGCAGGCCGGGTGCTGAGCCATACTCCCGAGTAACGGAGGGTGTGACGACCACGTTAACCTTCTGTTCCAGGACGCCGACCGTCTCCGCCGGCCAGGCGGAAAGGCCTGCCCCTGGCAACGACGTACGCGGGAGATACCGATGACCTCAGCGACCATCCCCGGTCTGGACAACGCGCCCACCACCCATGCGGCCCTGCTCTCCTGGGTGCGGGAGGTCGCCGAGCTCACCCAGCCCGACCGCGTGGTCTTCGCCGACGGCTCCGACGAGGAGTACGAGCGGCTGTGCGACCAGCTGGTGGCGGCCGGGACGTTCATCCCGCTGAGCGCCACCGAGGAGCCCGCCTCCTATCTCGCCCGCTCCGAGCCCTCCGACGTCGCCCGGGTCGAGTCGCGGACCTACATCTGCTCGGAGCGGGAGGTCGACGCCGGTCCCACCAATAACTGGATGGCCCCCGACGAGATGCGGGCCACCATGACCGACCTCTACCGCGGGTGTATGCGTGGCCGCACGCTCTACGTGGTGCCGTTCTGCATGGGACCGCTCGGCGCCGACGACCCCAAGCTGGGGGTGGAGATCACCGACTCGGAGTACGTGGTGGTCTCGATGCGCACCATGACCCGGATGGGCAGAGCGGCGCTGGAACTGATGGGGGAGGACGGCTTCTTCGTCAAGGCGCTGCACTCGGTGGGCGCGCCACTGGTCGACGAGTCCGGCGCCCGCAAACCCGACGTGCCCTGGCCGTGCAGCGAGACCAAATACATCACGCACTTCCCGGAGACCCGGGAGATCTGGAGCTACGGCTCGGGCTACGGCGGCAACGCCCTGCTGGGCAAGAAGTGCTACTCGTTGCGGATCGCCTCGGTGATGGCCCGCGACGAGGGCTGGCTGGCCGAGCACATGCTGATCCTCAAGCTGATCTCGCCCGAGAACAAGGCCTACTACATCGCCGCGGCGTTCCCCTCGGCGTGCGGCAAGACCAACCTGGCGATGTTGCAGCCCACCATCCCTGGCTGGCGCGCCGAAACCCTCGGCGACGACATCGCCTGGATGCGGTTCGGCAAGGACGGCCGGCTGTACGCGGTCAACCCCGAATTCGGGTTCTTCGGGGTGGCGCCCGGAACCAACTGGTCGTCGAACCCCAACGCGATGAAGACCATCGCCGCGGGTAACACCGTCTTCACCAACGTCGCGCTGACCGATGAGGGCGGCGTCTGGTGGGAGGGCCTGGAGGGCGAACCGGAGCACCTCGTCGACTGGAAGGGCAACGACTGGTCGCCGGGCTCGGACGGGCCTGCCGCACATCCCAATTCGCGGTACTGCACGCCGATGGCGCAGTGCCCGTCACTGGCTCCGGAGTGGGATGACCCGCAGGGGGTGCCGATCTCGGCGATCCTGTTCGGCGGCCGCCGCAAGACGACGGTTCCGCTGGTGACTCAGGCCCGCGACTGGCAGCACGGGGTGTTCATCGGGGCGACACTGGGCAGCGAGAAGACCGCCGCGGCCGAGGGCACGGTGGGAACGGTCCGCCGCGACCCGATGGCGATGCTGCCGTTCCTGGGCTACAACGCCGGCGACTACTGCCAGCACTGGATCGACCTCGGCAAGAACGCCGACGAGTCCAAGCTGCCCAAGGTCTTCTTCGTCAACTGGTTCCGCCGCGGCGGCGACGGCCGGTTCCTGTGGCCGGGATTCGGCGAGAACAGCCGCGTGCTCAAGTGGATCGTCGAGCGTGTCGAGGGCCGCGTCGATGGGGTGTCCACCGCGATCGGCATCGTGCCGGCGGTGGCGGACATGGATTTGGGCGGCCTGGACGTCGACGCCGGTGACGTCAGCGAGGCGCTGGCGGTCGACCCCGAGGAGTGGCGTGCCGAACTGCCACAGATCGAGGAGTGGTTCGACTTCCTGGGCGAGAAGCTGCCCACCAGCCTCCGGGACGAGTTGGAGTCGCTGCGACACCGCCTGGCCGAGGCCGACTGACGCGATTCGGTGACACCGCGTCGGCGCCGGGCGGCATGGAAGATGTGATGGATCCCGGCGGGCCTTACTTCGACGACCTGATGGTCGGTCTGGTCTTCGACGGGGCTCCGTCGATGACGCTGACCGCCGGGCTCGCGGCGACCCACCAGGCCATCATCGGCGACCGGCTGCGCCTGGCACTCGACGGCGGGTTGGCCCATGCCGTGACCGGGGTGCCGGGGACGATGGCCCATCCCGCGCTGGTCTGTGATGTCGCGATCGGCCAGTCGACCCTGGTGACCCGGCGGGTGAAGGCCAACCTGTTCTACCGGGGCCTGCAGTTCCACCGGTTCCCGACCATCGGCGACACGCTGTTCACCCGCACCGAGGTGGTGGGCCTGCGGCAGAACAGCGCGAAGCCCGGCCGTGCCCCGACCGGCCTGGCGGTGCTGCGGATGACCACCATCGACCAGGTGGGACGGCTGGTGCTCGACTTCCACCGGTGCGCGATGCTGCCGCTGAGCGCGGATCTCGACACCGGTCACTCCGACGACCTGGCCGCGATCGGCACCGCCGCCGAACCGGCCGTGGACCCGACTCTGCACTGGGACGCCGCGGCATTCCGTGAGCGGGTGGCAGGCCCGCACTTCTGCGCCGACATCGCCCCGGCGGTGCTGCGAAGCAGCGCCGACGTCGTCAGCTCGGCCCCGGAACTGGCCAGGCTGACGCTCAATATCGCCGCCACCCATCATGATTCGCGCGGCTCCGGGCGGCGCCTGGTCTACGGCGGGCACACCATCGGCCTGGCCTTGGCGCAGGCCACCCGGCTGCTGCCCAATCTGGTCACCGTGCTGGGCTGGCAGTCCTGCGACCACACCGGCCCGGTTCACGAGGGTGACACCGTCTACAGCGACCTGCACGTCGAGTCCGCGACCCCGCTGCCCGGTGACCGGGGCGGGGTGCTCGGCCTGCGCTCGGTGGTGTTCGCCGCCGGCGACGACGGCGAGCGCCCGGTGCTGGACTGGCGGTACACCGCCCTGCTTTTCTAGACACCGATTACCGGCCGGTAGCCTTTAGCCAGGACGGGAAAGGAACGGCTGGATGACGATCGCCACCGTGGTCGAAACCACCGCTGGCCCGGTTCGGGGCGTCGATGACGGCCGGACCACGGCCTGGAAGGGTATTCGCTACGCCGCCCCGCCGGTGGGTGGGCTCAGGTTTCGTTCGCCGCAACCGCCGCAGCCGTGGACCGAGCCGGCCGACGCGACTTCCTTCCGGACCGTCTGCCCGCAGCCCCCGGTCCCGAACTTCCCGATCAACCTCGGCGCCCGCCAGGACGAGGACTGCCTCGCCCTCAACGTCTGGTCGCCGTCGGGCGCCGCCGCCGGCGAGCCCAGGCCGGTGTTGGTGTGGGTGCACGGCGGCGCCTACGTCCTGGGTTCCGGCAGCCAGCCCTACTACGACGGCGCGATGCTGTCGGACCGGGGCGACGTCGTCGTCGTCACGCTCAACTACCGCCTGGGTGTGTTCGGCTTCCTCGACGTCGAGGGATTCGACTCCAATGTCGGACTGCGCGATGTGCTGGCCGCGCTGCGCTGGGTGCGCGACAACATCGCCGGCTTCGGCGGCGACCCCGATCGGGTCACGGTGTTCGGCGAGTCCGCCGGTGCGGGGATCGTCACCACGCTGCTGGCGGCACCGGCCGCGAAGGGGCTGTTCGCCGGGGCCATCGCGCAGAGTTCGCCGGTGACGTCGGTATACGACCGCAGCCGCGCGCGGCGGGTCACCGCGGAGGTGCTCGACTTTCTGGACATCCGGCCCGGTGATGAGCGGCGGCTGGCCGAGGTGCCGGTACCCGCGCTGATCGCCGCGACCAAGAAGGTGTTCGACGAAGTGCCGGTGCGCAATCCGGGAACGCTGGCCTTCGTGCCCATCGTCGACGGTGACGTGCTGCCGGACTACCCGGTGACCGTGGCGCGCAACGGACGCACCCACCCGGTGCCGCTGATCATCGGCACCAACCGCGACGAGGCGGCGCTGTTCCGGCTGATGCGTTCCCCGCTGATGCCGATCACCCCGCGGGCGATCACCTCGATGTTCAATCAGATCGCCGGCGAGCAGCCCGACCTGCAGTTGCCCACCGAGGAGCAACTCGGTTCGGCCTACGCCGGTAAGAAGTCCAAGGCCCGACACCTCAGTATCGCCAGCGATGTCGGGTTCCGGATGCCGTCGGTGTGGTTCGCCGAGGGACACAACAATGTCGCGCCGGTCTACCTCTACCGGTTCGACTACGCCTCACCGCTGATGAAGGCGCTGCTTGTCGGCGCCGCTCACGCCACCGAATTGCCTTATGTCTGGGGCACTCTCGGTTCCCCACAGGACATGACCCTCAAACTCGGCGGCGTGAAGGGCGCCAAGGCGGTGTCCAAGCGCATCCGCGCCCGGTGGACGAGTTTCGCCGCGACGGCGAAGCCATCCGGGCTGACCGGTGAACCTGACTGGACGCCGTATCAGGAAGCCGATCGCGCGTGCCTGATCATCGATCACCGGGACCGGATCGAGAACGACATCGACGCCGACATCCGCGCCGCCTGGGGCAACGACCCGGTGCACCTGCGCTAGATCTCAGCCGCCGCTGGGCAGATCCCGGAACGCGGTGTCCTTGAACGGTTCAGGTTCCTTGGGTAGTCCCAGCACCCGCTCACCGACGATGTTGCGCTGGATCTGATCGGTGCCTCCGCCGATCGAGGTGAAGTAGGCGTTGAGCGTCCGGAACGTCACCGCATCGCCCGCCGGGTTGTCCGGTCCG
>JAPOHV010000037.1 GCA_029979305.1 Mycobacteriaceae bacterium | reverse complement strand
CCCGGCAAGTCCCGCCTCGGCGCCAACGCGATCCTCGGGGTGTCGCTGGCGGTGGCCAAGGCCGCCGCCGACAGCGCCGGGCTGCCGCTGTTCCGCTACCTCGGCGGACCCAACGCCCACATCCTGCCCGTGCCGATGATGAACATCCTCAACGGCGGCGCGCATGCCGACACCGGCGTGGACGTCCAGGAGTTCATGGTCGCCCCCATCGGTGCGCCCAACTTCCGCGAGGCCGTGCGCTGGGGCGCGGAGGTCTACCACGCGCTCAAGGCCGTCCTCAAGAAGCAGGGCCTGGCCACCGGCCTGGGTGATGAAGGCGGGTTCGCACCCGACGTCGCCGGCGCCCGGGCCGCCCTGGACCTGATCTGCTCGGCCATCGAGTCGGCCGGTTTCAAGCCTGGCGTCGACGTCGCGCTGGCGCTCGACGTGGCGGCCACCGAGTTCTACACCGCGGGAACGGGTTACAGCTTCGAGAAGCAGAACCGCAGCTCCGAGGAGATGGGCGCCATCTACGCCGAACTGCTCGATGCCTACCCGCTGGTCTCCATCGAGGATCCCCTGGACGAGAACGACTGGGACGGTTGGGCGGCGCTCACCTCCGCGATCGGCGACCGGGTGCAGATCGTCGGCGACGACCTGTTCGTCACCAATCCGGAGCGTCTCGAGGAGTGCATCGAGCGCGGCGCCGCCAACGCGCTGCTGGTGAAGGTCAACCAGATCGGCACGCTCACCGAGACGCTTGACGCCGTGGCGCTGGCCCACAACAGCGGATATCGCACGATGATGAGCCACCGCAGCGGCGAGACGGAGGACACCACGATCTCCGACCTCGCGGTGGCGGTGGGCAGCGGCCAGATCAAGACCGGCGCGCCGGCCCGCAGCGAACGTGTCGCCAAGTACAACCAGCTGATGCGCATCGAGGAGGCGCTCGGCGACGCCGCCCGCTACGCAGGCGATCTGGCCTTCCCCCGGTTCGGCGGAACGGACTAGACGTAGCTCGTGGCAGACGGTAAGCGGTCCGACCCGAAGCGCCGGGCGCCGGCGTCGCGGCCCGGGGCGTCGGGCCGGGCACGGTCACGGCCGGCCCGGGCAGCGGCACGAGACCCGCGTCCGGCGGGTCTGCGGGACCGGGCCGAGTCCGTCGGCCGCAGCATCACCGAACCGATCCGGGAAGCGATCAGCGCGTCGATCCAGCAGCAGAACGAGCAACGCCTCGGCTTCACCGCCCGGCGCGCGGCGATCCTGGCCGGGGTGATCTGCGTGCTGACGCTGACCATCGCCGGACCGGTGCGCACCTACTTCGGGCAGCGCACCGAGATGAAGCAGCTCTCCGCCAGTGAGGCCGCGCTGCGCAAGCAGATCGCCGAATTGGAAAGCAAGAAGGCCAAACTCGCCGATCCGGCCTACATCGCGGCCCAGGCCCGCGAACGTCTCGGGTTCGTCAAGCCGGGCGACATCCCCTATCAGGTTCAGCTGCCGCCCGGGGCCGTCGTGGAGTCTCGTCCCGGTCCGCAGCAGCAAGCGGGACACAGCACCGACCCCTGGTACACCGCGCTGTGGCACACCATCGCCGACACCCCGCACGGCCCGCCCGCGCCGCCATCGGCCGACCAGCCCGCCCCTGCCGGAGCGCCGGTGCCGCCGCCCCCCGCACCGCCGGGGCCACCCGCACCCCCGCCGCCTCCACCGCCACCCCCGCCCGGTGGTTGACCCGGCCGATCTCGACGCGGTCGCGCAGCAGCTCGGCCGCCCGCCGCGCGGGGTGCTGGAGATCGCCTATCGGTGCCCCAACGGTGCGCCGGGTGTCGTCAAGACCGCGCCCCGCCTCGACGACGGCACCCCGTTCCCGACGCTGTACTACCTGACACACCCGGCCCTGACGGCGGCGGCCAGCCGGCTGGAGTCCGAGGGCCTGATGCGCGAGATGACGGAGCGGTTGGGGCAGGACCCGGACCTGGCCGACGCCTACCGGCGGGCGCACGAGTCCTACCTCGCCGAGCGCGACGCGGTGGAACCGCTGGGCACCACCTTCTCCGGCGGCGGCATGCCCGACCGGGTGAAATGCCTGCACGTCCTGATCGCCCATGCGCTGGCCAAAGGGCGCGGGGTGAACCCGTTCGGAGACCAGGCGCTGGCGATACTTGCCGCCGAACCCGCGATGGCCGGGATTCTCATCCGGGAGGAGTGGACGTGAGCCCAGAAAGAGCCGGCGCAGAGCGGGTCGGTGCGATCGACTGCGGCACCAATTCCATCCGACTGCTCGTCGCGGAGCGGTCCGGAGACGGCAGTCAGCCGCGACTGCTCGATCTGCATCGGGAGATGCGCATTGTCCGACTGGGGGAGGGGGTGGACGCCACCGGCCGGTTCGCCGACGAGGCGCTGGCCCGGACCCGGGCCGCGCTGGTGGACTACGCGGCGCTGCTGGACGAATACCGGGTGGGCAAGCTGCGGATGGTGGCCACCTCGGCCACCCGCGACGCCGCCAACCGCGATGAGTTCTTCGCGATGACGGCCGGGATCCTCGGCTCGGTGATCCCCGGTGCGGTGGCAGAAGTGATCACCGGGGTCGAGGAGGCTCGGCTCTCCTTCAACGGGGCGGTCGCCGAATTGGACCCGGCCGCAGCACCTTTCGTGGTGGTCGACCTGGGCGGGGGCTCCACCGAAGTGGTACTCGGCGACGCCGACGGGGTCCGGGCCAGCCACTCGGCCGACGTCGGTTGCGTGCGGATGACGGAGCGCTGCCTGCACTCCGATCCACCGACGGCCGCCGAGGTGGCCGCGGCCCGGTCCGTCGTGCGCGAGCGGCTGGCCGAGGCACTGCGGGTCGTTCCGGTGGAGCAGGCCCGGACGTGGGTCGGGGTGGCCGGCACCTTCACCACCATCGCCGCGCTGGCACACCACATGAGCACCTACGACTCCGAGGCCATCCACCTGTCGCGGGTGGGATTCCCCGCGTTGCTGGAGGTGTGCGACCAGCTGATCGCGATGACCCGCGCGCAGCGGGCGGCCCTGGGCCCGATGCACGAAGGTCGGGTCGACGTCATCGGCGGCGGTGCGATCGTGGTGCAGGAACTCGCCGCCGAACTCGCCCGGCGGGCCGGGATCGACGAAGTCGTCGTCAGCGAGCACGACATCCTCGACGGGATCGCGCTCTCGCTGCCCTGACCGCCCGCGCAAAAAAGACGACTCCGGTGCCGTCAGGCACCGGAGTCGTCAGGTTCGGGAAGGTCCCGGCTCAGAGCTTCATCCTGCAGCCGCTGCCGATATTGCGGCAGTGAGCCTGGCTCTTGCAGGCATTGCAGCGGCAGGTACAGCCGCCCACGCGCTTGACCTCGGTGATTCGCATTGTTTGATCATCTCCTTCGGGGCCCACGCCGCGCGGGCTACATAGTCAACGATAGTTGCCGGCGCGGGGGTGTGTCAGGAAAAACCCGGCGGGTGGTTTCCGATGACCGCAAGCTGTCGGCGGCGCGGCGGGTACGGTGCGTATGCCGAGGCCGCGACGCCCCCATAGCCCAATTGGCAGAGGCAGCGGACTTAAAATCCGCCCAGTGTCGGTTCGAGTCCGACTGGGGGCACGCAGAAACTGCGTCAGGCTTTGCCGGTGAGGTACCCGGCGACCTTGTCGGACCAGAAGTACAGGTCGGTGACGTCGCCGCCCGGAGTGGGCGCGCCTCTCGTCGATGGCCCGAGGCCGGCGCCGAAGAGAACCGACATCACACCGGACTGGCCGGCCTGGGTCATGTGTTCACCCCAGGAGACGGTGCTACCGGAGACCGTGACGGAGGAGTCGCCGGCCTGGTTGGCGCCGAAGTGGCTGAGCCGCCCTCCGGTCGCCGTGAAGGAGTCCCCGAAGAAGTAACTGGTCGCCGAGTCCTCGAATCCGCAGGCCGTACCCGACGGGCAGCCCAGGTTGTTGCTGGTGTTGGACAACTCGCGTCCGGTGATCTTCGTCGAGCCGTTGATATGGCCCTGCGGGATCTGCCAGAGCATCACCGGGGCGTTGAGGCCGGTCGACAATGTTTTGACCATCAGCAGGTAGTTGTTCCACTGGTCGGCGTTGAAGAACCACTGGGCGATGTTGGGGTCGTCCTTGGCGGCGTTCTGCAGGGTGGTGACGGCCGTCTGGAAATTCGTGTCGCCGTCGTTGTCTAGTGGCACCTTGATCAGGTCTGCGATCGCGAGCCCGAAGTACTTCTGTGCTGCCTTGTCGTCGCAGGTTTTCGCGGAGTTCGCGCAGAAGTACTGAGCACCATTGATGATGGCCTTCGCATTGCCGGCTGCCGCAGTTCCGGAGGCTTTCTCGTTCCACTGCGGGTCATAAAGGTAGGCGGCGTCCACGCCGTATTTGTCGACGGTGAGGAAGGGTTTCCGCTCGCTGCTGCCGGTCTGCCAAGACGTCACGCCGACCTTGTTCAGGAAGCTGCCGAGGTCGGTCACCCCCGCGGTGATGCTGGCGCGGCCCTGCTCCCAGCCCGTTCCGCCGGACCACTGGCTCTGCCATGGATAGAGGACGGAGTCGGTCTCGTGCATCAGGCCCATCAGCTGATTCTGGTAGTAGGCGAGATTGACTCCCCAGATGTTGGTGGCCCAGCCGATGCGCAGATTCGGCATCGTCTTTCCGACGTAGTAGTTGATGCCCTTCACCATGCCGGCCAGGTTGTCGTCGAATTGGGGGTCGGAGGACTTGTTGAGTAGGCCGGCCTCGTAGATCTGCGAGACCTTGGCGGTGTTGAGAGTGCGATCTTTGGGGTCGGGCACGTACGCGGGGTCGGGTGGGGTCGCAGTGTGCATGTAGCTGAGGAAGTCCGGTTCCATGACGACCTGCACGGGCACGCCGACCTGGTTCATGAGTGTGAAGTCGGCGGCCAGTTTGGTGAAGTAGCGCTTCATGAAGCCGGGGTCGTTGATTGCCTGGAAGGCGGCCGCGGGGCTTTCGGAGTCTGTCGACTGGATGTTGTAGAACACCGCGACGGGAACCAGACCGTGCCGCACCGCCTGGGTGAGCATGCCCTTCACATTGCCGTCCGTCTTGTCCGGCCCGCCCTGGTCGTAGATGTAGAGGTAGTCGATCGGCGCCACTCCGGCGCGGAAGTTGGAACTCTCCAGGAACTGATCCCCGGTCTGGTCAGGTCTGGCCACCGTTCCCACCGGCACGTAGTTCGCGACCATGTCGGGAACGACGTGGGTGCTCGGGTCGGCGATATAGACACCGAGGTAGCGCGCTGCCGAACCATCGGCCGACTTGACCGACAGGCCCAGGAAGCCGGCCGTCTTCGCCGTCAGGATGAGCTGGTTGCCTGTCGCGGCCACGTCGGCCAGTTCCGGCTTGTTGGCCAGCCATGTGTAGGACGTCGCGGGTCCGGGCAGGGTGAGGGTGACGGTGCCGCGGGCATCGAGCTTGATGCCGTCGGCGGCAGCCTGGCTCTTATCGACGCGCACCGCCAGTGGTGAAGTGCCGGAGTCGATTTCGGGGAATGTTATGACGGCGGCATCGGGTGCGACGTTGATCGCGACGGTGGCGTAGGAGGCGCGGGGCCTGAGCAGATGCAGATGGAATCCGCGGTCGGAGACCCGCACGGTGAACTGGTCGGTGCTGCCGTAGGTGTTGAGCACTGCCGGGGTGTAGGTGTAGGCACCCGTGGCCCGGTCGAGGGTGACGGTGCCGCTGCTGGGCTGGGTCAGAAGGGTATGGACGATGGGGTCGCCCTCGGGATCGGTGGCGCCGATGGTGCCGGTGACGCCGGTTGCGTTCTGCCCCAGCTGAACCGGGATGGCGGTGGGGGCGTTGTTGAACACAGTGCGCCGGACCAGAAGCAGGGCACCGTCGAGCGCCCCGGCGATCGGGCTGGACGGGAGATTCGACAGCATCCGGGAGATCGCGTCGAAGAAGTTGTCGACGACGGTGCCCGGCGCACCGATACCCGGTGCTGACATCCGGTCTGCCGCGGGAGCTGCGGCCGCACTGGCACGCGGTGCCGCCGCCCGGCAGGTCGGGCAGGACGGATCTGCTGCGATCAACTCCGATACGGAAGGGGTAGGTGTTTGTCCGGTCGCCGCGATTCCGACGGCAGGGGTCGAGTCGCCACGATAGCGGCGGGTCGGTACAGGCGTCGTGGCGCTGGCGCCGGGTTGCGACTCGGACAAAAGTGGCTGAGTCCGTCGAACCGCGGCCTTGCGATCGACCGGGCGGGGACGACTGGGAATTGTTCGTAGGTCCGACGGGTCGCGTTTGACCGCAGCGCGCGGCTCGGGGGTGTCCCGCCTGACCGCACGTCTGGCGGAGTCCGGCCTGACCGAAGCCACCTCCTTGCCGGCCGCCGGTGAAGTGTCCGCACCGCCGTTATCGGCCCATGCGGTCGAAACCGCATGCGGACCGGCCAGCGCGAACCCGGTAAGCACTACGGCAGCACCGCTGCGGATCCCGTAAGACCACATCGACATTGAGACTCCTGGGCAACGGCAATCGAAAGTTCCCGACTTCTGAGCTGTCTCAGAGCGTTAGTCGGCAACTTACTTTTGACCACGACGTAAATCAATCTCTCGAGGCGGCTCCGCGACCCCGGCGAAAACCCGGGCAGGGATACCGGCGCGCACCGGTTGCGCACCGAAGGCAAGCGCCGGCAGATCCGCTGCTCGCGCCCGGGCCGTTCGTCAATCTCCCGCTTGCGGGGATCGCCCGGAACCGCGGCGTGCTATCAATAGCCTGTCGGCCACCGGCAACTGATCGCAGCGTGAGGACCGCGAATGACAGGCGAGGACACGCACGAGACCCGTGAGTGCCAGGTCTGCCATGCCGAGGTTCCGGCGGTGGGTTTCTGCGGCGACTGCGGCGCGACCTTCGCAGCTCCCACCCGGCAATTGCAGGTGCTGTTGCGTCCCGGCACCTTCGCCGCATCTCCGACCGAGCGGGTCTATGTCCCGGGTATGAGCGGCACCATGTTCCCGCGGTTGCCCACCCGTGCCACCCACGCCTACCGGATCGCGCTCGTGATGTTGCTGGTCTGCATGGGCGTGATGTCGGCCCTGCAGTGGAACGTACCGGTGGCGACGATCTCGGTCCTCGGCGTGCCGACGCTGTTCCTGCTCTACGCCTGGGAGTCCGACTCGTTCCGTGACGACCGGCGGGAGTCGGTCAGGCGCGTGGCGCCGACCATGCCCGGACTCGTCACCTCCCTGGTGCTCGGCACGATCCTCGGGTTGGCGTGGTGGTGGTTCGCCGGCAACCTGCTGTCCGACAAGTTCGGGGTGACGACTGCTGCGGCACAGGCGCTGCAGAACACGCTGGCCGAGGAGTGACTGTTCATCACCCTGATCAGTGAACTCCTGATGGTGCTTCCGCTGCCGTTGATCCGCCTGGTCTTCAAAGGCGACTTCGATTCACTGGACGGATTCGTCATCGGCGCGGCGGGGGCGACGGCCCACACGACCGCCTCCTACGTCGTCTGGTGGATGCCCCAGATCGTCGCCGGGCTGATCAATGAGAACACCACGACCGGCCTGCGGATGCTCCAGGACACCATCCTCTATGGCGTCGTCGACCCGTTCACCACTATCGCACTCGGCGGCATGGTGGGCATTGCGCTGTGGTTCCGCCCCGATCCCGCCGGCCCGGCGCCGGGGCGTGCCCGTGCCACGGTGATCGTCTGCGCAGTGCTCACCGCCGTCCTGTATGCCGCGGTGTGGTTCGTCGACGCCGAGGACTGGCCGCGGGCCGCCGAACTGGCGATCAATCTGGTGTTGACGGCACTGTCGTTGTTGGTCCTGCGCGTCGGGATGCAGGTCGCGTTACTGCACGAGGTCCGGGATCGGGGGACAGGCGCACCGATCTTATGTGTGTACTGCGAGAAGGTCGTTCCGGACATGGCGTTCTGCCCGGCCTGCGGTGCTGCGACCCGGGCTTCATCGCTGTCGGCTCGTCGGTTGCGCCGCGAGAATCCGCCCGTGCCGGTCGCGGGCTGAGGCCCGGCGTCAGCGCGGCGGGTCCCCGCGCCAACTGAAGCTGTCGACGAATTTGCCCATGTCGACTGCGATCTCGACGTTGGCCGCGGATGGCAGGCCCGGTCCGAACTCCGGGGTGAACCTGCGAAACGGTCCCTCCACGGTGGCCACCAGCGCCAGGTCGTTCTTCACGGCGCCCATCAGGATGGCCCGTGACGTGGTCAGCGAACCCCCCCGCTGAATGTTGACGACGACGCCGTAACCCAGTTGGTAGCCGACTGTCGCGTTGGGTACCTCGAAGACGACTTTCGCCCCGGAGAAGTCCCGCGCGATCACATCCTCGATGACCCGTTGCGCGACGCGACCGGCGGCCGGTTCGCCGAACAGGTGCAATTCTCCGCTACCTCTCGGCTGTCTCTTGGCAGTGATGCCATTGGGTTCGGTTTCCACCTCGTAGGTGTCGCCCTCGGCGTCGGGCGCACCGGGGGTGGGATACCCCACGGAGAAAGCGCCGTCGGCGGCGACGAATCGCGGCATCGTGGAGACCGGCAGTGCGGAGGGCGGCCGGCCGCACTCCGGCGGGCAGGCGTAGACCGCCTCCTTCGTTGCGACCTTGTCCCATGCGGTGACCGCACCGGTGGCCAGCGCCAGCGTGAGCACCAGGATGCCGAATGCCGTTTTGTATTCCGGCCTTTCGGCGCCCACCGCCGTGTAGCGCCGGTCCGGTACCGCCACCCCGTCGAAGATCTCTGCGGTGTGCGTCGTCATGACACCGCCCGGGTCAGCAGCAGGTTCTGAACCAGGTTGGCGATGTTGGGGGTGCCGAGTCCGGTCACCAAGTCGTAGCCGCCGGTGCTGGAGGACGGCATGATGGCGTTGCCCCCAAGATTGATGTCGTGGAAGCCGGGCAGCGCGGCGGATTTCGCCACCTTGTACAGCAGGGGATTGAGAAACCCGAGTTGATCGGAGCCGCTGGCCAGGAGTTTGTCGTTCATCAACGCCGTCAGGCCCGCCCATATCGGAGCGGCCTGAGATGTGCCCCCGCCGACGACGACCCGGCCGTTCAACACGATCCGGACTCCGGTGAGCGGATTGGCCACCGCGGCGACGTCGGGTACCAGACGTTGATTCGGCAGGGCGGTGCCGACTCCCACCGTCTGCCAGTCCGGCCGCTCGAAGAGCGTCGAGGCGCCGCCCGCGGTGCCGTGGATCAGCGGGCTGTTGTACCAGGCCTGCTCGGACAGCCACTCGCCGTCGGGCCCGGTCGACAGCGTGGTCCCGCCGACTGCCGTCATCTCCGGCAGCGAGGCGACCGCGTCCACCCCGACGTCGTCGGGGCTGGGCGGTGTCGACCACTTGCGGCCGCCCTTGCACTCCAGGCCGGCGAGATCCCCCGAGGCGTTGAACGCCGTTGTGCCGTTGCTCAGCGCCCGGTCCAGCGCGGCCCGGACGGGAGCGAAGTCGGACGCGGTGAACAGCCGGTCGCAACCCCAGCCGATCGAGAGACTCCACACCGCGCCGCGGAACTGTTCGTCCACCGTGTCCATCAGTCGGCCCAGCTTCTCGAATGCGCTGCCGCCCTCGTTGTTGGTGGTCGGGCGCGCGTTGACGAGCACCAGCTTGGCCTTGGGTGCCACGGCGTGAATCACCTGCAGGTCCATGCTCGCCTCGGCAATGATGCGGTCGGGCATGCCGCCGATCACTTCCGGCACGAAGCGGGGCAGGCCGACCATGTCGGAGAACTGGTCCAGGTCCTCCTGGCGGAACCCGTCGAAGGCGAACACCGCCACCGTCTGGCCTTCGCCGGCATGTCCCTCCTTCACCAGCGGTGCCGCGTTGTAGGTGTTCAGCAGCTGGTTGGGCAGTAATCCGCCGCCCGGAACCTCCCGCGGAAAGAAAGGCAGCGACTCGCTGGTCGGGGTGTAACCGAGTACTCGCCCGAGTCCGGCGACCTCGGCGCGGGCATTGGGCGGGATCTTCGGCTGCTGCGGCGAGGCGTAGAAGACGCGCCCGATCTCCGCGCCGGAGGTGATGCGGTAGTCGTGGACCGGGATGGTGAAGGCATCGGATATCGCGGCGGGCGGTCCCTGGATCACGGCCCAGTCTTCGCCGTCACGCCATGTGACGGTCAGCCCGCGCGCTGCCGCCCAGGCTTTCAGGCGCAGCGGCTGGGAGGCTGCCTGCAGTTCGGCAGTCACCCGGACGTCCGCCTTCCGCGAGGGTCCCAGGTCGACCGCTTCGGACAGCAGCCGCGCGTACGGCCCGTCGATGACGGCGGGCCTCGACGACGTCGTCGTGCCGAGGGAAACCAGCGCGAACGCCACCACCGCCACCACCGCGGTGCTCGCCGCAACCGTCCCGAACAGGACCGACCGCAGTCCCCGGCGCCGTGCCGCTTCGCTCATCAGGCGCAGAGGCCGTTCGCGAGAATGTGCATAGGGGTTCCCAATCGCAGGTGCGTGACTCCTGGCAATGCTAGTGAGTGGGCGGACTGCCGCCCATGAATCGCCGTCTTCGACCGGCCGGGTCGTAGACCAAAAGTTTGTTCCGGAAAGCACTTCGCGATGTGGCAGTCGCTGCCACAATTTCATCAGGCGGCCGTCGCGCACCCGGGGGGGATGTGTCGGCGGCCGCTCCCTATTGCCCCGGTCATGGTCGGGTCCGCCGGAATCGACCGGCGGGCGCAAACAGTTATCAGCCCGTTAGCAAACCGTGGCCGACCTGTACGGGAAATAACAGATCACGTCGCTACCTTGGGAAATGCGGGAGATCCCGGAGGAGGTCGTGATGGTGGCCACCGTTTATGTCGCGGCAGCACTTGTGGCTGCGCCCGCGATCTTCGTCGCCGCGGAGTCACTGGGTCACGGGTTGCCCCGTCCACCCCACCGGTTCTTCTACTCGCTGCTGGCCGGCCTGCTCTGGCCGCTGCTCGCGCTGGGTCTGGTGGAGTTCGCGGTGATCGCCGCGATCAGACACCGTTCGCACCCGGCGGCTGGCCGCCCCGTCGAGGAGACGGCCGACACCGGCCGGTCGCCGAGCCTGGTCGGCGTGCCATAACGGGGATTTCATGGATTTCATATGAATCCAGCTTCGCCAATCGCAGTTCTTGATTTCTGTCTCTACAGTCGTGTTTGAGACCCGAGAACAGGAGGCGACAAGTGAACGTATTCATCCTCTACGCAGCAATCGCCGTGGTCTGCGCCGTGGCGGCGTCCACGGTCGCCGAGTGGAGCCGGGAGCCCGGCATACCTGCGCCCGATCATCCGTACCTGCTCGCCGCCATCGCCGGTCTGCTGTGGCCGGTTCTGCTGGTCGGGGCCATCCAGATCGGTCTGTGGGTGCTGGTGAGGAATCGTGCGCGTGCCGCAACCGCGCCTGTGTCACGCCCACACTCCGAGCCCAGGGTGCGGGTCGGCGCGGGCTCAGCGGCCTGAGTTCGGTGTCGGGAGCGCACGCCGTGCCATAGCCTGTGCCGGTGTACGAGCCGACCTGGGAGTCCGTGGCCACCCATCGGCTTCCCGGCTGGTACGACGACGCCAAACTCGGCATCTTCCTGCACTGGGGCCTGTACTCGGTGCCCGGCTGGGCACCGCAGGTCCCCGACATCCAGCAGCTGCTCAAGGAGAAGGGCCCCGCGGAGATGCTGCGGGACAACCCCTACGCCGAGTGGTACCTCAACAGCAGCCGTCTCGAAGGCAGCCCGACCTGGCACCACCAGCGCGACACCTACGGACCGCAGTCCAGCTACGACGACTTCGTCGCTCCCTTCGACGAGGGCACCGCCGGGGCGGACATGGCCGCGATCGCCGGGGTCTGCCGCGACGCCGGCGCCGGGTATGTGGTGCTCACCACCAAGCACCACGACGGGTTCTGCCTGTGGCCAACTGAGCTCAGCCCCCCGCGTAAGGGTCGCTCCCCCGCCCGCCGCGACATCGTCGGCGACCTCACCCGAGCCGTGCGGGACGCCGGACTGCGGATGGGGCTGTACTACTCCGGCGGCTACGACTGGCCGTACAACGGCGCCCTGCTGCAGAATCCGGCCGATGCCTTCCTGGCCGTCCCGCACACCCAGGACTATGTCGAATACGCCGGCGCCCATGTCCGCGAGCTGATCGACCGCTACCAGCCCTCGGTGCTGTGGAACGACATCTGCTGGCCGGCCGGCGGCGACCTGCCGGCGCTGTTCGCCGACTACTACAACCGCGTGCCGGACGGGGTGATCAACGACCGCTGGATAGAGCCGCCGCAGCACCGCGGCGCGATCACCGACGCGCTGGCCCGGATGGGCGGCTCACTGCTGCAACGGTTCTGGGCCTACATCCCCGACCGGCACAAGTCGCTGACCTTCCCGGCGGAGCACCATTACGACATCCGCACACCCGAGTACGCGCAGTTCGACTCGATCCAGGACAAGAAGTGGGAGTCCACCCGCGGAGTCGGCCACTCCTTCGGGGCCAACCGCAACGAGCGCCCGGAGGACTTCGTCACCGCCACCGAACTGGTGCACTCCTTCGTCGACATCGTGTCCAAGAACGGCAACCTTCTGATCGGGATCGGGCCGGACCAGAACGGCCGGTTTCCCGAGGAGCAGTTGACGCCGCTGCGGGGTTTGGGGTCCTGGCTGGCGGTCAACGGCGAGGCGCTCTTCCGCACCCGCCCGTGGCAGGTCGCCGAGGCCACTACGACCGAAGGTAACGCGGTGCGGTTCACGCTGCGCGACGGTGAACTCAACGCCATCCTGCTCGACGTGTCCGCCACCGAGTTCGGACTGCGCGGCGTCGACGCCACCGGGGTGACCGGCGTCCGTATGCCCGGTCTGGGCCAGCCGGTGGAGTACCGGGTGAGCGATGGGATGCTGCGCGTTCGACTGCCCGAGCGCATGCCGGTCTCGCCGGCCTACGTGCTGACTCTGCAGGGAAGCCCGCGACCGGCCGATTAGCCCGGCTCCACCGTATTGTCGATTCCGGATCTGTCCAATTCCGGTGCGCCGGAATGGAATACCACCCGGTTTCGCACCCCGGATACCGCGATCGTGTCCGCGGCGTCGACGCTCACCGTGTTCTCCACCCCTGACACATCCACCCGGGAGCAACGCCCGGTCAGGGTGACCGAGTTGTGCACTCCGCTGACGCTGATTCCGCTGCCGGTGCACTCGATGGTCCGGGTGTTGCCGACACCCGCCACGCTGACCGGCTGGCCGGGTGGGGGCGTCGAATCAGTCGGCGCCGGCTCGACCGGCAGTGGAAGCGCCTCCGAAGAGCTTGCCGCAGCGGATTTTTCGGTGAGCGAACCGCCGCCGCCGAGCATCGGCGTCGGGCGCCCGGCCGCCGGCTGATTCGTCCGGCCGGCGAGGAGCACACCGCCGCTGACCGTCAGCGCGGCGACCATCAGTCCCAGCACGATCCATCCGGCGCGTAGCCGGCTTCGCCGCGCACCGTCGTCGGCGGTCATCGCCGGCGCACGCCGGCGTCGGGCAGGGTGGCGCGCGACATGGGGCGAGGATATCCCCGCCGCCACCGCCGTAGGCCCCGCCGGTGATATTTTGGTGACAGACGTAACCAGAAATGCGAAGGGGCTGGTCGAGGTATGAAAATCCTGCTTCCCCATCAGTTGCTCGAACACAAGGTCAGATCGGACTTCGACAAGGACGTCCGCCGCCGGTTCTTCCGCGGCCTGCAGTTCGCCGGACCCGAGGGCGACCCCGGCTGGTTCGGCCCCGACAGCGCGGTCTGGTACGTGCACTCCCACACCCCGGCACTGATCTTCGGCCTGCAGTGCGCCGCGTTCATGGAACGGCTCGATCCCAGCATCTTCTGGATGGGCTCGGACCATTCCCGGGTGGCCGAGCGCGGTGAGGACGGGCAGCCCACCGGCCGGCTTGACCAGGAGGGCGCCCAGTTGCGGCTGGCGCACTCGCTGGCGTTCTTCATCGGCACCGCCTACGGATCGACCGCGACCGCCGAAAAAGTGGCCCAGACTGTCCGGTCCATGCATCACACGGTCAAAGGGGTCCGGCCCGACGGGCTGCCGTATGACGCCGACGACCCGGACTGGCTGCGGTGGAACTACGCCACCGTGGTGTGGGGAATCGCGACGGCCCATCAGATGTATCACCCGGTCCCGTTGCGGGACATCGACCGTTACTACGGCGAGTTCGTTCGTGTCGGGCATGCGCTGGGCGGCACCGATCTTCCGGCCACCAGGGCCGAGACGCTGGATTGCCTGCGCTCCTACCTGCCCAGGCTCGCGCTGACCCACGGTGCGGCGCTGGCCACCGGTGCCGCACTGATGAATAATCCCGACGTGCCGCAGGCGGCGAAGTTCTTCGACTGGGCCATCCGCGACGCGATGCCGGACTGGGCGGCCGAGATGGTGATGTATCAGCCGCCGCACCCGATGGAACGGGCGGCGCGGCGCGCCGCGACGTGGGCCGCCATCAACGGCACCCAGGCCGCGATGGGTCAACTACCCGAGTTCCGGGCGGCCCGGCGCCGGGTCAGGGGCGGCACCGACTGCGAACACACCGAGCCGGCGTACGTTCGCGGCAGCGATCCGGTGCGCAGCCGCGACACCGTCGAACAGGCTCTGTAAGGCGAAACTGGCCCTGTAGAAAGGCCGGAAAAAGCGGGCGCTGGGCGACGAATTCCGACACACGCGTTCCCGTTGTGATGTCCACCGCATTTCCGGTGTGACGGACTTCGAAATCCGGTGAGCACGAAAATTGCTTCCGGTGAACCGTTTTCGCTTCGCGAAAGCGTGTCCCAACAGGGGCTTTGTTGACGCGTGGCAACGATTTTTTTACCGGTAACGAAGGAACTTCGGGCCAGCTGAACCGAACTCGCGGCGGTTGAGTGACTTACGCAACAGCTAAACTGGGAGCAGATGAATTTTGCGCCGCAGCGCATTTTCCCGATTTCCACATTAGGCCGGGCTGTGTGCCCGCCCAACGGAGGTGAACGAGACATGGCAACCATGACGACGAGTGGCACCGCCCTCGCCGGACGGCCTGCCGACGCACTGTGGCTGACGACGCTGCCGGCCCCGCTGCCGACACTGCGTCGCAGCGCCGCGAACCTGCCCGCCGTCCGAGCGGCTGCACCGGTTCAGCGCCTCGCCAGGCTTGCGCTGGGTGAGCTGCCCGGCCTGCCCGGCGCGGTGACCGACCTCGCCGTCAGCCGCGACGGCCGGTACCTGGTCGCCGCCCATTACGGCCAGGACGCGGTGTCGATCATCGACACCGCCACCCTTGGTGTCACCGCGACCGTGTCCGGCATCGCCGAGCCCTACGCCGTCGTCGCCGCCGACCGTGCCTACCTGAAGTCGGCGTCGCTGTGCGAGGACAGCGTCGTCGCCGTCGACCTGTCCGCCGGTGCGGCACTGGCCGCCCGCGAGGTCGGGGTCGGTGCCACCGGTCTGGCGGTCAGCCCGGGCGCCGACGTGCTCTACGTCGCCCGGTCCACCGACGGAGTCACCGACGTCGCGGTGGTCGACATCGAGTCCGGCAAGGTCACGGCGATCCCGGTTGTCCGGGGCGCCGAGGCCTCGATCGACAGTCTGCGGATCAACGCCGCCGGCACCGTTCTCTACGCCGCCCTGAGCACCGCCGCCGGCGGATCGCTGGTGATCATCGACGTGCGCTCCGGACGGGTGCAGACGGTCGGCGTCGGCGCCGCCATCGGCGACGTCGCCCTGCACAGCGACGACCGCCGGGTCTTCGTCACCGCCTGGGACGACGACTTGGGCGCCGTGCTGCGGGTCGTCGACACCGGGCGGGTCGTCCACACCGTCACCATCGAACAGCAGCCCGTCGGCTTGCTGGTCGCCGGTGCGGAGGTGCTGCTGGCGCACGGCCGGCAGATCACCGTCATCGACGCCGCCACGCTGCGGCCGTTGCATCGCATCGAACTGGGCAAGCCGGTGTCGTGCCTGGCGGTCAGCCAGGACGGGACCCGGCTGTACGCCGGCGACTACGACGGCGCCGTCACGGCGCTGGAGATGCGGACCGCCCGCCAGGACCTGCGCGCCGCATCCTGATCGCCTACCGCTGGCTGCAGTCCAGCGACACCGCGATGGTCTGGCTGGTGACCACCGGTATCAGGAAGCTGCCGCGGTCGCCCAGGCCGGGGCCCACGTAGGGCACCCACTGGGTGAGGGTCTGCGGGTTACGCACGCTGGTGACGACGCACTTGGACATCGGACCGGTGCCGATCTTGTCGACCTGCACGCTGTAGCCCTGCTTCTGCAGTTCGTTGATGGTTTCCTGGGCGGACTCCTCCGCCCACGCGGCGCCGGCGGGCGCGGCCGCCACCGCGAGGCCCGCCATCACGGCGGCCACTGGTGCGGACTTGCGCATGACGCCTCCCGGTAGGTGCGCGTTCCAAGCTATACGAACCGTCGCCGCCGGCCGGTTCGGCTATACGATCGCCGCATGCAGAGCACCATGCAGAACTCCCCCCTCACCGTCGCGGAGATCCTGCGATACGCGGTCACCGTCCACGGCGACCGCACCGTCACCACCGCAACCGGCGACGGCTTCCGGCAGGCCACCTACCGGGTACTCGGCCAGCAGGCCGCCCGGCTGGCCAACGCACTACGTCGCCTGGGCATCGACGCCGACCAGCGGGTCGCGACGTTCATGTGGAACAACCAGGAACATCTTGAGGCCTACGTCGCGATCCCGTCGATGGGGGCGGTGCTGCACACCCTCAACATTCGGCTGTTCCCCGAACAGATCGAGTTCGTCGCCTACGAGGCCGAGGACCGGGTCGTCATCGTCGACGCGTCGCTCATACCGGTCCTCGCCCCGGTGCTGCCCGGCATGGAGACCGTGCACACCGTGATCGCTGTCGGGTCCGGCGACGTGGGTCCGCTGGAAGCCTCCGGCAAGCGGGTGTTGCGGTACCACGAGATCACCGCCGCGGAGTCCGACGTTTTCGATTGGCCCGACATCGACGAAAACTCGGCCGCGGCAATGTGTTACACCAGCGGAACCACCGGACACCCCAAAGGCGTGGTGTACGGGCACCGGTCGAGCTATCTGCACTCGATGGCGGTGTGCAGCGGCAACGGCATGGGGCTCGGTTTCTCCGACAAGGCGCTGCCGATCGTGCCGATGTTCCACGCCAACGCCTGGGGGCTGCCGTATGCCGCCCTGATGGCCGGCTCGGACCTGGTGCTGCCGGACCGCTTCATGGACGCCAAGTCGATGGTGAACCTGATCGAGACCCAGCGGCCCACCGTCGCCTGCGCGGTGCCGACCATCTGGAACGACGTGAT
>JAPOHV010000072.1 GCA_029979305.1 Mycobacteriaceae bacterium | reverse complement strand
TCGGCGTCCGTCGCCGGCGGCACGTCGGCGGCGAGGGCAGCGACGGCTGACTGGGTGACCGGTCGCCGTGCCGGGGACGACAGCCGGCGGGGCCCCTTCAGCGCCGCTGCAGTTTTCGCAGTCCGGTCGATCGCATCCCGCCCGGCTCGGGCGGGTGGCAGGAAACGGGGCCGAACCGGCGCCGCCGCCGATTTGCGCTTTTCCGCGGCCCGGTTGCCAATGGTGTTGGTCCGGCCGGTCCGGGACGGCCCGGGCGACGCGGCGCCGGCGGCGGTATCGGGCACCGGCGACGAACCGCTGGAGCCCGCATCCGCCGCGGCGATGCCGCATCCGGCGGACAGCGCGACGCCGACCCCGACGGCGGCGGCAAGCCGGCGTCCACGTCGGACCGATTCCGAAACGCTCACTACACCCCCGGGGATCAGGTCAGCGTCAGGGCAGTTTAGCAGGGCTTTTGCCGCCGGCTGTGCCGGGCGCGCAGGTGCGCTCCCGGGGGTGGTTCATACTAATTGCACACCTCCAGGGACTCCTGGACAGGGCCGTCCCGGCCCGGGCTGGAACGGCAGGCGGCACAACGATGACGAGACTGGACACCGTCGAACGGGCGGTTGCCGACATCGCAGCGGGCAAGGCTGTCGTCGTCATCGACGATGAGGACCGCGAGAACGAGGGCGACCTGATCTTCGCCGCCGAGAAGGCCACTCCCGAACTGGTGGCGTTCATGGTGCGCTACACCTCCGGCTACCTGTGCGTGCCGCTCGACGGCGCGATCTGCGACCGGCTGGGTCTGCTTCCCATGTACGCGGTCAACCAGGACAAGCATGGCACCGCCTACACCGTCACCGTCGATGCCAGAGAGGGTGTGGGAACGGGTATCTCCGCATCGGATCGGGCCACCACCATGCGGCTGCTGGCCGGCCCGTCGAGCGCGCCCGGTGATTTCACCAAACCCGGCCATGTGGTGCCGTTGCGCGCCAAGGACGGCGGTGTCCTTCGCCGCCCCGGGCACACCGAGGCCGCCGTCGACCTCGCCCGGCTCGCAGGGCTGCAGCCTGCCGGGGCGATCTGCGAGATCGTCAGCCAAAAGGACGAGGGCGCTATGGCGCAGACCGACGAGTTGCGAATCTTCGCCGACGAGCACGGTCTGGCCATGATCTCCATTGCTGACCTGATCAAGTATCGGCGCAAGCACGAGAAGCTCATCGAGCGGATCGCCGAGGCGCGTATCCCCACTGCGCACGGCGAGTTCCGGGCCGTGGGCTACGCCAGCATCTACGACGACGTCGAGCATGTCGCCCTGGTCCGCGGTGACATCGCCGGACCGGAGAATGACGGTCATAACGTCCTGGTCAGGGTGCACTCCGAGTGTCTGACCGGCGACGTGTTCGGTTCCCGCCGATGCGACTGCGGCCCGCAACTCGACGCGGCCATGGCGATGGTGGCCCGCGAGGGCCGCGGCGTCGTCCTCTACATGCGCGGGCACGAGGGCCGTGGTATCGGATTGATGCACAAACTGCAGGCCTATCAGTTGCAGGACGCCGGCGCCGACACCGTTGACGCCAACCTCGAACTCGGCCTGCCCGCCGACGCCCGCGACTACGGGATCGGGGCGCAGATACTCGTCGACCTCGGCGTGCGCACCATGCGGCTGCTCACCAACAACCCGGCCAAGCGCGTCGGCCTGGACGGTTACGGATTGCAGGTCGTCGAGCGTGTTGCGCTTCCGGTTCGCGCCACCGCGGAGAACATCCGCTATCTGAAGACCAAGCGCGACAGGATGGGCCACGAACTGTCCGGCCTGGAGGACCTCGAGGACTTCGGTGACGCTCTGCGTCTGCCCGGTGACCTCGGTGGCGCCCTGTGAGTGGCGGCGCCGGGGTGCCGGAGGTCCCGGAGATGGACGCGTCCGATGTCACGCTCGCCATCGTCGCCAGCACCTGGCATCCGCGGATCTGCGACGCCCTACTCGATGGGGCACGCCGGGTCGCCGAGGACTGCGGCATTCCCGACCCGACCGTGGTGCGGGTGCACGGCGCGATCGAAATCCCGGTCGTGGCGCAGGAACTTGCCCGCAACCACGATGCAGTGGTGGCACTCGGCGTGGTGATCCGCGGTGAGACACCGCATTTCGACTACGTCTGCGATGCCGTCACCCAGGGGCTCACCCGGGTTTCGCTGGACGCCGCGACCCCGGTGGCCAACGGTGTGCTCACCACCGAGAACGAGAAACAGGCGGTCGATCGGGCCGGCCTGCCCGGATCGGCGGAGGACAAGGGTGCCCAGGCCACCGCGGCCGCGCTGTCCACCGCTCTGACCTTGCGCCACCTGCGGGCATGACGGCGTCAGCCGGTACGGGAGAGACTTCCGCCGCCGACTGGGACGCCGAGTTCCGGCCGCGACTGGTTCCGCGGGTGGCTCTGCTGGTGGCCGCTCTGATCGCGCTGACCGGAATCGTGGTCGCGGCGCTCAACAACCGATCATCCGGGGCGTTCATGCGACTGGCCGATCAGGTCGCCTGGGGCGGTCTGGCCGTCGTCCTGGCGGTGGCGATCGTGGCGGTGCTGACCAGGCCACGGCTGCGGGTGGGACCGGCCGGTCTGCTGGTGCGAAACGTGCTCGACGACAGACTGATTCCCTGGCCGGAGGTAGTGGACGTCAGCTTCCCGGCCGGTAAACGCTGGGCTCGGGTCGACCTGCAGGCCTATGAGTACGTCCCGGTGCTGGCCATTCAGCTCGCGGACCGGCAACGGGCCGCGGACGCGATGGACACCGTGCGCACCCTGATGGCGCGCTACCGGCCCGACCTCGACTGATACCCGCGGTACTAACCTACTGAACGTGGCCGATCCCGCGACCTACCGACCGGCTCCCGGGTCGATCCCGGTCGAGCCGGGGGTCTACCGGTTCTCCGACGCCCACGGCCGGGTGATCTACGTCGGCAAGGCCAAGAGCCTGCGCAGCCGGCTCACGTCCTACTTCGCCGACATCGCCGGTCTGCATCCGAGGACCCGCCAGATGGTCACCACCGCCGCCAAGGTCGAGTGGACGGTGGTGACCACCGAGGTCGAGGCGCTGCAACTCGAATACAACTGGATCAAGGAGTTCGATCCGCGGTTCAACGTCCGCTACCGCGATGACAAGTCCTACCCGGTGCTCGCGGTGACGCTCAACGAGGAGTTCCCCCGGCTGATGGTCTACCGGGGTCCGCGCCGCAAGGGGGTGCGGTATTTCGGGCCCTACTCGCATGCCTGGGCGATCCGCGAGACGCTCGACCTGCTCACCCGGGTCTTTCCCGCTCGCACCTGTTCGAACGGAGTGTTCAAGCGGCACAGTCAGATCGAGCGGCCGTGCCTGCTGGGCTACATCGACAAGTGCTCGGCTCCCTGCGTGGGCCGGGTCAGTGCCCAGCAGCACCGCAGGATCGTTATGGACTTCTGCGACTTCCTCTCCGGCAGGACCGACCGGTTCGCCCGGGACCTGGAACGCCGGATGACCGCGGCAGCAGACGAACTCGACTTCGAACGCGCCGCCCGGTTGCGTGACGATCTCGGGGCGCTGCGGCGGGCACTGGAGAAGCAGGCGGTGGTGCTCGGCGATGGCACGGATGCCGACGTGGTGGCGTTCGCCGACGACGACCTGGAGGCGGCGGTCGTGGTGTTCCACGTCCGGGGTGGCCGGGTGCGCGGGCAGCGCGGGTGGATCGTCGAGAAGCCCGGCGATCCGGGGGACTCCGCCGAGGCGGCACTGGTGGAGCAGTTCCTCACCCAGTTCTACGGCGCCGAAGCCGAACTGGGCGGCCCGCCCGAAGCCGAACTGAACGGCGCCGCAGACGAATCGGCTAATCCGGTACCCAAGGAGGTGCTGGTTCCGAGCCTGCCGCCCAACGCCGATGAGCTGGCAGCCTGGCTCTCCGGTCTGCGCGGCTCGAGGGTGGCGCTACGGGTTCCGCAGCGCGGCGACAAGCGGGCACTCGCCGAGACGGTGCACCGCAATGCGCAGGAGGCCCTGCAGCAGCACAAACTCAGGCGGGCCGGTGACTTCACCGCGAGATCGGCTGCGCTGCAGAGCATCCAGGATTGCCTCGGGCTGGCCGATGCACCGCTGCGCATCGAGTGCATCGATATCAGCCACGTCCAGGGCACCGACGTGGTCGGCTCGCTGGTGGTCTTCGAGGACGGTCTGCCGCGCAAGTCCGACTACCGGCACTTCGCCATCCGGGAGGCCGCCGGCGACGGCTATTCCAACGATGTGGCATCCATCGCCGAGGTGACCCGGCGGCGATTCGCCCGGCACCGGCGCCCCGAGGACGACGCCGATGCGGCCGAGGCGGACAAGCCGCGCCGGTTCGCCTACCCGCCCAACCTTTTCGTCGTCGACGGTGGTGCGCCGCAGGTGAACGCCGCTCAGGCGGTTCTCGACGAACTCGGCGTCACCGATGTCGCGGCCATCGGGCTGGCCAAGCGTCTCGAGGAGGTCTGGGTGCCGGGCGATCCCGACCCGGTGATCCTGCCGCGCAACAGCGAGGGTCTGTATCTGCTGCAACGGATCCGCGATGAGGCGCACCGCTTCGCGATCTCCTATCACCGCAGCAAGCGTTCCAAGCGGATGACCGCTTCCGCTCTCGACAGCGTGCGGGGTCTGGGGGAGACCCGCCGCCGTGCGCTGGTCACCCACTTCGGCTCGCTGGCCCGGCTGCGTCAGGCCAGCGTCGCGGAGATCACCGAGGTGCCGGGAATCGGGGCGGCGACGGCGGCCGCCGTGCTCGAAGCCCTCGGCGGCCCCGCGGATCCGGGCACTTCGGATGCACCGAACCACGCGGTGGGCCATGATGCTCAGCAATCGCCATGACTGAGCTCCCGATGACCGACCCCGACACCGCAGACGCGGCCCGGGCCGATGGCGTCTCGGACATCGACGTGGTGCTGGTCACCGGGCTCTCCGGTGCGGGGCGGGGCACCGCGGCCAAGGTGCTGGAGGACCTCGGCTGGTATGTCGCCGACAACCTGCCCCCCGAACTGATCGCGCGGATGGTCGACCTCGGCCTGGCCGCCGGTTCGCGGATCACCCAGCTGGCGGTGGTGATGGACGTCCGCTCGCGGGGCTTCACCGGTGATCTGGACGCGGTTCGCAAAGATCTTGCGACACGCAACATCACCCCACGGGTGTTGTTCATGGAGGCCTCCGACGAGATTCTGGTCCGCCGCTACGAGAACAACCGTCGCAGTCATCCGTTGCAGGGCAACCAGACTCTTGCCGAGGGCATCGCCGCCGAGCGGGCCATGCTCGCTCCGGTGCGCGCCGGAGCGGATCTGATCATCGACACCACCACGCTGTCGGTGCCTGCACTGCGGGGCGCCATCGAGAACGCCTTCGGCGGTGAGACCGTCGCGCAGACCGCGGTCACGGTGGAGTCCTTCGGGTTCAAATACGGCCTGCCGATGGACGCCGACATGGTGATGGACGTCCGGTTCCTGCCCAATCCGCACTGGGTCGACGAACTGCGCCCGCAGACCGGGCAGTCGCCGGCCGTCCGCGACTACGTGCTGGGTCAACCCGGTGCGACGGAATTCCTGCAGACCTACCATCAACTGCTGAAACTGGTGGCCGACGGCTACCTGCGCGAGGGGAAGCGGTACATGACGGTGGCGATCGGCTGCACGGGCGGTAAACACCGCAGCGTGGCGATCGCCGAGGCGCTGGCCGGACTGCTCGGCGAGAACCGCCAGTTGTCGGTCCGGGTGCTGCACCGCGATCTGGGGCGCGAATGACCTATCCGGAATTCACCGTCGAGGGCAGCGCGCCGCGCATCGTCGCGATGGGAGGGGGCCACGGGCTCTACGCGACACTGTCGGCGGCCCGCCGGCTGACCCCGCACGTGACGGCGGTGGTCACCGTCGCCGACGACGGCGGCTCCTCGGGCCGGCTGCGCTCCGAACTCGACGTCGTCCCGCCGGGCGATCTACGGATGGCGTTGGCGGCCTTGGCATCTGACAGCCCGCACGGCCGGCTGTGGGCCACCATCATTCAGCACCGGTTTGGCGGCAGCGGCGCACTGGCCGGACATCCGATCGGCAACCTGCTGCTGGCCGGCCTCAACGAGGTGCTCGCCGACCCGGTGGCGGCCCTCGACGAACTGGGCAGGCTGCTGGCGGTCAAGGGACGGGTGCTGCCGATGTGCCCCATCGCGTTGCAGATCGAGGCCGACGTCTCAGGTTTGGAGGGCGACCCCCGGATGAGCCGGGTGATCCGCGGCCAGGTCGCGGTTGCGACCACCCCGGGCAAGGTGCGCCGGGTCCGTCTGCTGCCCGGCGACCCCCCGGCCACCCGGCAGGCCGTTGATGCGGTGTTGGGCGCCGACCTGGTGGTGCTGGGCCCGGGGTCGTGGTTCACCAGCGTGATCCCGCACGTACTGGTGCCCGGCCTGGCCACCGCGCTGAATTCGACCCGGGGCCGCCGGGCAGTGGTGCTGAACCTGGCCGCCGAGCCGGGGGAGACCGCCGGCTTCTCGGCCGAACGGCATCTGCACGTTTTGGCCCAGCACGCCCCGGGCTTCACCGTTCATGACATTATCGTCGACGGGGCGCGGGTGCCGTCGCAGCGAGAGCGCGACCAACTCCGCCGCACCGCCGGCGTGCTGCAGGCCGAAGTCACGTTTGCCGACGTGTCCAGGCCCGGCACGGCCCTGCACGACCCGGCAAAGCTGGCCGCGGTGCTGGACGCCGTCCGGTCGCGGGGGGCCGAGCCCCCGACGGCGACCGTGCCCACGGTCGTCCCGCCACCGGGCGCCGGCGGCGAACCGAGAGGTGACGAACCGTGGCGATGACAGCCGAGGTCAAAGACGAGCTGAGCCGTCTCGTCATCAACTCGGTCAGCGCCCGCCGGGCCGAGGTCGCCTCGCTGCTGCGCTTTGCCGGTGGCCTGCACATCGTCTCCGGGCGGGTGGTGGTGGAGGCCGAGGTCGACATGGGCAGCATCGCCCGGCGGCTGCGCAAGGACATCCACGATCTCTACGGATACGCCTCGGTCATACATGTGCTGTCCGCCAGCGGAATTCGCAAGAGCACGCGGTATGTGGTCCGGGTGGCCAAAGACGGCGAAGCGCTGGCCAGGCAGACCGGTCTGCTGGACCTGCGGGGCCGCCCGGTGCGGGGCCTGCCCGCCCAGGTGGTCGGCGGCAGCGTCGCCGACGCCGAGGCTGCATGGCGGGGAGCCTTTCTGGCCCACGGCTCGCTGACCGAACCGGGTCGTTCCTCCGCGCTTGAGGTGGGCTGCCCGGGCCCGGAGGCGGCGCTGGCGCTGGTGGGAGCGGCCCGGCGGCTGGGCGTGAGCGCCAAAGCCCGCGAGGTGCGCGGCACCGACCGTGTGGTGGTCCGCGACGGCGAGGCCATCGGCACGCTGCTCACCCGGATGGGCGCCCAGGACACCCGGCTGGTCTGGGAGGAACGACGGATGCGGCGCGAGGTGCGTGCGACCGCCAACCGGCTGGCCAACTTCGACGACGCCAACCTGCGCCGCTCCGCGCGGGCCGCCGTCGCGGCGGCGGCCCGGGTGGAACGCGCGCTGGAGATCCTCGCCGACACCGTGCCCGATCACCTGGCCAACGCCGGACGGCTGCGGGTGGAGCACCGGCAGGCCTCGCTGGAGGAACTGGGTCGGCTGGCCGACCCGCCGATGACCAAAGACGCTGTGGCGGGGCGTATCCGGCGCCTGCTGTCGATGGCGGACCGCAAGGCCAAGCAGGACGGCATCCCCGACACCGAGTCGGCGGTCACCCCGGACCTGCTCGAGGACGCCTAGCTGTACCTGGCCCGTCATCGAGTCGGGTCGACGGGTCAGCCGGCCGCCGGTTCCGGCAGCGGCTGTGAGTTCATCGCCCAGCGGATCCCGCCGACCAGCACCCGCCCGGCGAACCGGATCGCGGTGGCCTCGACCGGCGGCAGGTAGGGCAGCCACAGCGGCAGCCGGGCCCAGGCCGGCAACATCGAGATCGCCGTCGCGGCCAGCACCCCGTAGGGCCCGCGCGCGAGCAGCGACAGCGGGGGAGTGATCAGCAGGAAGCGCGCGGCGTCCCGCGCCGCCTCGGTGCTGCGCAGTTCCGGCCGGTAGGCCTCGATGCGTTCGCGCAGTTCGGCTTCGGTGCGCGGCGGATCCGGCACGCCGAGTGCGGTCGCCACCCGGGCGGTGTCGGCGACGTAGGCGTCGCGACCGTCCCGGTCGAGGGGGTCGGCGCCGTAGCGTTGGTAGGCCAGCAGGAAGCTGTCCACCTCGGCGATGTGCGCCCACTCCAGCAGGTGCGGGTCGTCGGCGCGGTAGGGCCGGCCGTCGGGGGCCACGCCGTGCACCCGACGGTGGATGCCGCGCACCTTGTCCACCGCCCGCTGGGCGTCGCGGGCGGTGCCGAACGTGGTGACGGCGAGGAACGTGCTGGTGCGCTGCAGCCGTCCCCACGGGTCGCCGCGGTAGTCGGAATGCTCGGCCACCCCGGCCATCGCCAGCGGGTGCAGCGACTGCAGCAGCAGTGCGCGCAGACCGCCGACGAACATCGACGCGTCGGCGTGCACGGTGCGGATCGGGCGGTCGGGTGCGAACCAGCGAGGCCCCACCGCCCCGTGGATCCGGGCCCGCCGCTGCGGCCCCTCAGGCCCGGCCACCATCGCGAACAGACCCTCGCCGAGGCGCTCCCGGACTCTGCTCACATCGAGGTCACCGGGCAACGGCAGGGTTATGGCCGGACGCATAACCCGACGGTACGCCCCCGCATCGGTAAGGTTCGGGTTCCCGCCCGTCCGGTCGATCGTCCGCACTAGGCTGACCGGTGGCATTCGGAAAGCTACTGGAGGAGACAACGTGACGATCCGGGTTGGCGTCAACGGTTTCGGACGCATCGGGCGCAACTTCTACCGGGCCCTGGCGGCGCGCAAGAAAGTCGAGGCCGTGGGCAAGATGGCCCAGGAGTTGGGCCTGCACCGCCCGGGATCCGGGGATGTCGACATCGAGATCGTGGCCGTCAACGACCTGACCGACATCAACACCCTGGCGCACCTGCTCAAGTTCGACTCCGTCCTGGGCCGGCTGCCCGAGGAAGTATCGGTGGACGGCGACAACATCGTCGTCGGCGGCCGCAAGGTAAAGGCGTTCGCGATCAAGGAGGGCCCGGCGGCCATCCCGTGGGGCGAACTCGGCGTCGACGTGGTCGTGGAGTCCACCGGTATCTTCACCGACGCCCGCGCCCGCGGCCACCTCGAGTCGGGCCCGAAGAAGGTCATCATCTCCGCCCCGGCCAAGGACGAGGACATCACCATCGTCATGGGTGTCAACGATGACAAGTACGACGGCAGCCAGAACGTCATCTCCAACGCTTCGTGCACCACCAACTGCCTTGGGCCGCTTGCCAAAGTCGTCAACGACGAGTTCGGCATCGAGCGCGGACTGATGACGACCATCCACGCCTACACCCAGGATCAGAACCTGCAGGACGCTCCGCACAAGGATCTGCGTCGCGCCCGGGCCGCCGCGCTGAACATCGTGCCCACCTCCACCGGTGCCGCCAAGGCCATCGGCCTGGTGCTGCCCGAACTGAAGGGGAAGTTGGACGGATACGCGCTGCGGGTGCCGATCCCCACCGGTTCGGTCACCGACCTGACGGTCGAGTTGAAGAAGAAGGCCGGCGTCGAGGAGATCAACGCCGCGCTCAAGGCCGCCGCCGAGGGACCGATGCGGGGAATCCTGAAGTACTACGACGTCCCGATCGTCTCCAGTGACATCGTCACCGACCCGCACAGTTCGATCTTCGACTCGTTGCTGACCAAGGTGATCGACAATCAGGCCAAGGTCGTCTCGTGGTACGACAACGAGTGGGGATACTCCAACCGGCTGATCGACCTGATCGCCCTGGTCGGCAAGTCGCTGTAGCGCCTATGACGGTCAAGAGCCTCGCCGACCTGCTCGCCGAAGGTGTGGAAGGTCGCGGCGTGCTGGTGCGCTGCGATCTCAACGTGCCCCTCGACGAGCACGGCACCGTCACCGACACCGGTCGCATCGACGCGTCGGTGCCCACCCTCAAAGCCCTCTCGGACGCCGGCGCCAAGGTCATCGTCGCCGCGCACCTGGGCCGCCCCAAGGGCGGGCCGGAACCGAAATACTCGCTGGCGCCGGTCGCGACAGTGCTCGGCGAGAAGCTGGGCCGGCACGTGCAACTGGCCGGCGACGTCGTCGGCACCGACGCACTGGCGCGCGCCGAGGGCCTGACCGACGGCGACGTCCTGCTGCTGGAGAACATCCGCTTCGACCCGCGGGAGACCAGCAAGGACGAGACCGAGCGCCGGGCGCTGGCCGAAGCGCTCGCCGAACTGGTCGGCGGCCCGGACGGTTCACCGGGCGCGTTCGTCTCCGACGGCTTCGGTGTGGTGCACCGCAAGCAGGCATCGGTCTATGACGTGGCCAAGCTGCTGCCGCACTACGCCGGAACCCTGGTGGCCGCCGAGGTCAAGGTGCTCGACCAGTTGGCCAGCGCCGGTGAGCGGCCCTACGCGGTGGTGCTCGGCGGGTCGAAGGTCTCCGACAAGCTCGCCGTGATCGAGAACCTCGCCGGCAAAGCCGACAGCCTGGTCATCGGCGGCGGCATGTGCTTCACCTTCCTCGCCGCCCAGGGCATCTCGGTGGGAACCTCACTGCTCGAGGAGGCAATGATCGACACCTGCCGCCGGCTGCTGGAGGAGTACGGCGATGTGATCCACCTGCCGGTGGACGTCGTCGTCGCCGCCGAGTTCAAGGCGGACTCCCCGCCGCAGACCGTCGCGGTGAAGGACATCCCCGCGGACAGCATGGGTCTGGACATCGGGCCGGAGTCCGTCGCCCGGTTCACCGCGCTGCTGTCCAACGCCCGGACCATCTTCTGGAACGGGCCGATGGGTGTCTTCGAGTTCCCGGCGTTCTCGGCCGGCACCAAGGGCGTCGCCGAGGCGATCATCGCGGCCACCGGCAAGGGCGCGTTCAGCGTGGTGGGCGGCGGCGACTCGGCCGCCGCGGTCCGCCAACTCGGCCTGCGCGAGGACGGTTTCTCCCACATCTCCACCGGCGGCGGCGCCTCGCTGGAATTCCTCGAGGGCAAGACGCTCCCGGGGATTGAGATCCTGAACTGAAAGGCACCCTTCGTGTCCCGTAAACCCCTGATCGCGGGTAACTGGAAGATGAACCTCAACCATTTCGAGGCCATCGCCCTGGTGCAGAAGATCGCCTTCGCGCTGCCCGACAAGTATTTCGACAAGGTCGATGTCACCGTCATCCCGCCGTTCACCGACCTGCGCAGCGTGCAGACCCTGGTCGACGGCGACAAGCTGCGGCTGACCTACGGCGCCCAGGACCTTTCGCCGCACGACTCCGGCGCCTACACCGGGGACATCAGCGGGGCGTTCCTGGCGAAGCTGGGGTGCACGTTCGTCGTCGTCGGCCACTCCGAGCGCCGCACCTACCACAACGAGGACGACGCGACGGTGGCCGCCAAGGCCGCTGCGGCGTTCCGGCATGGGCTGATCCCGATCGTCTGCATCGGCGAGCACCTCGAGGTCCGGGAGGCCGGCGACCATGTGGCCTTCAACCTCGCCCAGCTGGAAGGCTCGTTGGCCGGACTGAGCCAGGAGCAGTTGGCCCAGGTGGTGATCGCCTATGAGCCGGTCTGGGCCATCGGCACCGGGCGGGTGGCCGGCGCCGCCGACGCCCAGGAGGTCTGTGCCGCCATCCGCGCCAAACTGGCTGAGATGACGTCCCAGCAGACCGCCGAGGGTATCCGGGTGCTCTACGGCGGGTCGATGAACGCCAAGAACGTCGGGGAACTCATCGCTCAGCAGGACGTCGACGGCGGGTTGGTCGGCGGCGCCTCACTGGAGGGCGAGCAGTTCGCGACCCTCTCGGCCATTGCCGCCGGGGGGCCGCTGCCCTGATGCGGCGTGCTGACCAGGTAGTCTCTCCGTCATGATCCTCGCGCTGCAGATCCTGCTGATCATCACCAGCCTGCTGCTGGTGCTGCTGGTGCTGCTGCATCGCGCCAAGGGCGGCGGCCTGTCAAGCCTCTTCGGCGGCGGTGTGCAGTCCAATCTTTCGGGCTCGACTGTGGTGGAGAAGAACCTCGACCGGCTGACCCTGTTCGTCACCGGCATCTGGCTGGTCGCGATCGTGGGCGTCGCGCTGCAGATCAAGTACGCCTAGACAGTCCGGGGCCGTCACTTCCGCCGCAGTGCGTTGACGACGCCGCGCACCGCCGATTCGGTGGCGGTCAGCGGGCTCAGCACCGACTCGGTGACGTCCACCATGCGCTCGACCCGGTCCACGATGCCCTCCATCCGGGCGAGAGTGGTGTTGAGCGAGTTGAGCGTCGTGTCGAAGTACTCCAGTGAGGCTTCCAGACCGCCGACCGCTCTGTTGAGACCGGCCAGGCTCTGCTCGAGATCGTCGAGGACGTGGTCGACCTGCTCGACCGTCTGATCGGCGTTGAGTGCGGCTTGCGCCAGTGTCCTGATCTTCTCGCCGGGAGTTCGCGGCGGTGTCTTGTCGGCCACGGCAGTCAGTGTGGCAGTTCGGCTGCCGCCGCGTCGTCGATCAGCCAGACCGTCGACTCGGTTCCGCGGGCCCCGGCCGCCGGGATGTCGTCCGGCTCGGCACCACCTACGGCGTCGGCGACGGCGTCGGCTTTGGCCTCACCGGACACCACCAGCCACACTTCGCGGGAGTTTCGGATAGCCGGCAGGGTCAGGGTGATCCGGCGCGGCGGCGGCTTGGGGGAGTCCTCGACGCCGACGACGGTGCGGATGGTCTCCCGCACGGCGGCCGTGTGGGGGAACAGTGAGTTGACGTGCCCCTCGCCGCCCATGCCGAGAAGGTGAACGTCGAAAGATGGCGTTGCCGAACCGTTCTCGGCCAATCCGGCGAGGATGTCTGCATATCCTTCGGCGGCGGCGGACAGGTCGTCGCCGAAAGCGCCGTCACTGGCGGCCATGGCATGAACGTTGCCGGGCGGTATGTCGATGTGATCGATCAGCGCCTCGCGGGCCTGCTTCTCGTTGCGCTCGGCGTCATCGTGGGGAACGAACCGGTCATCACCCCAGAACAGATGGACCCGTGACCAGTCCACCGGGTTACCACGCAGTCGTTTCAGCATGCCGATGCCGGTACCGCCGCCGGTCAGAACGACCAGTGCGCGCCCGCGTGCACTGATGGCCGCCTCGATCGCGGCGGCCAGCCGGTCGCCGGCGGCGGCGACGAGTGCATCGGTGTCCGGGTAGGTCTCGATCACCACTCTGGAGCCGGCCACGGTCAGGGTTCCCGCCCGCGGCGTACTGCACCTTGTCGATCCCGGCCAGCGCCTCGTGGTAGATCTCGTCGGCGTCGAGACGGCGCAGATCCTCGGCGAGGCACTCCTTGGTCTCCCGCCGGGCCAGCGGCAGCAGGGCGGCAGGTTTCCCGGTACGGCTCAGGGTGGCGGTGGACCCGTCCTGCGGCCGGCTCAGCGTGATGGTCTGGCTGGG
>JAPOHV010000030.1 GCA_029979305.1 Mycobacteriaceae bacterium | reverse complement strand
GGAGAGCACCTCGGCCGGTGTCATGTTGGCCGCGCGCAGCGGCACCCGGTCTAATTGGATGGCCATGCCGCCGTCGCCGGCGGAAGCGAGTTCGGAAGTCGCGCAGGATAATCCGGCACCGCCGAGATCCTGGATGCCGACGACCAGGTGGGCCGCATACAGTTCCAGGCAGCATTCGATGAGGACCTTCTCGGTGAACGGGTCACCGACCTGAACGCTGGGCAGTTTCTTACGCCCGGCACCGGATTCGTCGCCGGAGAAGGTGTCCGACGCCAGCACCGACACCCAGCCGATTCCGTCGAGACCGGTGCGCGCCCCGAACAGGATGATCTTGTTGCCGGCGCCGGAGGCGAAGGCCAGGTGCAGGTCCTCCTTGCGCAGCACCCCGACGCACAGCGCGTTGACCAAGGGGTTGCCGGCATAATAGGCGTCGAACACTGTCTCGCCGCCGATGTTGGGCAGGCCCAACGAGTTGCCGTAGCCGCCGATGCCGCGCACGACTCCGTCGACGACGCGGCGGGTGTCGGGGGCGTCGGCGGCGCCGAACCGCAGTTGGTCCATCACCGCAACGGGTCTCGCCCCCATCGCCATGATGTCGCGCACGATCCCTCCCACTCCGGTGGCCGCACCCTGATATGGCTCCACATAGGAGGGGTGGTTATGCGACTCGACCTTGAAGGTCACCGCCCACCCGTCGCCGATGTCGACGACGCCGGCGTTCTCGCCGATTCCGGCCAGCATCCCGGCGCGCATCTCGTCGGTGGTGGTCTCGCCGAAGTAGCGCAGGTGGACCTTGGAGGACTTGTAGGAGCAGTGCTCGCTCCACATCACCGAATACATCGCCAGTTCGGCGTCGGTGGGGCGGCGGCCGAGGATATCGCGAATGCGCTGATACTCGTCGTCTTTGAGTCCCAGTTCGCGGTAGGGCTGCGGATGGTCGGGGGTGGCCGCTGCCCTGTCGACCGTGTCGACGATTGGACCGGGGCCGACGGTGTCGACTGTCACGGGGGTGAGTCTAGTGAGGGGTCAGTCGCGGGGCGCCGCCACGCAGAACGCGTTGCCGTCGGGATCGGCCATCACCACCCACCGCATGCCGTACTCCACGGAGTGCCGGGCGGTCTCGGTGGCCCCGATACCGAGCAGCCGGCCGACTTCGGCCTCGAGGTCGTCGGTCATCAGGTCCAGGTGCACCCGATTCTTGCCCGGCGTGGGGGCGTCGACCCGCTGGAAGCCCAGAGCCGGCCAGTCGTCCCGGGCCACGAGCTTGAAGTCGGCACCGGGCAGCGCCAACACCTCGCCGCCGACCGCCTCCGCCCACCAGTCGGCCAGCCGCTGCGGGTCGGTGCAGTCGAACGTGATCATCTCCAGCGACAGGCTCATCGGTCTCCTCGTGTTTTCAGGCCGGCGACAGGAACGCCCGTAGCGCGGCGGAGTAGGTGAATACGTCGTGCGCTCCCATGAGTTCCCGCGCGGAGTGCATGGCCAACTGCGGGGCGCCCACGTCGACGGTGGGGATGCCGGTGCGGGCGGCGGTCATCGGCCCGATGGTCGACCCGCAGGGCAGGTCGGCGCGATGCTCGTAGCGTTGCAGCCGGACGCCGGCCTGACGGCAGGCCAGTTCGAAGGCGGCGGCGGTGCGGCTGTCTGTGGCGTAGCGCAGGTTCGGCTGAACTTTCAGCACCGGGCCGCCGTTGACCGCGATCAGGTGGGTGGGCTCGTGGCGCTCCGGATAGTTGGGGTGGGTGGCGTGGGCCATGTCGGCTGAGGCCACCATCGAGGCCGTCATCAGGCGCAGGAAGTCCTCCCGGTCACCACCGGCAGCCAGCACGATGCGTTCCAGGGTGGTGTGCAGGAAATCCGACTGGGCGCCGTGATCAGAGGTCGAGCCGACCTCCTCGTGATCGAACAGCACCAGCACCGGCAGATGTTCGCCGGGTTCGACCGCGATCAGTGCCTCCAGACCGGCGTAGCAGCTTGCCTGGTTGTCCAGCCGGGGTGCGCTGACGAAGTCGTCGTCGGCGCCGACGAGCCGGGACGATTCCAGATCGTGGGTCATCAAATCGGCGGACAACAGATCGCGGGGATCGACCCCGGCGCGATCGGCGACGAAGTAGTGCAGCGACCTCGGCCGGTCACCGCACCCCCACACGGCGTTGACGTGGCGCTGCGGATTGAGGGCCACGCTGTTGCGGTCCTCGGCAAGATGGATAGCCAGTTGCGGCACCCGTAACATCGGCTCGTCGAAGCGCACCAGCCGGTGCTCGACACCACCATCCCTGCCGGACAACGAGATACGGCCGCTCAGTCCCAGATCGCGGTCCAGCCAGGAGTTCAGCCAGGCACCACCGTAGGGCTGCAACGCGACCATCTGCCAGCCGGCCGACACCAGATCGGGGTGCTGCTTGACGCGCAGGTTGGGGCTGTCGGTGTGGGCGCCGACGATGCGGAACGGCTGCCGGCGGCCCGTCGCGTTCCAGGCCACCAGCGACCCGGCCCGGACCGTGAAGTGCCGCCCTTCCGCGGCCTGACTCCACCGGTCGGTTTCGGCGAGTTCGGTGTACCCGGCGCCGCGCAGCCTCCCGGCGACCGTCGCGCAGACGTGAAACGGCGATGGGGAGGCATCGACGAACTCGCACAACGCCTGCGCGCTCGCACCGGTCATCGTCAGACGGCCAGCACCGCGTCGAGTGCGGAATAGAACATCCCCAGTCCGTCGTCCGACGGGCCGGTCAGCGGTTCGGTGGCGTGCTCGGGATGCGGCATCAGGCCGACCACCCTGCCGTTTGCGGAACTGACACCGGCGATATCGCGCATCGAGCCATTCGGGTTGTCGGCGTAGCGGAAAACCACCCGGCCCTCGCCCTCTAGTTCGTCGAGTACGGATTCGCTCGCCACATAACGTCCCTCGCCGGACTTCAGCGGCACCAGCAACTCGGCACCCCACTCGTAGCGCGACGTCCAGGCCGTGGTGATCGAGTCGACCTTCAGCCAGACGTCGCGGCAGATGAAGTGCAGACCCGCGTTGCGGGTCAGCGCACCGGGAAGCAGGCCCGCCTCGCACAGGATCTGAAAGCCGTTGCAGATGCCCAGCACCGGCATGCCACGTCCGGCGGCGGCGATCACCTCGCCCATCACCGGGGCGAACTTGGCGATGGCCCCGCAGCGCAGGTAGTCGCCGTAGGAGAAACCTCCCGGCACCACCACAGCGTCGACCTTCTTCAGGTCGGCGTCCCCGTGCCAGAGGCTGACCGCCTCGGCTCCGGTCCGGCGCACGGCCCGGGCGGCGTCGACGTCGTCAAGGCTCCCCGGGAAGGTGATGACCCCGATCCGGGCGGTCATGCCGGATCCCTGGTGACCGACCAGTCCTCGATCACGGTGTTCGCCAGCAGCGACTCGGCGATATCGGCCAACTGGTCGTCGGTGACGGTGTCGTCGACCTGGAGTTCGAAACACTTGCCCTGGCGAACCTCCGAAACGCCGGGATGGCCCAGCCGACCCAGCGCGCCGACGATGGCCTGACCCTGGGGATCGAGAATCTCGGCTTTCGGCATCACGGTGACAACTACCCGGGGCACTGAACTCCTTAAGGTCGGGGCGCCGACGGTGCTCCTGGTGTCGACGGAGGGTGCGGCGACGATCCTACCGGTGCTGTCACGGGCAGGAGTCGACGTAGGCGGTGCACAACGGCGCGCCGAGCGCATCGAGGACGGCCGTCTCGGAGACGGCGGGCCACGGCGTCCGGGCCGGCCCGTCGGTCCACAGCGCCAACTCGGTCATCGTGCTGTTGACCGGGTCGGCGAGCAGGTATTGATGCAGAATCACCGGCCCACTGACCGCGGCGGCCATCCGGTCGGTCTGGTCAAGGGTCAGCGACGGTGACGCCGTCGGGTTGGTCACCTGGCAGGCCCGCAGTGCCGCGACCGCGGCGGCGAAGGCATCCCGCACCAGTTGCCCGCCGCGCCAGGTCTCACCCCGCCAGTGCAGCACCTGCGCCTGCAACTGCCACTGACCCCGCGGTGAGGAGACCTGCGAACGTTCGGCGACTGCGTAGCCACGCGGATCGTCGGGCACCGCCGGGGTCGCACACAGTTCCTCGAACCGGAATCGAGCCGGACGGGAGGTGACCGCGAGGCCGGCCAGGTTGGGCCACGAGTAGGCGGCGTCGAGCGGGATCGACGTCGGTGCGATCCACGCGGTCTCCGGAATCCTGTTGCAGGCCGGCGGGCAGGTGTTGGCAGGTTCGGCGGCGGCCGGTGCGGCGGCCACGCAGGAGGCCACCATGACCGATGTGAGGGCCATCCGCATATCGCCGCCTCCTGTGCGCGCACAATCGTAAGCATGGAGTTGACGCATTTCGGACATTCGTGCCTGCTCGCCGAGTTTGGTGTCTCCCACGGTGGCGCACGGTTGCTGTTCGATCCCGGAAACTTCTCACACGGCTTCGAGGGCATCACCGGACTGTCGGCGATCCTCATCACCCATCAGCATCCCGATCACGCCGACCCGGAACGGCTGCCCGAACTGGTGGAGGCCAACCCGCAGGCCGCGTTGTACGCCGACCCGCAGACCGCGGCGATGCTGGGCGGTGATTGGCGGGCGGTCGCGGTCGGCGACGCGCTGACCGTCAACGGTGTGACCATCCGCGGCGTGGGTGGTCGGCACGCGGTGATCCACCCGGAGATCCCGGTCATTGACAACATCTCCTATCTCGTCGGCGACGACGAGCACCCGGCACGGTTGATGCATCCCGGCGACGCCCTCTTCGTTCCCGACGAACCGGTAGAGGTGCTGGCCACACCGGCCGCCGCCCCGTGGCTGAAGATCTCCGAGGCGGTGGACTATCTGCGGGCGGTGGCGCCCCGCCACGCCGTGCCCATCCATCAGGGCATCATTGCCCCGCCGGCACGCGGCATCTTCTACGGCAGGCTCACCGAGATGTGCGACACCGACTTCCGGGTGCTGCCCGAGGAGAGTCCGGTCCGGTTCTGATCGAAGGGAATTCATGTGAGCGCAGCTGATCTGGAACGGCTCTTCGGGCTGGGCGGGAAGACCGCGCTTGTCACCGGCGGTACCCGCGGCATCGGGATGATGATCGCCCGCGGTCTGCTCCAGGCCGGGGCGAGCGTGGTGGTCAGTTCGCGAAAGGCCGAGGCAGTGCAGGAGGCGGTTTCGGCACTGTCGGAGTTCGGCACGGTGCGCGGTGTGGCCGCCGATCTGTCGCGACCGGAGGAGTGTGCGCGGTTGGCGGCCGACGTCCGCTCCCGGACCGATGCGCTGCACATCCTGGTGAACAACGCCGGCGCGACCTGGGGCGAGCCGTTGGAGACGTTTCCGGCCGCCGCCTGGGACCGGGTACTCGACCTGAACGTCAAGGCGCCGTTCTGGATGGTCCAGGAGTTGTTGCCCGCGTTACGCGAGGCCGGCACGCACGACGATCCGGCCCGCATCATCAATGTCGGCAGCATCGACGGAATCCAGGTCAGTCCGATGCCCACCTATTCGTATTCCGCCAGTAAGGCCGCCCTTCACCAGTTGACCCGAGTACTCGCCAAAGAACTCGGCCCGCAGCACATCACCGTCAACGCGATCGCACCCGGGCCGTTCCCATCGAAGATGATGGCCGCCACCCTGGATGCCTTCGGGGATGCCATCGCCGCCGCCGCCCCGTTGCGACGCATCGGCCGCGACGACGACATGGCCGGTGTCGCGATCTATCTGGCCGGACGTGCCGGCGCCTATGTCAACGGCGCGATCATCCCGGTTGACGGGGGTATCGCGACGACGGCGAGTGGCACCGGCCGCTAGCCCGCTGCGCCATTTCCGAACCGGTCCGGATCCGCGGTCGCCAGCAGCCAGGCGAACTGGAAGGCCGTTTCCTTCCACCGCTCGTAGCGGCCGCTGATGCCGCCGTGACCGGCGGCCATCTGGGTGCGCAGCAGCACCGGATGCGGGTCGGTCTTGGCGTGACGAAGTGCGGCAACCCATTTCGCCGGCTCGACGTAGAACACCCGGGTGTCGTTCAGCGAGGTCATCGCCAGGATGGCCGGGTACTCCTTGGCCTCGACGTTCTCGTACGGTGAGTAGGACTTCATGTAGAAGTACACGTCGCTGTCCTCGAGCGGATTTCCCCACTCGTCCCATTCGGTCACGGTCAGCGGAAGCGAGGGGTCGAGGATCGTCGTCAGCGGGTCGACGAATGGAACCTGCGCCAGGATCCCGGCGAAGAGGTCGGGGGCCATATTGGCCACCGCACCCATCAGCAGTCCCCCGGCACTGCCGCCGAGTGCCACCAGATTGCGCGGACGAGTCAGACCGGCATCGACGAGATGCCTTGCCGCGGCGATGAAGTCGGTGAAGGTGTTCTTCTTGTCCAAGAGTTTACCGCGTTCGTACCACAGCCGGCCCATCTCGCCACCGCCGCGAATGTGCGCGATCGCGAACACCATTCCGCGGTCGAGCAACGACAACCGGGCGATTGAGAAGCGGGGGTCTTCGCTCGACTCGTAGGCCCCGTAGCCGTAGAGCACAGTAGGAGCCGGGAATTCGGCGTCCGCCCGATACATCAGTGAGATCGGGATCCGGGTGCCGTCCTCGGCCACCGCCCAGTCGCGGCGCTCGACGTAGTCGTCGCGGCGATATCCGCCCAGGACAGGCGCTTCGCGCAGCAGGGTACGTTCTCCGGTCGCGAGGTGGATGTCATAGATCCGCATCGGGGTGAGAAACGACGTGGCCCCGACACGTAGTCGCGGAGCGTCCCAGTTCGGGTTTCCGCCGAGTCCGCAGGCCATCAACTCCGAATCGAAGGTGATGTCTGCCGGTGTGCCGTAGCCGGCACCGGCCACCGGCCAGATCTGCAGCCCAGGCAGCGCTTCCTTTCGGAAGTGCAGGACGAACTGTCCCGCGAAGGCGTCCACGCCCTCCAGCCGAACATCGTCCCGGGCCGCTACCAGGGTCCGCTGGGCGGCGGGGTCGCAGACCGGTGCCTCGACCAGGCTGAAATTCGGCGCGCCGTCGTTGTGCAGGATCAGGAACCGGTCCTCACCGTCGACGACGATGTGGTCGACGGTGTACTCGATCCCGTCGCGGCGGGGCAGCACCGTGGTGAACGCGGCGTCCGGGTCGGAGGCGTCAGCCACCCGGATCTCGGAGGTGACCGCCGACCCGGCGACGATGACGATGTAGGCGTTGCTTCTGGTGCGGCCCACCGCGACCCAGAACCGTTCGTCGGGCTCGGTGAACACCTGCTCGTCGGGGCCGCTGTGGCCCAATCGGTGTCGCCACACGGTGTCGGGCCGCCAGGCGGCGTCGACGGTGGTGTAGTAGACGCAGCCGCTGTCAGTCGCCCAGGTGACACCGGCGGCGATGCCGGCGATGCGGTCGGGGTAGATCTCGCCGCTGCGCAAGTCCTTGAACCGCAGGGTGTAGCGCTCGTCGCCGACCACGTCGACCGAGTAGGCCAGGATGGCCCCGTCCGGGCTGACGCTGGCCGCGCCGACCGCGAAGAAGTCGTGGCCCTCGGCTTCGAGGTTCTCGTCGAGCAGCACCTGCTCGCCCGGGATCGAGGTGTGCTCGTCGAGGACCGGCGGATCCCAGTCGCCGGGGCCGGCCACCGGGCAACGGCAGTGCACGCCGTATTGCTTGCCCTCGAAACTGCGGCCGTAATACCACCAGTCCCCGCGGCGCAGCGGAACCGACAGGTCGGTCTCCTTGGTCCGGGACTTGATCTCGTCGAAGATCCTCTGGCGCAACGGTTCCTGGTAGGCCGTCATCTCCTCGACGTGAGCGTTCTCTGCCTCGAGGTGTGCGATGACTTCGGGGTCGGACTTGTCCCGCATCCACTCGTAGGGGTCGATGAAGACGTCGTCGTGGTATTCCCGTTTGGTCTCGACGCGCTTCGGCTTCGGCGCGGTCACGAACTGCTGCCGATCCAGTCGCCGAATTCCAGCCCCGAGATGCGTTCGTAGGCTTCGATGTAGCGCGCGCGAGTCGCGTCGACGATGCCGGCGGGAAGCGGCGGGGGTGGTTGTGCGCCGTTCCGGTCCCAGCCGGAGTCCGGTCCGGTCAGCCAGTTGCGGACGAACTGCTTGTCGAAGCTGGGCTGCACAACACCCGCCCGGTAGGTGTCGGCCGGCCAGTAGCGTGACGAATCAGGGGTGAACACCTCGTCGGCGAGAACCAGCGAACCGTCCCGATCGACGCCGAACTCGAACTTGGTGTCGGCGATGATGATCCCCTTGCCCAGCGCGTGGTCGGCGGCCAACCGGTAGGTCTGCAGCGTCAGGTCGCGCAACTGCCCGGCGCGATCGGCACCGACAATCCCGACCACCCGGTCGAAGGAGACGTTCTCGTCGTGGGCGCCGAGTTCGGCCTTGGTCGCGGGGGTGAACAACGGCTGGTCGAACCTGCTGGCCTCAACCAGACCAGACGGCAGCTCGATCCCGCACACCGCGCCGGTGCGCTGATAGTCGAGCAGCCCTGAGCCGGTGAGGTAGCCGCGGGCGACGCATTCGATCGGCACCATGTCGAGTTTCCGCACCACCAGCGCCCGGCCCAGCACGTCGGCGGGAATGCGCGGATCGTCCGGTGGTCCGGCGAGGTGGTTGGGTGGCCCGCCGCGGTCGGATATCAGCCCGAAGAAGAACACGCTCATGGCGGTGAGGATGCGTCCCTTGTCCGGGATGGCGGTGTCGAGGATGTAGTCGAAGGCCGAGATGCGATCGGTGGCGACGAACAGCAGGTGGTCGGCGTCGATGCGGTACAGCTCGCGGACCTTGCCGCTGGCCAGGTGCTGATAGTCGGACAGGGCGGGACGCACCGCGCCAGCCTATCGGCCGCACACGGGGTCCTCTGTGCTGGGATCGAACCCATGAAGTCGCGTTTCCTGCCCTATGCCACCACCCCGGCCCGACTGACCGCCCAGTTGATCAGCGACCTGCTGATCGCGGCGTGGTTGACCATCTGGGTACTGGTGGGCATCGCCGTGCACCATGCCATCGCCGCGATCGCCCGGGTGGGCACCCAGGTGAAGGACGGAGCCACCGGCATCTCGGACAATCTCAACTCCGCCGGTGACAGCGCCGACCGCATCCCGCTGGTGGGAGACACAGTGGCCAAACCGTTGCGTGCCGCCAGTGAGGCGGCCCTCGATCTGGCCGGCGCCGGCCAGAACCTCAACTCCACCGCAACCTGGCTCGCCGTGCTGCTGGCGATCGCCGTGGCGGCACCGCCCATCCTGGCAGTGGGGATGCCATGGCTGTTGCTGCGCATCCGGTTCTTCCGCCGAAAGTGGACGGTGATCGCGCTGGCGCAAACCCCGGCTGGTGAGGAGTTGCTCGCGCTGCGGGCGCTGGCCAACCGGCCGCTGCGGAGGCTGACCGAGGTCGATGCCGATCCGGTGGGAGCATGGCGGCGCCACGACCCGGCGGTGGTGCGCGGGCTTGCCGCGCTGGAACTACGGTCGGCCGGAGTGGCCCGGGTCACCTCGGCGCGTTGAGCCGCTGAAGGTTTGAGGCGCTAAAGGATCTCGCCGGGGGTGTACTTGGCGGCATCCGGATAGGCGTCCACCACGTCGTCGACGGCGGCCACGACGGCGTCGACCTGGGCACCGGCCGCGCCGGTGAACGACTGCCGGTCGGCCAGTGCGGCATCGAGTGCGGCACGGTCCAATGGCAGCCTGGGATCGGCGGCCAGCCGATCGAGCAGGTCGGGTTCCGCGCCGCGTTCGCGCATGGCCAGAGCCACCGCGACGGCATGCTCCTTGATGACCTCGTGGGCGGCCTCGCGACCCATTCCCGCGCGCACCGCCGCGATGAGCACCTTGGTGGTGGCCAGGAACGGCAGGTAGCGGTCGAGTTCGCGCTGGATGACCGCGGGGTAGGCGCCGAACTCCTCGAGGACGGTCAGGAAGGTCTCGCTCTGGCCGTCGATGGCGTAGAAGGCGTCCGGCAGCGCCACCCGTCGCACCACCGAGCAGAACACGTCGCCTTCATTCCATTGCGCACCAGCGAGTTCCGCCGCCATCGAGGCGTAGCCCCGCAGCACCACCTGCAGACCGTTGACCCGCTCGCAGCTGCGGGTGTTCATCTTGTGCGGCATGGCCGAGGAGCCCACCTGGCCGGGCGCGAAACCCTCGGTCACCAGCTCGTGGCCGGCCATCAGCCGGATGGTGTGCGCCAGCGAGGACGGGCCGGCTCCCAGCTGGACCAGCGCGGAGAGCACATCGTGGTCCATCGACCGGGGGTAGACCTGACCGACGCTGCCGAGCACGGCGCTGAAGCCGAGGTGGGAGGCGATGCGGCGTTCGAGTTCGGCCAGCCGAGCGGTGTCGCCGTCGAACAGGTCGAGCATGTCCTGGGCGGTGCCCATCGGCCCCTTGATGCCGCGCAGCGGATACCGGTCCAGCAGTTCGCGGACCCGGGTGAGCGCGATGAGGGTTTCCTGCGCTGCGGAGGCGAACCGCTTGCCCAGGGTGGTGGCCTGGGCGGCGACGTTGTGGCTGCGGCCGGCCATCACCAGGTCGCGGAAGCCGACGGCCCGTTCGGCCAGTCGGGCCGCCACCGCCACCCCCCGGCCGTGCACCAGCTCCAGCGACTGGCGGATCTGCAACTGCTCGACATTCTCGGTGAGGTCGCGGCTCGTCATGCCCTTATGCACGTGCTGGTGGCCGGCCAGCGCATTGAACTCCTCGATACGTGCCTTCACGTCGTGGCGCAGCACCCGCTCACGGGCCGCGATCGACTCGAGGTCGACGTCGTCGAGTACCCGCTCGTAGTCGGCCAGGGCGGCCTCGGGCACGTCGACGCCGAGTTCGCGTTGCGCCCTCAGCACAGCCAGCCACAGCCGGCGCTCGGCACGGATCTTCGATTCCGGCGACCAGATCCCGACCATCGCCGGGCTGGCGTATCGGCTGGCCAGGACGTTGGGCACGGTCACGGGAAGAAGCTTACGGTTTGGTGCGTGTACTTCGTCGGAGTCGACCTCGCCTGGGGACAGCGGAGCCCGACCGGCGTGGCCGCCGCGGACGCCGCGGGCAGGCTCTGCCATGTGGGCGTGGCCGGCGCCGACGGCGAACTACTCGACCAGCTGAGGCCCTATGTGGCAGGCGACTGCGTAGTCGCCATCGACGCGCCACTGGTGGTGACCAATCCGGGCGGGAACCGGCCGTGCGAGGCCGCACTGAACCGTGACTTCCGCCGCTTCGACGCCGGGACCCACCCCGCCAACACCGGCCTGCCGTGGTTCGCCGACGGCGGCCGGGGGGCACGGTTGTGCGCGGAGTTGGGCCTGGATCTGGACCCGCGGTCGACCGCGCCACGCAAGGCTCTCGAGGTCTATCCGCATGCCGCCAGTGTGGTGCTGTTCGGTCTGGACAAGACCCTGAAGTACAAACAGAAGCAGGGGCGCGACTTCACCGGGCTGCGGTCAGAGTTGTTGCGGCTCATGGAATTCATCGAAGCGCTCGACGGTTTCACGGTCACCGCGTCCGAGGGCTGGCTGTCGCTGCGAAGCGATGTCCTGAGCGCCACCCGCAAATCCGAGCTGCGCCGAGCCGAGGATCCGGTCGATGCGGTGCTGTGCGCCTACATCGCGCGATATGCCGCCACCCGACCGCAGCGCATCACCGTCTACGGCAGTACCGAAACCGGCTGCATCGTCACGCCGGCCCTGTCCTGATGCCGGCCCTGGCCTAGGTCCACGCCTTCGACGTGCCGGTCAGGTCGCTGACCCGCTGCAGGAACCGCCGCACCGTGGCGGGGTTTTCCCGGCGCTGCCAGCCGAACGTGGTCGGCCGCTGGGCGCGGTCGTGCCAGAAATGGCCCGGTTTCGACTGCGGGCGGGTGGCCACCAGCCACACCGCGGTGTCGGCTCCGTCGGCGAGCTCCCGCAGCAGCGGCCTGGTGATGACCCGGAACCGAGGCAGGTACTCCGCCACGCCGGGGGTATCCACCCAGCCCGGGTGCATGCTCTCGACTTTCACCGCGGTGCGGGCCAGGCGGTGGGCCCACGCGTCGGCGAGAACCACTTGCATGCGTTTGGTGCGGGCGTAGGTGCGCACCCCGTTGTAGTCACGGTTGGACTCCAGATCGTCGATCGTCAGCGGTGTGCTGTACATACCGCCCGACGACACGAACACCACCGACGCCCCGCGTGCGGCGCGCAACAGCGGCAGCAGCCGTTCGGTCATCAGGTGGGGCCCGAGGATGTGGGTGGCCAACTGCAGTTCATGACCCTGCGGTGTGACCATGCGGTCCTTGGGCATCAGCCCGGCGTTGTGCACCAGACCGTCCAGTGCCGGCACCCGGCTGGCGAAGTCGGTCGTCCAGTTCGCGACCGCCTCGAGGTCGGAGACGTCGCACACCTCCCCGACAAGGTCGGCCTCGGGGACATCCCGCGCAATCTCGGCGACGCAGCGACGCACCTTCTCGGGGTCACGCCCCAGCAGGTGCACCGTCGCGCCCAGCCGGGCGAACGCCCGGGCCATCTCCAGTCCGATACCCGCCGTAGCACCGGTCACCACCACCCGCTTGCCGACCAGGGCATCGGGGGCGGGGTCGGCAGGCCACCAGCGGCGCCGCAATCCGGAGCCGATGCGCGTATAGCCCAGCACCAGGGCTCGGTCCATCGCGCCGTCGAGAAGCCCGGTCACCGGGCGGGCGACATCAGAGAGGCCCACGTCAGACCAGATCGTCGATGGGCGCCAGTACGTCGATCACGTCCACCAGAGTGGCACGAACGCTTTCGCGAGGACCATCGCGGTCGTCGACCAGAGCGGAAACGACCGCTCCGTCGACGGAATACAGCAGCGCTGTCATCATGTCGACCCTCGCGCGCCGGCCGGACCGGGACATCGCCTCGCCGACCGCCGCCACCCGCTGCTGCAACAGGCGGCGTTCCACCCCGCGCATCGCCGGGTGCCGCGCGCACGCGATGTAGCGCTCATAGCGGGAGATCAACAGCTCGCGCTGCGGTTCGCCGGCCAGCAGGTCAACGAGGAGGTCGGCAGCCGCCTCGGCGCCGCGCCGCCGGCGGGGCAGCGCCTTGACCCGGTCGCGTAACCGGCTGACCTCGATGGCGCCGAGGTAGTCCACAGCCGTCTCGATCAACTCGTCCAGCGACGAGAAGTAGTAGGTGGTCGACGCGAGCGGAAGGCCGGCCCGCTCCGCCACAGCCCGATGCGTGACCGCCTCGAAACCGCCCTCGCACAACAAATCAGCGGCCGCGCGCACCAGCGCGTACCTGCGTCGTTCCCCCTTCGGCGTCACCGCTGCGGTCACCGGTGCCATGCTGCCAGCAGCACCGCAGGCCGGATCGCGCTTTGCCCGAAGATGTGACTGCTGGTTCCCCTGGTTCATCCGCCCGGGCCGCACCGACCGTCGCAGTGGCAGGATTGCCGTATGCCGATCATCACCCGCCGGTCAGCACTGCGCCTGGGCGTCGGCGCCGCCGGCGCGGTCGCATTCGGAACACGAGCCGCGGCCGCACCTGCCGCGGCGGCCCCTGCGGCGCCGACGATGGTGACCGGATCCTTCCTCTCCGCGGCCCGCGGCGGTATTGCGACCGACTGGGCGATCGCCCGCCCGCCCGGCCAAACCGCTGCGCTACGGCCGGTCATCGCGCTGCACGGCAAGGGCAGCAGCGCCGCGGCGGTCATGGCCGGCGGGGTCGAGAGCGGCCTGGCCCAGGCCGTCGCCGCCGGGCTGCCGCCCTTCGCGGTGGTTGCCGTGGACGGCGGCGGCAGTTACTGGCACCGCCGGGCCTCCGGTGAGGACGCCGGAGCCATGGTGCTCACCGAGCTCATCCCGATGCTCGCCGGGCAGGGCCTGGACACCTCCCGGGTGGGCTTCATGGGGTGGTCGATGGGCGGCTACGGCGCGCTGCTGCTCGGCGCCCGGCTCGGACCCGCGCGGACCGCCGCCATCTGCGCGGTGAGCCCCGCGCTGTGGCTGTCGTCCGGCGCGGCAGCGCCGGGGGCCTTCGACGGGCCCGAGGACTTCGCCGCCAACAACGTCTTCGGTCTGCCCGCGCTCGGCGCGATCCCGCTGCGGATCGATTGCGGCGACAGTGACCCGTTCTACCCGGCCACCAAGGCCTTCATCGCCCAGTTGCCCAGCCCGCCCGCGGGCGGCTTCTCGCCCGGCGGGCACGACGCCGGCTTCTGGAGCACGCAACTCCCCGGTGAACTCGCCTGGATGGCTCCGCTGCTGACGGCCTGAAGATCTCAGGACCGCAGGTCTTCCAGCTGACCGGCGACGGCGATTCCCGCCGCGCGCAGCCCGCCCAGTTCCTCCTCGGTGAGCGGGATCTCCACGATCGAGTGCCAGCCGGTTGCGTCGATGTCGACCGGTAAACCCATCACGGTGTCAACTCCCGGCCACTCGTCGGCGTGTGCGACGACCTGCATCGGCAGGACCAACCGGTGTCCGGCCTGCAGCCGGTCGACGATATCGACGACGGAATGCGCTGTGGCGGTGCTGGTTCGGCCGGCCCAGTGCGCAAACCACGGCTTCACCAGCGCCCGCACATCGGGCGGGCAGGCCGCGACGAGCTCCTCCGCCTCGACCGGCCGCTTGGCGACCAGCAGTTCGGCCAGCCGCTGCCGGGTGGCGGCGACGACACCCGGGAGTTCCGACAGCGGGATCGGCTGCCGGACGGCGGCCAGATGCTCCTCCCACTCTCCGGGGATCACGCCCGCCGCTCTGGCACTGGACCAGATCGGCACCGCGTGCATGCCGTGCTCGCCGAGGATGTACGCCGCCACCACAGGAGGGCAGTGCTGCCCGTCGACCAGACCTTCGGCGAGTTCGCGCCGGAACCGCAGCGAGTCGTTGTAGGCGCCCGCTCCCACAACGTGGTGGCGGCCCAACCGGTCGGCGAACACCGACACCGCCAATTCGACCGGATTGGACTGGACGATGACCAACTCGTCCTTGGGGCAGTGCCGGGCCAGCATGTCGGCGTAGTACTCGAAGATCGGCAGGTTCGCCTTCGCCAGGGTGTGGCGGTCGGCGATCGTGTCGGGTTGGTCGGGCGGGGGGGCGCCGGCGACCACGATGACGATGTCGGCGTCGATCTCCTCGCCGTCGAGAACAGTGTCGATCCGTGCGCCGCGGCTGGCGAAGGCGTCGAGCAGGTCGATCCGCTGGCCGACGATCCCCACTTCACTGGCGCCACCCCTGCGGCCGACCAGTTGCAGCCGTTCCCCGCTGCTGACGACCCCGGTGGCGAGCAGTTGCATGCAGACCGCACGGCCCACCGAACCGGAGGCGCCGATGACTGCGACGTCCATGCCGCCCGAACCTACACCGCGCTCAGACGATGTCGACCGCGTCGAGGAATTGCGTCGCGTAGTCGACGTCGCCGGAAACATCCACGTTGCGTTCCCGCCAGCTGACGCGACGGGTTCCCCACTCCGGGAACTCCGCTGCCACTCCCGTGATCCGCGCCGCGGCCGAGCGGGTATCGCCGGGAGTGACGGAGCCGGAGGGTCCGACGAGCCATGATCCTCCACCCGGCCCGGTGAGGGTGAGCGACAGCGGCCGCTCGAGCCACGCCGGCCGGGACTGCGTCAACTGGTTGGACAGCACCGCCGTCATCCACTCCATGACCGCCGCCATCCGGTTGGCATCGGAGGGCGGAGCCGTGCGCCCCAGCGCCGGCGCGATGTCGTGACGCAGATGGGTGTGCTGGTCGAAGACCATCGCACTGGGCACCAGTCTCATCGGGAATCGTCCCAGTTCACCGAGCGGGAGGTGCAGTCCTCCCAGCGGTGTTCGTGCCACTGCCGGAACCACGGTGCCGAAAATCCTGCTCCACCTTCGGTATTCGGCCAGAATCCGGGCGGGATTGCGGTCACTGCGGGCCGCCACCATCTGATCATTTGCCTGTTCGATGTCGGTGGCGCGCATGATCGCGACCACCGAGGGGGTGAAGATGGCGTGGCAACCGGCGGCAAGGTGGGCGACCACGTCCGCCACGCTCCCCCCTTCGGCACGGCTGTCCATCCGCCAGTCCGCCGGTCCCAACGCCTCGCAGAAACTCAGCACGTCGGCGCGCTCAGAGGTGAATGCGGCGCGACGGTCGATCACAGGGCGATCCGCCCCTCTGCGGCAGCCAGTGCGATGTCTTTGCGGAAGTGGCCGCCGGACAGGTGAATTCCCGAGAGAGTCCGGTAGGCGGCGTCGCGGGCGGCGTTGAGGTCCGCTCCGCTGCCGACTACCGAGAGCACCCTGCCCCCGGTGGACACGATCGTCCCGTCATCGTTTCGGGCTGTCCCGGCGTGCAGCACGCCGTCAGCCTGCGCGCCGGTGATGACGTCTCCGACCCGGGGGGCGCCGGGGTAGTTCTCGGCAGCGAGCACGACGGTGACGGCGTAGCCGTCCCGCCACCGCAACGGGGGAAAACCTGCCAGCTTCCCGGTGGCGGTGGCATACAGCAGTCGTGCGAGCGGGGACTCCAGCAGCGCCAGCACCGCCTGGGTCTCGGGATCACCGAAGCGGCAGTTGAACTCGACCACGGCGGGCCCGTCGGGGGTGATGGCGAGTCCGGCGTAGAGCAGCCCGGAGAACGGGCAGCCTCGCCTGGCCATCTCGGCGGCCACCGGTTCGACCACGTCATGGACGATCGCGGCGCGCACGGAGTCGGGCAGCCAGGGCAGCGGCGCGTAGGCACCCATGCCGCCGGTGTTGGGGCCGGTGTCGCCGTCAGCGACCCGCTTGAAGTCCTGGGCCGGCAGCAGTGGCACGACGGCTGTCCCGTCGACCAGACAGAACAGCGACACCTCGGGCCCGTCCAGGAAGGACTCCAGCAGCACGGGGTGTCCCGACTCGAGGAGTTCGGCGGCGTGGGCGCGGGCCGCGTCGCGGTCGGCGCTGACCACCACACCCTTTCCGGCGGCCAGTCCGTCGTCCTTGCCCACCCAGGCACGCTGCCCCGCCGGCGGGCCGAACCGGTCCAGCGCGGCGTCGAGACCGGCCGGGTTGTCCACGGTCTCGCTGCGGGCGGTGCGCACTCCGGCGGCGGCCATCACGTCCTTGGCGAAAGCCTTGGAGCCCTCGATACGGGCGGCGGCGGCGGACGGCCCGAAGCAGGCGATACCTGCGGCCCGCACCGCGTCGGCGACACCTCGCACGAGCGGAACCTCCGGCCCGATCACCACCAGGTCGGCCCGCAGCCGCCGGGCCAGTGCGGTGACGTCGTCTGATGAGCCGGCATCCACCTCGTACTGGTCGGCGATCGCCGCGGTGCCGCCGTTACCGGGTGCGACCGCCAGATAGTCCACGTCCGGATCCCTGCGCAACGCGGTGAGGAGGGCATGTTCGCGGGCACCGGAACCGATCACGAGGACGCGCACGCCCAAACCCTAATTCACGCTCGGGGTCGCCCTCGCCGAGGCGAATACGATCGCCCCATGCACACTCCCCCGCCGCCGCCGGATCGGCAGCCGGCCCCGGCGCGGAACGGCACCGATGTGGTGGTCTCGATCCTCGCCCTTTCGGCCACCCTGATCGTCGGTGCAGCCGGTGCGGTGATGGGTGTCTTCTCGCTGGCCTTCCTCGACTACTGCCCGCCCCAGTCATGCAGCGTCGACGGCGCGGTGACCGTGGTGTTGACGACGATCGTCGTCGCGGGCCTGACCGGACTGGCCGGTCTGGTTCTCACCGTTATCCGGATCCGTAAGCGGACATCGGCCTGGCCGTATGCGGCCGGAACCCTCGCGCTGGTGATCGCGGTGCTGTTCTTCGGAGCACTGGCCTACACGCGTGTAGTCGGCTACTGACCCTTGGCGCGTTTCGCGATCACCTTCTCGATGACGCTGTTGAAGGTCGAGCCGAGCGGGAATCCCACATAGTGCGTGATGAAGACGGCCATCTCCCGCAGTTCCTCGGCGGTGAGTTCACCGTTCTGCAGCGCCGCGTTGATCTGGATCTCGGCG